>DATAPC010000118.1:0-23794 GCA_036265415.1 Gaiella sp.
CGTCAACCAGCCGTTCGACATGCAGCTGTTCCTCAAGAACCAGGTCGACGCTGCGGCGGCGATGACGTACAACGAGCTCGCGCAGGTGCTCGAGACGAAGAACCCGAAGACCGGGAAGCTCTACACGCTCAAGGACCTGAACGTCTTCAAGATGTCCGATCCGAAGGTCGGCACGGGCATGCTCGAGGACAACGTGTTCGTGCGCGAGGACTGGCTGAAGGACAAGGCGAACCAGGACACCGCGGTGAAGTTCCTCAAGGCGTCGTTCCAGGGCTGGATCTACTGCCGTGACCACCAGGCAGACTGCGTCAACATGGTCCTGAAGAACGGGTCACTGCTCGGTCGCGGCCATCAGACGTGGCAGATGAACGAGATCAATGCGCTCATCTGGCCGAACTCGCGGGGGATCGGCCTGCCGCCGACGGGCGCGCTCGCGCAGACGACGAAGATCGCGAAGACGTACGGCGTGATCAAGAACGTCCCGAAGGGCGCGACGAACTACGCCTACGCCGCGAAGGCGCTCGCGCAGCTGAAGCGGGAGAAGGCGAACGTCACAGGCGCCTCGTGGAAGAAGGTCACGGTCAAGGTCACGGCGGGCGGGAAGTAGAGGCGACGACCGAGAAGGGAGATCCAGGATGTCCGTGCTGATCAAGGGCGGCCGAATCGTCACGGCTGCGGACGACTACGTCGGCGACGTCTTCGTCGACGGCGAGCGGATCTCCCTGCTCGGCGAGGCGCTCGACGTGAGCGCCGACACGGTGATCGACGCGGCCGGGAAGCTCGTGCTCCCCGGCCTCGTCGACCCCCATACGCACCTCGACATGCCGTTCGGCGGCACGACGACGATCGACGACGTGACGTCGGGCCACACGGCTGCGGCCTTCGGCGGCACGACGTCGCACGTCGACTTCTGCATCCAGGCGCAGGGGCAGAGCTTCACCGATGCGCTCGCCGACTGGCACTCCAAGCGCGAGGGCAAGGCGATCATCGACATGGGCTACCACATCGCCGTCACCGACCTCTCACAGCCGGGGCGGCTCGAGGAGCTCGCGACGCTGCCCGACCAGGGCGTCACGTCCTACAAGCTGTTCATGGCCTACAAGGGCGCGTTGATGGTCGACGACGAGACGCTCTTCCGCACGATGCAGGTCGCGGCGCGGACGGGGGCGCTGGTGATGGTGCACGCCGAGAACGGCGACGCGATCGACGTGCTCGTGAAGGAGGCGCTCGCGGCGGGCAACACCGCGCCGCACTTCCATGCGCTCACGCGCCCGCCCGAGACGGAGGGGGAGGCGACGAACCGGGCGATCCAGCTCGCGCGCGTCGCCGGGTGCCCGCTCTACGTCGTCCACGTCTCGTGCAAGGAGTCCGTCGAGCCGATCATGCTCGCCCGCGAGAAGGGCTGGGACGTATGGGGCGAGACGTGCACGCAGTACTTCTTCGTGGACTACACGTTCCTCGAGCGGCCGGACTTCGAGGGCGCGAAGTACGTCTACACGCCTCCGCCTCGGCCGAAGGCCAACCAGGACGTGCTGTGGAACGCGGTGCGCACCGATGTCCTCTCGGCGATCTCGACCGACCACTGCGCCTTCCTCTGGGACGGCCAGAAGACGATGGGGAAGGACGACTTCTCGAAGATCCCGAACGGCGGGCCCGGCCTGGAGAACCGGCTGCACATGATCCACCACTTCGGCGTCGGCGAGGGGCGCATCACGCTCAACCGGATGGTCGAGCTCCTCTGCACGAACCCGGCGAAGCTGTTCGGGCTCTACCCTCGCAAGGGGACGCTCGCGCCCGGCTCCGACGCCGACATCGTCGTCTTCGACCCGACGCGGAAGAAGACGATCACTGCCGCCGACCAGCACTCGAAGACGGACTACAACCTCTACGAGGGCACCGAGGTGACCGGCGACGTCGACATCGTCCTCGTCCGCGGCACCGTCGTCGTCGACGACGGCGAGCTCAGGGTCGAGCCGGGCCACGGCGAGTTCCTCGAGCGCGCGAAGTTCGGCGAGGAGCTGCACCGCGCGGCTGCCACCGCCTGACAACGGTCGCGGCTCAGGGGACGAGTACGAGCTTCGCGCCGGCGCCCTTGGCCTGGCGCTGCCACGCCGACGCGGCGTCGTCGAGCGGTACGCGCTCGACGTCGAACGCGATGTCGCCGGCGACGACGTGCCCGACGAGCCGGCGATAGTGCTCTGCGAGCTCGTCCTCCCGGAGGGCGAAGTTCGTGTGGCCCAGGATGGAGAGGTTCTTGAAGCGGACGGGGCCCGACGCGAGCTCTGAGGTTGCCCCCGCCGACTGGCCGAGGTTGACGATCGTCGCGCGCGGGACCGCGGCCTGGACCGCGGCGGCCACCGGCTCGCCCCACAGCGGGTCGAACACGTAGCTCGGGCCTTCGCCGTCGAACGCGTCCTTGAAGGCAGCGACGAGATCGTCCGCCTCACCGAGGCGCACGCTTGCGTCCGCGCCGAGCTCAAGGGCGCGCGCGAGCCCCTCCTCGCTCCTCCCGACCGCGACGACCCGCGCCGCGCCGAGGAGCTTCGCCGTCTGCACGGCGACCAGGCCGACGGATCCCGTGGCGCCGAGCACGAGGACGTTCTCGCCACCCTGGAGGGGGGCCCGCCACGCGAGCGGAAGCCAGCCGGCCAGCCCTGCGATCCCGAGGCCCGCGGCCACCGCGGGGTCGGCGCCGTCAGGGACGTCGATCGCGAAGGCGTCGCCGATCGCGGCGCGCTCGGCCATGGTCCCGTTCGTCGTGCGGCCGAGGGTGCCGCCGAAGAGCCAGACCAGCCGCCCGTCGGCAGTGCGGCCGACGCCTTCGCAGCCGGGGACGTACGGGAGCGGCGGGTGACCGGTGGCGAGGATGCCGCGCGAGACGGCGAGGTCGATCGGGTTGAGCGGGGCCGCGACGACCTCGACCGAGTCGTCCTCGGGCGCTTCGACATCGCCGAGTTCGGGCGGCGTGCCGACCTCGCGGATCACGGCGGCCCTCACGACGAGGAGCCTAACGGGTCGGAGCAGCCGACGCGGCGCGCGCGCACGGACTGTTGCTGGTCCGTCCCAAACCCCCACCCGCCCCGGGGCACGGACGTTAGCGTCGACAATGCGCGTCGTCCGTACCAAGTTTGCGCCGACTTCGAGACGTCCCAGCCGGCGAGATGTGAGCGCCTCTCGAAGGCCCTGCTCGAGGCGCTCTCGACCCCTCGTGCGTCTCGGAGCGGCACCGGCTGCCCGGGCCGTGCGCCGACAGCTGCGTACGCTCGACGCTTCCGTTCCCCGCGGCCGCAGGCCTTCGACGTGGGCCAACCCGGCAGAGCCGACCAGCCGGAGCTCGACGTCCTCCGTCTGGTCGCCGCCGGCAAGCGTAACGCGGAAATCGCGAATGACCTCGTCGTCTCGACACGCACGATCGGTCACCACGTCTCGGCGATCCTGCGAACGCTCGGCGTGCGTACGAGGGGCCAGGCGGCCGCCGCCGCGATCGAAGGCGGCTTCTTCGACGGCCGACGCCGCGGCCGGCGCCTGCGGCACATGGCTACGATCGCTCGAGCGAGCGAAGCGAAGGGAGCATGGACATGGCCACTGTCGAGGCGAACCCCAACCTCGGTGCCCGGATCGTCGCCGACGCGAAGGAGTACGTCCTCTACTCGTGGTCCGTGCAAGACCAGATCAACCCGATTGCGGTTGCAGGGGCCGAGGGGCGCCACTTCTGGGACTACGAAGGCAAGCGCTACCTCGACTTCGCCTCCCAACTCGTCAACGTCAACATCGGGCATCAGCACCCGAAGATCATCCAGGCGATCAAGGACCAGGCCGATCAGCTCTGCACGATCGGCCCGCCGATGGCCAACGAGTCACGGTCCCGCCTCGGGCGGATGCTCGCCGACGTGACTCCCGGCGACCTTGCCGTGTCGTTCTTCACGAACGGCGGCGCCGAGGCGAACGAGAACGCCGTCAAGCTCGCGCGGCTCGTCACGGGGCGCAACAAGATCGTCGCGCGCTACCGCTCGTATCACGGTGCGACGCACGGCGCCGTCACGCTCACCGGTGACCCTCGCCGCTGGGCCGTCGAGCCCGGGATGCCCGGTGTCGTGCGGATGTTCGACCCGTACACCTACCGCTGCCCGGCTGGGCATCCCGACCCGTGCCCCGTCTGCACCGGGGCGCCCCACCTCGAGGAGATCCTCGAGTACGAAGGTGCGCATACGGTCGCCGCCGTCATCCTCGAGACCGTGACGGGGACGAACGGGGTCATCCCCCCGCCCGAGGGTTACCTGCAGGCGATCCGCGAGGTCTGCGACCGCCACGGGATCCTCCTGATCCTCGACGAGGTGATGGCGGGTTTCGGCCGCACCGGACGGTGGTTCGCGTGCGAGCACTGGGACGTCGTGCCGGACATCATCACCGTCGCAAAGGGAATCAACTCGGGGTACGTGCCGCTCGGGGCGATGATCGCCCGCGGCGAGATCGTCGACCAGGTGCGCGATCGGTTCTTCCCGGGCGGGCTCACATACGCGGGGCATCCGCTCGCGTGCGCGTCGGCGATCGCCTCGATCGAGGCATTCCAGGACGAGGGCGTCGTCGAGAACGCGGCCACGGTCGGCGGCTATCTCGGCGAGCGCCTGGGCGACCTCGCCGATCGTCATCCGTCGATCGGCGACGTACGCGGCCTCGGCTGCTTCTGGGGCGTCGAGCTCGTCAAGAACCGCGAGACGCGCGAGATGCTCGTCCCGTACAACGCCTCGGGCGACGCGGCCGCACCCGTCGCGCGCCTCGCGAAGGCCGCGCTCGAGCAGGGTCTCTATCTGATGACGCACTGGAACGTGGTCATGGTCGTCCCGCCGCTGACGGTCACCCGCGACGAGGTCGACGCCGGGGTCGGGATCCTGGACGACGTGCTCGCGATCGCGGACGAGTACGTGGAATAGAGGGGCGACAGTCGAGCCCTCAGGCGGGCGCCGCGGCCAGGAATCGCGTCACGGCCTCGGCGGTCTCGTCGAGGGCATCCCAGAGAACCGTGTGACCGCCGGGGACGACCACGACCTCGAGGAGGTCGCCGAGCGCCGAGCGGTGGTCGTCGAGCAGGTGGTCGTACGGGAGATACGACTCTGCGCCCAGCACGAGGAGAGTCGGCAAACGAACTGCCTCGAAGGCGGGCGGCGTGGTCGCCAGCTCGGAATAGGCGCTGACGACGGACGCCTGCGTGTACCGGTAGCGCCAGACGCCGTCCTCCTCCACGAGGTGCCCACGGAGCTCGGCCTCCACGAGCCGACGCGGCGCGGCATGGAGCTGGCTCTCCTCGTAGCGGCGATCGACGGCCTCCTCGAACGACGCGTACGTTCGCTCCGCGCGGGCGTTCTCCGCCGCCCACAGCGCGACGTGCGGCGGCAGGACGATCGCCGGGTCGAGCAGCACGAGTCGCTCGACCGAGCCGGGATGGCGCGCGGCGTGCTGGAAGGCGATCCGGGCGCCGAACGAATGCCCGAGCCAGAGTCGAGCGTCCCCGACCGCGCGCTCGACCGCGTCGAGGTGGTCGCCGAGCCGCCACGGCGGCTCCCTCGGGGAGCGTCCATGGCCGAGGAGGTCGGGCGCGACGACGCGATGGGTGGGCGCGAGCGCGGACGCGAGCGACTCGAAGTGCCCTCCCCAGGCCGTGACGCCGTGGAGGCAGACGAGTGCGGGCGCGCTCTCCTCACCCCACGCATGGACGTGCAGGCCGGTCACCGGCGTCTGTACGTCGTGCGTGGGGCTGCACTTCCGTGGGCTGTCGCCGGATCGACGCGGGGCCAGAGGTGGCGGCCGGGGCGTCCACGCCGGTTGCCCGCCGACCACCTCGCCGATCGCGCCGACGTCGCCACGCGGCGTATCGGTCCGCGCCCCCCCAAGGGGCAATCAAGCCCCCTGGAGTCACGGTATCGCCGAACGAGTGACGGAAGTGCGCCGGGTTCGTGTCGGCTCTGTGCCGCGCGCTCGGCGGCGCGCGGGGGCGCCTCGGCGGGAGTCCGCGTCACGCGCCGTCGCGGCCGAGGGTCTCGAGCGACTCCGGGACCAGCTCGGTCCTGCGCGTGTCCGAGTCCTTGACGAGCGACCAGATCACCACGCCGTTCGTGTCGATCAGGAACGTCCCGCGGATCGGTGCGCCGTTCGCCTCGTTGAAGACGCCGTAGCGCTTCGCCGTCTCGCCGTGCGTCCAGAAGTCGGACGCGAACGTGTACTCCGCGCCGAGCTCGCGCTTCCAGGCCTGTCGCGCCGCCGAGGTGTCGCACGAGACGAAGACGATCTCCGTGTTCGCGTTGCGGAACGACGGAAGGTTGTCCTGGAGATCACGCGCCTCCTCGCTGCACACCGGTGTGAACGCAAAGGGATGGAACACGAGGAGCACGTTCGACTTCCCGCGGAAGTCGGAGAGGCGAACCCGTGGCTTCCCCGACGCCTCCTCGAGGTCGAACTCCGGCGCCCTGTCACCCGTTCCGATCGCCACGCACCGCCTCCTCCGCCTCCTCGCCGTTCGCGGACGGAACATAGTACGCCCGTCCCCGCACCCTCTCGGGCAGGTGCTCGACGCCCGCGCGGGTCGGGTCGTCGTGCGGCGAGACATATCCCTCGCCGTGTCCCCGGGCGGCTGCACCACGGTAGTGCGTGTCGCGCAGCATCGCGGGCGGGGTGGCGATGCCCTCCCGGCGCACGTCGGCACGCGCGTTCCAGATCGCGCGTGCCGCCGCGTTCGACTTCGGCGCGCGTGCGACGTAGAGCGCCGCCTGCGCCAGGTTGAGCTGTGCCTCGGGAAGGCCGACGTGCTCGACGGCCTGCGCCGCGGCGACCGCGACGAGCAACGCCCGCGGGTCGGCATTGCCGACGTCCTCGCTCGCCGCGATCACGATCCGTCGCGCGAGGAACCGCGGATCCTCGCCGCCTTCGAGCATCGCCGCGAGGTAGTAGACGGCGGCGTCCGGGTCGCTCCCGCGCATCGACTTGATGAAGGCCGACGCGAGGTCGTAGTGGCGGTCGCCTGCACGGTCGTAGCGCAGCGGCCTCTTCCGCGCGACATCCGCCACGTGCTCGACGGTGAGCACCTCACCCGCCCTCGAGGCGGTCTCCCAGGCGAGCTCGAGCGTCTGCAGCGCCGTCCGTGCGTCGCCCCCTGCGCGCCGGGCGATCGCGGTGACGACCTCGTCGGGCACGTCGGCGGGCAAGCCAGTCGCGCCGCGGCGGACGACCTCTTCGAGCTGCTCGGGCGTGAGCGGCTCGAGTTCGATCACCGTGCAGCGCGAGAGGAGCGCCTGGTTCACCTCGAAGTACGGGTTCTCCGTCGTCGCGCCGATGAGCGTGACGAGGCCGTCCTCGACGGCATGCAGGACGGAATCCTGCTGGCGCTTGTCGAAGCGATGGATCTCGTCGATGAAGAGGATCGTCCGGACGCCGTTCCCGCCGAGACGGTCGCGCGCCCGCGCGAGCACCGCCCGGACGTCGTCGACCCTCGCCGAAACGGCGGACAGCTCCTCGAATGCGGCGGACGACGACTCGGCCACGATTCGCGCAACGGTCGTCTTCCCCACGCCGGGCGGTCCGTGCAGGATCATCGAGGGCGCGCGTCCTTCCTCGATCGCGCGACGGAGCGCCGTGCCCGGGCCGAGCACGTCCTGTTGGCCGACGAGCTCGTCGAGCGAGCGCGGCCTGATTCGATGCGGCAGCGGGGCGATGGCAGACGCCTGCGTCGCCGCCGCGTCGCTGAAGAGGTCGCTCATCGACGCCAGTATGCTCACCCGGATGTCTGCGACGGGCGAGGACTTCGACACTCCCATCCTCCCGGGCGGCGCACCCTCGGACTATGAGCGGTACCTCAACACCGAGGAGCTCCTCCGGCTGCAGAAGGGTCCCGACGAGTGGGTGCATCGCGACGAGCTGCTCTTCCAGGTCGTCCACCAGTCGTCGGAGCTCTGGCTGAAGCTCGCGACCAGCGACGTCGAGGAGGCGACGCGGCTGACCGGCGAGGGCGACGTCGCCGAGGCGGCGCGCCATCTCCGGCGCCCGCTCCGGTGCCTCCGCTATGCGACGGACCAGCTCGACATGCTCGAGGAGCTGTCGCCGTGGGAGTACCAGGAGATCCGCAAGGTGCTCGGCCACGGCAGCGGGTTCGACTCGCCCGGCTGGCGGTCGCTTCGCGTGGCGCTGCCGCGCCTCGGGCAGGCGTTCCACGTGCGTCGCCGCGAAGCCGGCCTCTCGCTCGTCGATCTCTACGTCCAGCGTCGCGACCACGATGCGCTCTACCGCCTCGCCGAGTCGCTGATCGAGCTCGACGAGTGGTGCCAGACGTGGCGCATCCGGCACTACCGCGTCGTCGCGCGCGTGATCGGCGACGCGGTCGTCGGCACGCAGGGCACACCTGTGGAGGTGCTCGGACGACTCGTCCAGACCGTCGTCTTCCCGGAGCTCTGGGAGGTCCGCAACGAGCTGACGGCGAGGTCGAAGACCGAGAGCGCTTGACGGATGTCCCTCCGGGACGAGGCGACGGCGCTCCTGCAGGAGCTGATCCGGCTCGACACCGTCAATCCGCCCGGCAACGAGACGCGGGCCGCCGAGGCGCTCCAGCGGTATCTCACGCGAAACGGCGTCGAGAGCCGGCTCTTCGCGAAGGCCCCCGACCGCGCGAACCTCGTCGCGCGGCTCGAGGGGGGTGACGGTCCGACCCTCGTCCTGCTCGCCCACACCGACACGGTCCTCGCCGACTCGTCCGAGTGGACGCGCGACCCGTGGTCCGGCGACGTCGTCGATGGTGAGGTCTGGGGCCGCGGCGCGCTCGACATGAAGGGACATGTCGCGGCAGCCGCCGTCGCCTTCGCGTCGCTCGCGCGGGAGAGGGCCGCGCTACCGGGCGATCTCCTGCTCGCCCTCACGGCGGACGAGGAGGTCGGCGTCGACTTCGGCGCCTCCTGGCTCGCACGGGAGCATCCGGAGACGGTGCGGGCGGAGTTCGGCCTCAACGAGGGCGGCGGTGAGCGCTGCGTCTTCGGCGGGCGGATCTACTACCTCTGCGCCGTCGGCGAGAAGGCCACCGCGCCCTTCAAGCTGCGCCTGCACGGCCGGAGCGGGCATGCGTCCGATCCCCACTCCGCCGACAACGCGCTGCTCAAGGCAGGTCCCGTCCTGGAGGCGCTCGCGCGACTCGAGCCGCCCCGCTCGCTCATCCCGGAGGTGCAGACGTTCCTCGAGACGCTGCTCGGAGTCGTGCCGCCGCTCGAAGAAGCGCTCGACCGTTCCCGCGACCTGCATCCGCTCGCCGGCCAGCTCGTCGAGCCCCTCCTCGCGACGACGCTCTCGCCGACCATGATCGAGGCGTCGCGCAAGCGGAACGTCGTCCCGGGAAGCTGCACGATCGAGGTCGACTGCCGCCTGCTCCCCGGTCAGGAGCCGGCGGAGGTCGAGGCGCTGCTCCGCGCCGGTGTCCCCGGCGCCTGGGAGATCGAGTGGATCGTCGCGGAGCACGTCGGTGGCACCCGCTCGCCGCTCGAAACGTCCCTCTGGCGGGCGCTCGACACGTGGGTCGAGCGAATCGAGCCGGGCGCCCGGCTCGTCCCGATCGTGACGGCCGGGTTCACGGACAGCCACTACCTCCGGAAAGAACACGGGACGGCCGTCTACGGGTTCTTCCCGCTCCGGAGCATGGACACGCAGCTCGCGGCAAGCCTCGTGCACTCGGCCGACGAACGGATCGCCGTCGACGACCTCGAGCTCGGCGTCGACGTGTTCCGGCACGTCGCGACCACCCTCAGGGGTTGAGTGCGTCGCAGGTCGAGGAGCGCGCCGCGGACTGGATTCGGCGCGCTCGCGCCGAACACCCGTGGAGCGCGGTGAGGCTTGCCGGAGATGGAGAGAGCACGAGCAGCGGGCGGCTCGCTGATCTTCTTCGTCGTGGCGCCGGGGATCGTCGCCGGCCTCGTCCCGTGGCGGTTGACGGGCTGGGACGGCACTCACGGCTGGCCGTGGCCGCTGCGTGCTGCTCGAGGCGTGCGTGCGGTCCGTCGTCGAGGGCCTCGGCACGCCGGCGCCGATCGCTCCGACCGAGCACCTCTTCGTCGGCGGGCTCTACCGCCATGTGCGGAACCCGATGTACCTGGCCGTCGGGGCGATCATCGTCGGGCAGGCGCTGCTCATTGGACGGGCCGTGCTCCTGGGCTACGCGGCCCTCGCGGCGACGGTCGCCGCCTTCGTCCGCGGGTACGAGGAGCCGACGCTCGCCCGCCGGTACGGCTTCGAATACGAGGCGTACCGCCGCGCTGTCCCCGGCTGGTGGCCCCGGCGCACGCCGTCGCGGAGAGGCGAGGCGTAGCGGGGTCTGAGAGACTCGCCCGACCACGAGAGGAAGGCGTGATGCGCATGTTCGGCTCGTTCCAGAACGAGATCTACCAGGGCGGGCTCGAGGACATCCGGCCCGAGCTGCCGACCGACCCGACGCGGCTCGAGGCGCTCGCCGAGCAGCGCATGCCCGCCGAGGCGTTCGGCTATGTCGCGGGCTCCGCCGGGTCGGAGGCCACCGCACGGGCGAACCGGGCGGCCTTCGAGCGATGGCGGATCGTGCCGCGCATGCTGCGCGACGTCTCCGTCACGGACCTCTCGACGACCGTCCTCGGCACCGCCATGCCCGCGCCTGTCGCGCTCGCGCCGATCGGCGTCCTCGGGATCGTGCACCCGGACGGCGAGCTCGCGGTCGCCCGCGCGGCGGCGTCGTTCGGACTGCCGATCGTCGTGAGCACGGCTGCGTCGACCACTCTCGAGGACGTCGCCGTCGCAGGTGGTGGCGCACCGCGCTGGTACCAGCTCTACTGGCCGAAGAACCGCGACCTCGCGCTCAGCTTTCTCGAGCGGGCCGCGGCGGCGGGGTACGAGACGCTCGTCCTGACGGTCGACACGTACACGATGGGCTGGCGGCCACGTGACCTCGACAACGCGTTTCTGCCGTTCCTGCGCGGGATCGGGACCCAGAACTACTTCGCGGATCCCGTGTTCCAGGGGCTCGTCGGCGGCTCGATCGACGACGACAACCGCCTCGCCGCCGTGCTGCAGTGGGCGGCGACGTTCGGGAGCCCGTCGCTCTCGTGGGACGACCTCCGCTTCCTGCGCGAGAACTGGCGTGGGCCGATCGCGCTGAAGGGGATCCTCCATCCCGATGACGCCCGGAGGGCGGCCGACGCGGGGATGGAGGGCGTGATCGTGTCGAACCACGGGGGCCGCCAGGTCGACGGCGCCGTCGCCGCGCTGGACGCGCTCCCTGCCGTCGCAGAGGCGGTCGGCGACCGCGTCGAGCTGCTCTTCGACAGCGGCGTGCGAACCGGCGCGGACGTCGTCAAGGCGCTCGCGCTCGGCGCGCGGGCGGTGCTGCTCGGCCGGCCGTACGTGTTCGGCCTCGGTCTCGCCGGCGAAGCCGGCGTGCGACACGTCCTGCGGTGCGTGCTCGCCGAGCTCGAGCTCACCGTAGCCCTCTCGGGCGCGACGCGACCGGACGAGCTCGGGCCGCAGCTGCTGGTCGCGGGCTGACGCCGCTGCGGGTCCTAGCCCGCCGGCTTCTCTACGTGCCCGCCGAACTGCTTGCGCATCGCCGAGAGCAGGCGGTTCCCGAAGTCGGCCTCGCCGCGGGACGAGAAGCGCTCGAAGAGCGCCGTGGTGAGGACCGGGGCAGGCGTGCCGGTGTCGATCGCGGCGATCGACGTCCAGCGGCCCTCGCCCGAGTCCGAGACGCGGCCGCCGAAGTCAGCGAGCGACGGCGACTCGTGGAGGGCCGCCGCGGTCAGATCGAGGAGCCAGGACGCAACGACGCTGCCCCGTCGCCACACCTCCGCGATCGCCGCGACGTCGAGGTCGTACCGGTACAGCTCCGGATGCTCGAGCGGCGCCGTCTCGGCGTCGGCCGCGCGGTCCTTCGAACCCGCGTCGGCGTGGTGGAGGATGTCGAGGCCCTCGGCGTACGCGGCCATCAACCCGTACTCGATCCCGTTGTGCACCATCTTCACGAAGTGTCCCGCCCCGGCCGGCCCGCAGTGCAGCCAGCCGAGCTCCTCCGGCGCCGGGTCACCCGTGCGGCCGGGCGTACGCTCGGCGGTCCCGAGCCCGGGCGCGAGCGAGGTGAAGAGCGGAGCCAGCCGCGCGACCACCTCGTCCTCGCCGCCGATCATCAGGCAGAAGCCGCGCTCGAGGCCGAACACCCCACCGCTCGTGCCGACGTCGAGGTAGTGGACCCCGCGGCCGGCGAGCTCCTGTGCCCGCCGGATGTCGTCGTGGTAACGGGTGTTGCCCCCGTCGATGACCGTGTCGCCGGGCTCGAGCAGCGCGCCGAGCTCCGCGATCGCGCGCTCGGTGATCGCGCCGGCGGGCACCATCACCCAGACCGTGCGGGGCGGCTCGAGCGCCAGGACGAGCTCGGCCGGCGTCGCTGCGCCGGCCATGCCCTCGGCGTGGAGCGCGGTCACAGCGGCGTGGTTCACGTCCGTGCCGACACACCGGTGCCCGTCGCGCATGGCGCGCCGCACGAGGTTCGCGCCCATCCGTCCGAGACCCACCATCCCGAGCTGCAGCGACGTGCTCGCGGCCATCGCCCCTCCCGCGGTCGACCATCTAGAGTCATTCGAGTCTACGGCTCGCGGGCAGCCGCCCGTCCCGGGAGGAGATGACGGACACGCTCACACGAAGCCCCGCGTGGCTGGCGCTGCAACGCCACCACGCCGAGGTTGGCGACCTGCGCCTGCGCGAGCTGTTCGCGGACGACGCCGGTCGCGTCGAGCGCCTCTCGTTCGAGGCGGCCGGCATCCACGCGGACCTGTCGAAGCACCGCGTCACGGCCGAGACGATCGCTCTGCTCCTCGCCCTTGCCGGCGAGCGGCGCGTGGAGGAGCGCCGCGACGCGATGTTCCGCGGCGAGCACATCAACACGACCGAGAACCGGCCCGCGCTGCATGTGGCCCTGCGCATGCCTCGCGGGAGCTCTCTCGTCGTGGACGGCCGGGACGTCGTCCGTGACGTCCACGAGGTGCTCGACCGCATGGCGTCCCTCGCCGAGCGCGTGCGCTCGGGCGAGTGGCGCGGCCACACCGGGCAGCGCATCCGTGCCGTCGTCAACATCGGCATCGGCGGCTCCGACCTCGGCCCCGCGATGGCCTACGAGGCTCTGCGCTCGTTCTCGGACCGGGCGCTGACCGTGCGCTTCGTCTCCAACGTCGACGCGACCGACCTCGTCGAGAAGCTCCGCGGCCTCGAGCCGGCCGAGACGCTCGTGATCGTCTCGTCGAAGACGTTCACGACCGTCGAGACGATGACGAACGCCAGAGGCGCGCGGCAGTGGCTCTTGGACGGCCTCGGCGGCGACGAGGCCGCGATCGCGAAGCACGTGGTGGCCGTGTCGACGAACCTCGACGCGGTGGCGGAGTTCGGGATCGACATCGCCAACGCGTTCGGCTTCTGGGACTGGGTCGGGGGGCGGTACTCGATGGAATCCGCGATCGGCCTCTCGACGATGATCGCGATCGGCCCCGGGGCGTTCGACGACCTGCTGGCCGGCTTCCACGCCGTCGACCGGCACTTCGCCGAGACGTCGCTCGAGCAGAACCTCCCGGCGCTGATGGGGCTGCTGGCGGTCTGGTATCGCGATTTCTTCGGGACGCAGACACATGCAGTGCTGCCGTACGAGCAGTACCTCGCGCGGTTCCCGGCGTACCTCCAGCAGCTCGTGATGGAGTCGAACGGCAAGCGTGTCACGCTCGACGGTGACCCGGTCGACACCGGGACGGCGCCCGTCGTCTGGGGCGAGCCCGGGACGAACGGGCAGCACAGCTTCCACCAGCTCCTCCATCAGGGGACGGTGCTCGTCCCTGCCGACATCATCGCCTTCGCACGCGCGTCGAACCCGCTCGGCGAGCATCAGGATCTTCTTCTCGCGAACGCGCTCGCCCAGGCGCAGGCGCTCGCCTTCGGACGCACTGCCGACGAGCTCCGAGCCGCGGGTGTCACGGAGGAGCTCGTCCCGCACAAGGTGATGCCCGGCAACCGCCCCACCACGTTCCTGCTGCTCGACCGCCTGAGCCCGTTCGCCCTCGGCTCGCTCGTCGCGCTCTACGAGCACGTCGTCTTCACGCAGGGTGCGGTGTGGGGCATCGACTCGTTCGACCAGTGGGGGGTCGAGCTCGGCAAGGAGCTCGCGGTCGCGCTCGCTCCGGCGGTGGGACGCGGGCGCGTCGACCCGTCGGTCGACGCATCCACCGCCGGGCTCGTCTCGCTGATCGGTCGTCTGCGCGACGGAGGCTGAGTGCTCGAGCTCCGTGAGGCCCAGGGCGCGTTCGCGCGGATCGAGTCGTGGCTCCGCGACCGCGGCTTCTTCTCTTCCGGAGGGGAGGGACTCGCGGCGGACCTCTATCTCGGCTACGGGCTTTCGGAGGTCGTTCGGCGAACGACGTCGCCCGCACCGGCTGAGCCGTGCCCGCTTCCGCTCGCTGCGTGCTCCGTCCGATCCGATCGTCATGCTGCCAAGAATGGCAACAGAGATGCGTCCCTGCGGATCGGGCCGTGGCATCGCACCTGGACGGAGCGCGAGCACGCCGCCGCGGTGGAGCGGGTACGTGCAGCGATCGCCAGGGGCGACGTCTACCAGGTCAACCTCGTCCAGCACCTCTCGGCCGACTTCACAGGGTCGGCGGCCTCGCTCGCCGCCCGGCTCGCCCCGCTGACACAACCCCACGACGCGCCGTTCGGTGACAGCGACTGGCGCCTGCTCGAGAGCGACGGCTGGGCGGTCGTCTCCGCGTCACCCGAGCTGTTCCTCGCCCGTCGCGGCCGGCGGGTGTGGACGCGGCCGATCAAGGGGACGCGACCTCTGGGTGAGCGCGACGAGCTGCTCGCGTCGGCCAAAGACGCCGCCGAGCACGTGATGATCGTCGACCTCGAGCGGAACGACCTCTCGCGTGTCTGCGTGCCGGGAACGGTGCGCTGGCCGGAGCTGATGGGGGCGGAGCCGCTCGCCGGTGTCGAGCACCTGCTGTCGACGGTCGAAGGCGAGCTGCGTCCGGGCTCCGGCCTGGCCGAGATCCTCGCGGCGCTGTTTCCGGGCGGGTCGGTGACCGGCGCGCCGAAGATCGCCGCGGTCGACTTGATCGCGGCGCTCGAGCCGGTGGGGCGAGGTGCCTCGATGGGTGCGCTCGGGCGCGTCTACGGCAACGGGGACTTCGACCTCGCCCTGACGATCCGGACGTTCGCGATCGCGGAGGGCCGCATCCACCTCTGGGTCGGCGGCGGGATCGTCTGGGACTCGGATCCTCGCGGCGAGGTCGAGGAGTCGCTCGTCAAGGCCGAGCCGCTGCTCGCGGCGATCGGCGCCCCGCTCGAGCGGCATCGGGCCGACGCAGGTCGTCCTCGAGGGCCGGGCGCCCTCGCCGGAGGCGCGCGGTGAGCGAGCTCCCCCTCGCCGCGGCGGTCTCGGGGGTCGGGGTGGTCGACCCGTCCGTGGCCGTCGTCGCGGCGACGGACGAGGGCTTCTCGCGCGGGCGCGCCGCCTTCGAGACGCTGCGGGTGTACGCCGGGCGCCCGTTCCGGCTCCAGGAGCACCTCGCACGCCTCGAGGGATCGGCCGGGCGCCTGGACCTCCCCGACCCCGACCTCGCAGAGCTCGAACGGCTGGTCGCGCTCGCGCTCGCGAAGAGCGGTGAGCGCGACGCCTCGCTGCGCCTCTTCTGGACGCCCGGCCCGCCAGGAGGCCAGCCGAGGGGGATCGTCCTCGTCTCACCCATCCCGGCGTGGATCGAGCACGCTCGCGTGCGCGGCCAGCGTCTCGTCTCGCTCGCGTTTCCACGGCGGTCGGCGCCGTGGCTCCTGCCGGGGACCAAGTCCGTCAGCTACGCGACGCACGTGGCCGCGGAGGCCGAGGCACGGCGCCGCGGGGCCGACGACGCGGTGCTCGTCGACCTCGACGGAACCGTGCTCGAAGGCACCGTGACGAACGTCTGGTGGCGGGAAGGCACGACGCTGGTGACGCCCGGGCTCGAGCTGGGGATCCTCGCCGGCGAGACGCGGGCGGCCCTCGTCGGCCTCGCGCAGGAGGCCGGCTACGTGGTCGAGAGCGGCGCGTTCCCGCTCGAGCGCCTGATGGCCGCCGAGGAGGTCTTCACGTCGTCCTCCGTTCGCGAGGTCATGCCGGTCGTCTCCGTGGACGGCCGTGACTATGCGAGTCGCGAGGCCGCCGACGTGCTGCAGCAGGCACTCCGACGCCTCGCGGCAGGCTGACCGACGCGGGCTTTCCGGCGCTGACACCGCCTCCCGGCTGCTCGCTACCCTCACGGCATGGAAAAGCTCCGGCTCGGCGGCATGGCCCTGCAGAACGGCGTGCTCGTGCATGGGCCCAAGACGTGGGGCGCCGCCGTGCGCCTGTCGGACGGGACAATCAAGACGGCCTCCGGCCCGAAGCCGACGTTCGGCATCGGCGGCTCCGTCCCGCTCGTGCGGGGCCCGCTCCGGCTCGCGGAGGCTTTTGCCGTCCTCCCGGCGATGAAGCGCGGCCTCCCCGAGGCGCGCCTCCCGTTCGAGCGGCCGGCGGTCGCAGTCGCGCTCGTCGCCGCCTCGACGAGCGCCAGCCTGGTGCGACGCTCGTCGCTTCCCGTCGTGCCACGCGAGGCGGCAGTCGTGCTCGCGTCGCTCGTCCCCGCGCTCGTCGCGCTCCGCGGCGAGCAGCTGACGTCCTACCACGGCGCCGAGCACGTCTCGATCGGGACGTACGAGACGGGTGAACGGGCGCCGAAGGAGCACGAGCGGTGCGGGTCCCATCTCGTCGGCCCGCTGACGATCGCCACGGCCCTCGCCGGAGCGGCCGCGGAGCTCGCTCCGGCCCGCCACCGCAGGACTGCGCGGATCGTCGGCGCGATCGGCGCCGTCGGCGCTGCGGTCGAGGTCTTCGGCTGGATGAGCCGGCACGAGAACAATCGGTTCGCTCGGGCGCTCGCGCGTCCGGGCACGGAGCTGCAACGCCGGCTCTCGACGAGTGAGCCGAGCGACGAGCAGCTGGAGGTCGCCGAGGCGGCGCTCCAGGCCGTACTCGAGGCGGAGCGGGACGCCGCGTGACCGTCGCCCCGGCACGCGGACGCCGGGCGCGGCTCGACCCCGAGATCTTCGACCTTCCCGTCGAGAAGATGCGCGACGGCTACTACAGCGACGCGTACTTCAACCACACGCGGGCCGCGCTCCTCCACGACGGCCGCCGCCCCCGCGTCGTGATGCAGGTCTTTCAGCGCAAGCACGCGATGCTCGGCGGCATGGACGAGGCGATTGCGATCCTGGAGCTGTGCTCCTACGACTGGGAAGGGCTCACCGTCCACGCGCTCCGCGACGGCGAGCGCGCGGAGCCGTGGGAGACGGTCATGACGATCGAGGGTGACTACACGACCTTCGCGCACCTCGAGACCGTCGTGCTCGGCACGCTGGCGCGCCGCACGCTCATCGCGACGAACACCGCGCGTGTCCTCGAAGCGGCGAACGGCAAGCCGATCATCTTCATGCCTGCACGCCACGACCACCACCGCGTGCAGACCGGCGACGGCTACGCGGCGCACGTGGCGGGCGCGGTGCTCGGCGCCGAGATCGGCGTCACGTCGGACGCACAGGCGTCATGGTGGGGCGGGCGCGGCGTCGGCACGGTTCCGCACTCGCTGATCGCGGCATACGGGGGCAACACCGTGCTCGCGGCCACGAAGTTCGCCGAGTGGGCTCCCGAGGACTTCCGGATCACGGTGCTCGTCGACTTCGACAACGACTCGGTGCGGACGGCGCTCGAGGTCGCCCGCGCGCTGGGCCCGCGGCTCTGGGGCGTGCGGCTCGACACCTCGAGCCAGCTGGTCGATCGCGCGCTGTGGGAGGAGCTGGGTGACTTCGACCCGCGCGGCGTCAACGAGCGCCTCGTGCGCAAGGTCCGCTCCGCGCTCGACGAGGACGGCTTCGAGCGCGTGCGCATCGTCGCGTCCGGCGGCTTCACTGTCGAGAAGATCGAGGCCTTCGAGCGCCTCGGCGTGCCGGTCGACGCCTACGGCGTCGGGTCGTCGCTCATCCGCGGCGAGAACGACTTCACGGCCGACATCGTGATGACGGACGGGCGGCCGACGGCGAAGATCGGGCGGCGCTACCGGCCGAACGAGCGCCTGGAACTCGTCGGGTGACGTCTGTCGTCGAGCTGGTCTTCGAGACTCACGCTCTGACGACGGACAACGAGCGCGGGATCGCGACGGGTTGGTTGGGCGGCGCGCTCTCGGCGCGAGGCCGGCGGCTCGCCGCAGAGCTCGGCGAACGTCGTCGCGACGACAGGATCGACGAGGTGCTCTGCTCCGACCTCGCGCGTGCCGTCGAGACGGCCGAGATCGCCTTCGCCGCGACGAACGTGCCCGTCACGCTCGACTGGCGGCTGCGCGAGCTCGACTACGGTGAGCTCAACGGCGCGCCCGTCGAGGTCGTTGCGCGCGAGCGACTCCGCCGGGTCGACGTGCCGTTCCCGGCCGGCGAGAGCTACCGCGACGCGACGGTGCGCGTGGCGGACGTCCTCGACGGGCTCGTCGCCGCTCAACGTCGGCGACGCGTGCTCGTGATCGGCCACACAGCGACGCGCTGGGCACTCGACTATCTGCTCGACGGAAAGAGGCTCGAGGACCTCGTCGCAGCGCCCTTCGAGTGGCGCGAGGGCTGGGAGTACACGGCCCCAAGGGCCCCGACGGGCGTCCCCGCATGAGCAGCCTCCTGCTCTGGGACGTCGACACGCAGGTCGACTTCGTCCTCCAAGCGGGCAAGCTGGCGGTCCCGGGCGCCGAGGACGCTGTCCCGGCCATGGCGCGCCTCGTCCGCTGGGCCGAAGAGCAGGGAATCACGCACCTCGCGACGGCCGACGACCACGAGCTGACCGACCCGGAGATCTCGGACGAGCCGGACTTCGCGTCGACGTATCCGCCCCACTGTCTGCGGGGCACGCCCGGCGCCGCGAGGATCCCCGAGACCGCGCAACGCGATCCACTCCCGCTGCCGCTCACGCCGTACCCGCCCGGTCTCGTTCCACGGCTCGTCGACGGGCGGCGCGAGCTCCTCCTCCTGAAGAAGACCTACAGCGCCTTCTCGAATCCCAACCTGGAGCCGCTGCTCGCTGCCCTCGACCCGGACGAGGTGATCGTCTTCGGGGTCGCGACCGACGTCTGCAACGACGCCGCGATCACGGGCCTCCTCGCCCGCGGCTACCGCGTGGCCTTCGTCGAGGACGCCTCCCGGGGGCTGTCGGAGGAGCGCACGGCGGCGGCTCTCGCGCGGTGGCGTGACGCCGGCGTGAGGTTCACGACGGCCGACGCGGTCGTCGCCTCGTCGGCGTAGCGCGGCCGAGTCTCCCTTCCACCTCTTCGGGAAACTGCGCGCGGGGGCTCCGCGGTGGCACGGATGCCCGCTCGCGACCCCGCTGCGACATTCGGGGCGAAGGGAGGTGACGAGATGAGGCTGACCTGGAAGGACGGCGCTGCGACGCTGATCACCGGCCTCGTCGTGCTCGTGTTCTTCGCGGCGCACGAGTCGTGGAGCGTCTGGCTCGTCGGCTCGAGCACGCGCTGGGCGGCCGTCGCTGTCACGCTGCTCGGAGCGGCCACGTGCGCGCTGGGCTCCGCCTCCGACGAGCTGGCCTCCGGCCGCGATGCGAGCACCGCCGTCAAGCTGCTGTCCGCGATCGGCGCGCTCAGCGGCGTGCTCGCGATCGTCGCGATCGCGACGGGCTCGCTCACTGCGCTCTCGCTCGTCGTGCTGGCGATCGTTGCGCTCTGGCTCGGCGCGACGCTGAGGCACGTGTCGCACGTCGGTCGCGCCGGACATCGTCGGCTCGCGACCTAGCGAGCCGTCAGACGCGCTCGGCCGGGCCGGGACCACCTGCGCCCGGCTGCCGCGCGGCGCGATCGTCGCTCACGTGCGCCGCAAGCGCCGCGAGACGGCGATCCCACTCCGACCCGACGCGCGCGATCCAGTCCGTCGCAGCCTCGAGCGGCTCGGGGTCGAGCCGGTAGACGGTGTTGCGGCCGATCCGCGTGCCGTGCACGAGGCCGGCCGCCTCGAGCGACGCGAGATGCTTCGCCACGGCCTGGCGGCTCACCGGGAGCTCGCCGGCGAGCTCGGTCGGCGTGGCCGTCCCGGTCGCCGCCAGCCGCTCGAGGAGGAACCGGCGGCTCGGGTCGGCGAGAGCGGAGAAGACCGCCTCTACGCGGTCGCCCACGCGGCGCACGCCTCGAGCTCGAGCGCGACGCCCCATTCCGGCGACGTCTCGCGGACGAGCACGCGCGTCCCGGCCGGTGCGTCGGCGAGCTCGAGCTCCACGCGGCCGTCGTCCTCCCAGCGCAACACGAGCCGCTCGCCCTCGTCGACCTCGTCGACGACCGCCCGTCGCGACTCGCCGTTCTCCCAGCGGAACACACCCGCACCGCCCGGCCGCACGTCGAGCTCGACGTCGTTCGCGAACCACTCGCACAGCCGCTCGGGATCGGTCAGGGCCTCCCACGCCTCGTCGCGGGGAACGGGCAGGACGATTGTCCGCGTGATCTCCATGCGCAACCTCCAAGTTGCGTATAGTGTGCAACTCCAGGGTTGCACGTTAGCGAAGGAGGCCGTCATGCCGCTGATCCCGACCGTGCTCGAGGCCGACGGCCGCGCCGAGCGCGCCTTCGACCTCTACTCGCGCCTCCTGCGCGACCGGATCGTGTTCCTCGGCCGACCGGTCGACGACCAGCTCGCGAACCTGATCGTGGGCCAGCTGCTCTTCCTCGAGGCCGAGGATCCCGACAAGGACATCGCGCTGTACGTCAACTCTCCGGGCGGCGAGGTCTACGCGGGCCTCGCGATCTACGACGCGATGCAGCACGTCCGACCCGACGTCTCGACGATCTGCTTCGGCATGGGGATGTCCGCCGCGGCGATGATCGTCGCGGCCGGTGCGTCGGGGAAGCGCTTCGCGCTGCCGAACGCGAAGCTGATGATCCACCAGGGCTCCGCCGGCTTCCGGGGGGCGCCGACCGATGTGACGATCGCGGCGCGGGAGGTCGAGTCGACGACGCGCCAGATGGCGGAGATCATCGCACGCCACGCCGGCCGTTCCACCGAGCAGGTGCTCGACGACATCGACCGTGACCGGTTCATGACACCGGCCGAGGCGGTCGAGTACGGGCTTGTCGACGAGGTGCTCGTCGCGCCGCGAAACCGTCCCAGTACGATCGCGGCGTGAGCGTCCTCGGCGTCCACCATCTCGGCTTCGCCGTCGCTGATCTCGAGGACGCCGTCTCCACGTACACGACGCTCTTCGGCGCGACCCTCGAGCACCGGGAGCGCGTCGAGGAGCAGGGTGTCGAGGCGGCCTCCGTGCTCGTCGGGGCAGACCGCATCGAGCTTCTCGCGCCCACGACGCCTGATACGCCGGTCGGCCGTTTTCTGGCGAAGCGTGGGCCCGGGATGCACCACGTCGCCTACGAGGTCGACGACGTCGGCGCGGCGCTCGCCGACCTCGAGCGGAAGGGCGCCGAGCTGATCGACCGGGAGCCGCGGCGTGGGCTGTTCGGCCTCGAGGTCGCGTTCGTCCATCCCGACGCCGTGCACGGCGTCCTGACCGAGGTGGTGTGCCCTGTCTGACGATTCGATCCGCATCGAGCTCGCCTTCGACGGCGGGCAGATCATCGCCGCGATGGTGTCCCCGACGGCGGCCGACGCCGTGGAGCGGGCCGTCGCCGCCGGCGCCGGCGGCACGGTCGAGCTCGAGACGGAGGACGGCCGCATCACCGTCGCCGTGCCGCGCGTCGTGTATCTCAAGCGGTACACGAGGGGCGCCCAGCCCGGCTTCCAGTCGCGCTAGCGGCGACTACCCTGACGCCCGCGATGGCGCTCGAGGTCGGGATCGTAGGGCTTCCGAACAGCGGCAAGACCACGCTGTTCAACGCCCTGACGCGGGCGGGTGCCGAGATCACTGCATACGCGTCGGTGACCGACAAGCCGAACGTCGGGATGGCGACGATCGCCGACGGGCGCCTCGACCGGCTCGCGGCGCTCGTCCACGCGAAGAAGGTCACGCCCGCGGCGATCCGGGTCGTCGACGTGCCCGGGACCGGGCCGCAGCTGCTCGGAAATCTCAGGCAGGTGGACGCGATCCTGGCGGTGCTCGACGGGTTCTCGGACGGCTCGACTCCGCAGGACGACCTCGAGACGCTCAAGCTGGAGCTGCTCGTCGCCGACCGCGACCACGTCGAGCGGCGCCAGGAGCGCGTCGCGAAGGAGGCGAAGTCGGGGGAGGCGAGCAAGCGCGCGGAGCTCGTGCAGCTCGCTGCGCTCCTCGCGCACCTCGACGCCGGGCGCGCGCTCGCCGACTGGCCGGAGGAGCTCCCGCCGGAGCTCGACCCGTTGACGACCAAGCCGCTGCTCGCGGTGGAGAACGGGCCGAACGGGATCGACTGCAAGCTCGAGGCGGAGCTCGCGGAGCTCCCCGACGAGGAGGCCGCCGAGTTCCGCGACGGCCCGTCCGCGCTCGAGGAGGTGGTGCGGCGGCTCAAGGACGCGCTCGGCCTGATCACCTTCTTCACCGCCGGCGAGAAGGAGACGCGTGCGTGGACGCTTCGCAGCGGCCAGACGGCGCTGGACGCAGCCGCGACGATCCATACGGACATCGCGCGCGGCTTCATCCGCTGCGAGGTGATCTCTGCGGACGACCTGCTCGACGCGGGATCGCACGCCGAGGCCGCGCGACGCGGGACGCAGCGGCTCGAGGGCAAGACCTACGTCGTCGCCGACGGCGACGTGCTCAACGTCCGCTTCAACGTGTGAGGCGAGTGGGGGGCGGACGCCCCGCCCCACTCGGCGATCCGGAAGTGATCCCGTGCGTCAGTCGCCGCCGACCGGACGCGTCGCGGCGACGGCGTCGAGCTGGTTTGCGTGATACAGCACCGCGGCCTCTGCGGTACGCGTCGCGGCGCGGTCGTGATGCGTCGCGATCGCGTGGAGGAGCTCCGCGCGCGCCGTCGCGTCGAGCGCGTCGGCGCGCTCGTCGACGAGCCGCACGCCGAGCTGCACGTGGCCGAGAATCCCTCCCTCGCGCGTGGGACGGAAGGACGGCCCGGGTCCCAGCTCGCGCACGCGGCCGACGTCGTGCAGCAGCGCCGCCGCGAGCAGGAGATCGGACCGCAGGCGCGGATGGTGCTGCGCCGTCTCCCGCGCGAGCGTCGCGACGCCCACCGTGTGCTCGAGGAGCCCGCCGGCGTACCCGTGGTGCCCGTCCGCGCCCGCGGCGGGGAGCGACCGCATGCCGGCCCGGACGTGGTCGTCGAGCACGCGGCCGACGACGGACGCGAGGCCCGGATCGGCGATCTCCGCGGCGAGGAACTCGACGAAGCCCTCGAGCTCGTCGGCGTCGCGCCGGAGCGTGGGCGCGAGGCTTCCCGGATCGACGTCGGCGGCCTCGACGGTCCGCACCGCGAGCTGCAACCGCCCGTCGAACCGCTCGACGCGCCCCAGGATCCGCACGGCGTCACCCTCGTCGAAGCGCCGGTCGAGGAGCTCCACGTCGTCCCAGACCCGCCCCTCGATGCGGCCGCTCGGGTCGACGAGGTCGAGGGCGAGATAGGGCTTCCCGCCGCGCGTCGTCAGTCGTCGCTTGCGCGCCACGGCGAACACGCCGTCGACCGTCCGGTCCTCCGCCAGCTCGGCGATCGTCGCCACGGGGTGAGTGTAGGCTCGCGCCGTGGCCGACGTCCGCCCGTTCCGCGCCGTTCGCTACGCGCGGCCGGAC
>DATAPC010000119.1:0-5644 GCA_036265415.1 Gaiella sp.
TGCTGCGCGAGCGACGGCCACGGCCTCGAGTCGGCTGTTGACCCCGAGCGCACGAAACAGACGGCGGACGTGGTTCCTGACGGTCTCGGTGCTGAGGTGGAGCTCGGCGGCGATCTGCTTGGTCGAGCGGCCCTGTTCCAGATGCTGAAGCACCTGGACCAGGCGCGGCGTCCGATGCGGCGGTGGCGCCGTGAGGCCCTCCTCGGAGCGTGTCGCGATCAGCCCGAAGACACCGACCACCCGTCCGCCGTCCTCGAGCGGTACCGAGCTGACCTCCACCCCCACGCGCGAGCCGGAGGTCGAGACCAGTGGGGCCTTCGCCTCGGTTGCCGCCGACGTGCCCAGCACTTTCTGGGCGAAGAGCTCACGTGCGCGGCCGCTGTCCTCCTGCGCCACGACGGACGTGTAGTGGCGGCCGCGAACGTCGCCGACGAGCCGCTCGGCCGCCACGTTGATCCACCGCACGACCCCTGCGTGGTCGAGGACGTCGCTCGGCACTGCGATGTTCTCCAGAGCGGCTTCGACGTCACCGCCGACTCCCAGGCCGGTGGCCATCGCAGCAGTCTGGCGGATCCGGGCCGGCGACGGACCGGAAGCCGACCATGCGGCGCGCGAGCCGAGGACGAAAGAGCTGCGCGAGAGACTCAGCGGGGGAGGGGTCGAGTCTCTCGCGCAGCAGGTGCGAGCCCGCGCAGGCCCTCCTGCGGCAGGGGTGCCGCTCCACCACCTTGCGGGGGTGCTCCGGCGGCCGGCTCGCCGGGCCACCGTAGAGGGGACGGAAACAGCCGGAGGTGACACGATTGCGTCAACCGCGGACTCGCGACGTGCGACGACACTCGAGGCGTGCATGCCGCCGCGGGGCCCGCCGCCGACCATAGTCCCCCCACGGCTGAGCTGCAGACCCCGCGGCACGTGGAGCGCGTCGCACACGCTCCGGCATGGAGTATCCGCATCCGCATGGGTCGTCCTCCTCGCCGGTGGTCTGGACCCGGACTCGACCTAGGCCGGGTTTGGAATTCCAACCCGTACCCGGCCGCGCGTTCGGACACGCCTGCTCGATCAAGGCGTGCTCGGCTCGAGGCGAGCCTCCGCCCGAGCCACCTGCACGCCAACCTCCTCTAGGGGTTCGCCACGCGGACTCGGTCGGTCACTCGACGGCCGTTGCGCCGAGTGAGGCGCCGCAGCCCGCGCAGCTCGTCGCGATGTGCCAGCGTCCGGCGTCCGTGGCCGGGTAATGGCGCCAGCCGCAGGCCGGGCAGTCGATCCAGGGCGCGGGAACACGCCGTTTCGCGTTCGTGACGGAGTCGATGGAGTTGAATGGGCCGATCGGAGTCGGCGTGGGGTCGCGAGACGTCGAGTCGACGGTCATGTTCTCCGAACGCCGATCTCGGCCAACCTGGTACGGGCCCGCAGCCCGCCGCGACTCGGTCTCACGAAGGAGCACCGAGCGGAGCTCCTCGAATCCGCGCGGTGGATCGTGGAGAGCGGAGAGAATCCTCTCCGCCTCGTCGGGCGCCAGGGCGAACGCGACGACGTGTCGCTCATGCGCGCCGCGCAGTTGTGCTGCGAGTTTCTTGTCGTCGAGGAGGTCGGCGAGCTCCAGCAGCTGGGACGGTGCAAGCGGGACGCCCATCAGCAGCATGCCCCGAGGCTACCGGTGGCGGCGTCGACGTGGCCGGCGCCGGGAGGATGCATGCGAAGGTCTCGCCCAGGGATCCGACTCACGACGGGTTGCTCCGCCGGGCGCGATGTCGTTTACTAGCGCGTCATGGATCAGCGCCCCGAGGCGGCCGCGTCCCCGGCCGCACGGCCGTTCGGCGGCTTCGGAGTGGACACGATCCTCGCCGGCGTCCTTCTCTTCGCAGGGGCGATGCTGTTTCTCTCGCTCGCGCCCTCCGCCTATTACGTCTACCTCGCGATCCACGTGCTCTCTGCGGTGATCTGGGTCGGTGGCGACGTGACGCTGACGGTGCTCGGGATCGTGTTCGAGCGGCGTGGCGAGGGAGAGACGCTTGCCGCACTCGGCAGGATGGGCGCCTGGATCGGGACACGCGTCTACACCCCGACGCTCGTCGTGACGCTCGTCTTCGGAATCATCCTCGTGCAGAAGGGCAACTTCGACTGGGGCCAGTTCTGGGTGATCTTCGCCCTCGTCGGCTGGACGATCGCCGCGGTCGTCGGGGTCGCGTTCGTCGGGCCGGAGCTCGGCCGCATCGACGACGCCGCACGCGCGCACGGGCCCGACTCGCCCGAGGTTGCCGCGCGCGTGAGGCGGCTCTTCACGATCTTCCGCTTCGACACCGCGCTGCTCCTGCTGATCGTCGTGAACATGGTCGCGAAGCCGAGCTTCTAGCCCTCTCGCGGCTTCGGCTTCCCCTTGCCGCCACGAGCCGGTTGGTCTCCGGGGCGGAAGTGGCGTACCCTGGCCTCGGCTCGCCATCGAGAAGGAGGCCGCTATGGCACTCGCACGTGTCGTCTCGTTCGACGGCGTCTCCAGCGACCGCATCGCGGAGATGCAGCGCGAGATGCAGGACGAAGGGCAGCCTGAGGGGCTGAACGCCACGGAGATCGTCGTGCTCCACGACGCCGACGCCGAGAGGTCGCTCGTCGTCCTGTTCTTCGACAACGAGGACGACTACCGGAAGGGCGACGAGATCCTGAACGCCATGCCCGCGGGCGACACGCCCGGACGCCGCTCCGATGTCGCGAAATACCAGGTGATCCACCGGATGACGGCGTAGCGAGAAGCCCGGTGTGCACCGGCGATCCGTCCGGTCAGGCGGATGGGCGTCCGCGCGGCGCCATACGCGGTTAGCTTGCCGGTGATGGAGGAGATCGTCCCGGGAGTCTGGCACTGGTCGGCGACCCATCCGCGCATCGGGATCGTCGTCCACTCGTACTACCTCCCGGCGGAGCGCACCGTGATCGATCCGATCGCGCCGCCCGAGGGTCTCGACCGGTTCGAGGAGCACGGGCCGCCGGACCGGATCCTGCTCACGAACCGCCATCACTACCGCTCGAGCGGGGAGTTCGCGGAGCGTTTCGGCGCGTCGGTGCACTGTGTCCGCGAGGGCCTGCACGAGTTCGACGACCGCGAGCCGGCGGAGCCGTTCGACTTCGGGGACGAGCTGCCGGGCGGGATCGTCGCACACCGGGTGGGCGCGATCTGCCCCGACGAGACCGCGTTCCACATCCCAGCGTATCGCGCGCTCGCGGTGGCCGACGGCGCGGTGCGCTGGGAGGAGGGCGGCCCGCTCGCGTTCGTCCCGGACTTCATGATGGACGAGCCCGAGCAGACGAAGCAGGGGCTCCGCGAGGCCTACGGCCGCCTCTCCGAGCTCGAGTTCGACCACCTCCTGCTCGCGCACGGCGAGCCGTTCGTCGGCAACGGGCGGGAGGTACTGACCGCCTTCGCATCGCAGCCGGGGAACTGATGGTTCTACCGCCGACCTCGAGCGGGGAGGGCCGTTGCCGGCCCTCCCCGTCGGAGCTCAGGACTGACGCAGGTTGACCTTGAACGAGATCAGCCGACGGGTCGACACTCCGCCGAGCAGATCCTCGCCGCCCTTCCGGGCACGAGCGAACACGACGAGCAGCTGCTGCTTCGGCGTGGCCGGGAAGAACCTCAGCCGACGCATCGTCAGCACCGCCCACCCGTCGGCGGCCGTCGGCTGCTCCGTCGCCGAGAACTGCTGGTACGGCGTCGGAGTGGCGTAGACGAGCGCCCCCTCGACCGTCCTGCCGCCGCACGCCGAGACGTGCAGCCGGATGCGAATCGTCTGCGTCCCCGAGGTCACGGGGCTCGGTGTGATCTGCTGCCGGTCGATCAGGAGCCGCGCCGGTGGCGAGAGATCCGCGATCTTGATCGCGCCCGTCCCCGTCGGACACCCCGTCGCCGGCGGAGCGGGCGCGGTCGTGACGACGGGTGACTGCGCCGACGTGACCGTATTCGACCCGCTGGCGTTCGTCCCGGTGACCTTGACGCGGAGGGACTTGCCCACGTCGGCGGTGACGAGGGTGTACGTGCTCTGCGTCGCGGTCGTGAGGTCCGTGCACGAAGCACCGGCTGCATCGCACCGCGACCACAGGTACGCGAACGTGATGCCGGTGCCGGTCCATGTTCCGGGGTTCGCTGTGAGCGCCTCACCGACGACGGCGGAGCCCGTGATCGTCGGCGGGGCGGTGTTCGGTGGACCCGCCTGCACCGTGACCAGAGCCGTCGCGTTCGACGCCTTGATCGTCTGCCCGTCGGGGTTCGTTGCAGTCACCCGCACGCGGAGCCGGAAGCCCACGTCACCTGCGGCGACGACGTAGGTCGTGGTGGTCGCGCCGTCGATCGACGAGCAGCCCGTTCCATCGGACGCGCCGCCGTCCGGCGGGCACCGGAGCCACTGGTACGCGAACGTCGGTGTCGTGTCGCTGGTCCACGTCCCCGGGGTCGCGGTGAGCGTCTGACCCTGCGCCGGGCTGCCCGTGATCGAGGGCTCCGCGGTGTTGACGGGAGCAGCCTGCCCTCGCGCAGCGACGGTCGGTGCAAGGACGCCGATCAGTGCGGCGCCGGCGACGAGCACTGCAACCCGTCGCATCGTGGCGAGTCGCGCCACGGTACCGAGAATCGAGGCCATCGTTCCTCCTTTGTCTGGACGGCGATGCCGATTGCTCACCGTCCAGGTTGGCTGCCGCCGCGCAGAATCCTCGGACTCGCCCCGGCCGGGATCCCCGGGGCGGGGTGGGTCGCGCGCCGCAGCCTGCCGGCGCCCGGGCGCGGCGACCACCACCGGACACGGGCCGAGCGATCGCGTGTTCGCGCTCCGGGCCGGGGTGGGCTCGGGCAACCGACAGGGAGGCAACGATGATTCTGCGCTGCCGACTCCCGAGGCAGGTCACGCGCTCCAACCGACCTGCAAAGGGGGTTCGACCGGGAACGCCGGAGCTCGGTCGCGCGCCCGCGCCGGACGGCGCGGGCCCCGACACCAGGACGTGCCTATCGGCCGGCCTGGAGCTCGCTCACGCGCACGATGCCCTCCGAGACTCCGCGCATCGCGACGTAGGGCTGGAGGAGCGGGTTGACGAACCGGTAGCGCGCCGCTCCGCCTCCGGCGGACTTCTGGAGAACGGCGCCCCGCGACTCGCTCGACAGCTCTTCGAGGTGACGCGCGAAGGCGCTGGTCCGCGACGGCTTGTGGAGGATCTTGCTCAGCGGCTCCCGGACGTCGGACGAGACGAAGAACCCGAACTCGTCCTCCTCCGCGAGCGCGCACGCGAGCAGGACCTGCGGGTAGAGCGTGCCGGCCCTGCCGCCGACGGCTTCGCGATACGCCTCCACGATGCTCTGCTGCGCACGGTCGATGGCCCGCCTCACCGCGGCGTCGACGTCGCGAACGCCGACGTGCGCCCGTCGCTCCGCGAGGGCGCCCTGCGCCGCCAGCTGCGTGAGGAGATGCGTGTAGTGGGGCAGGCCCTGGGAGAGCGCGGTGATCCGCCTCACGGCCGAGCCGGCGATCGTCATCCGGGCGGCCGCGATGCCGTTCGTCGCGATCTCGGCCAGCTCGGAGGCCGACATGCGCGGCATCTGGATCTGGACCAGTGCCCGCTCGACGGAGCGGTGCTCACGGATCAGCTCGCCGACGCTGTCCGCGACCCC
>DATAPC010000120.1:0-48820 GCA_036265415.1 Gaiella sp.
TCGTCCGCGCAGGCGGCGACGGCCCGGGCTTCGCGCCCTCGGGCAGCGGCGCACGACACGGCCTCTCGAGCCTGGTGGCGGTCGTGGCCACGGCGCAGGCGGGCGGCGTGTGGGAGCGCCTCAAGTCCTGCAGGCAGGAGACGTGCGGCTGGCTCTTCTACGACGCGTCGCGCAACCGCTCGTCGAGCTGGTGCTCGATGCAGGTGTGCGGGGGGCGCGAGAAGGCGCGGGCGTACCGGCGGCGCCGGTCGGAGCAGGACGGCCGCTGATGGAAAGCGCGCGGTACGTCGTATCGCTCGCGCTCCATCGGCTGCGGCGGCGCGAAGCCGGCGCGCTCGCGGCGGCGCTCGGCATCGCGGCCGCCGCCGCGGTGCTCGCGGGGATCCTCGTCGGCGGGACCGTCGCCAAGGATCGCAGCGTGGCCCAGGCCGTCGAGCGGCTGCCCGCCGCGTCACGGTCGGTCCGCGCCTCGTGGTTCGGGGTGCCGGCGGGCGCGGACGAGTCGTGGCCGACGCTCGACCGCCGGGCCCGCGCCGCGCTCGCCCCGCTGCCCGCGGGCGACCCGGTGCCGATCGCGCTCGTGCGCGAGAGCACGGTCGGCGGCGTCTTCGTGGGTCTCGCTGCGGTCGACGGCCTCGCGCCGTACGTCCTCCTCCGGAGCGGACGCCTGCCCCGCGCCTGCGGGCCCGAGCGTTGCGAGGTGCTCCGGCTGCGCGGAACCGGGCGGCTGCCCCACGTTCCCGGCCTGCGTGTCGTCGAGGTCGGCACGGCCACGCTCCGGTCGCGTCAGCTGTTCGGCGACTTCCTCGCCCCGACGGACAACGCTCTCGCGGATGCCGAGCTCGCGCCCGCGCTGGCGCGCTCCGCCCGCTACCACCTGCCGGCGCCCGCCCCGCTCGTCGTCGCCGAGGGCGTCGAGGGCCTGGCCTCGTCGCCCGTCCTCGCCACGTCGTACCGGAGCTACAGCTGGGTGCAGCCGCTCTCGCCTGGGACGCCGCGGCTCTGGCAGATCGACGGCCTCGTCGGCGACGGCGACCGCGCTCGCGCGGAGCTGCAGGCGAGCTCGTCGTCGTGGTCGGTCACCGTTCCCTCGCAGGAGCTCGACGCGGCCGAGCACGACGCGACGGTCGCCGGCCGGCGGCTCCTTCTCGTCGGCGGCGAGGCCGCTGCGCTGCTCGTCGCGTTCGCCGTCCTCGCGGCGGGAGCGCTCCGGCGCGACCTCGCCTCCGCGCGGCGTCGGCTCACCTGGCACGGCGCGCAGCGCTGGCAGCGCGCGCTCCTGACCGGCACGGAGAGCGCGGCGGTGGGCTTCGGCGGCGCCGTGGCGGGCTGGGTCGTCGGCTCGCTCGGCGGTGCACTCGCAGCCGCCGCAGCCGGCGCGCCGGTCGGACCGGTTCTGGGCGAGAGCGTGCTCTCGCCCACGGGCTTGCTGCTGGGTGTGGGCGTCGGCGTGCTCGCCGCCGTCGTCATCGCGGCCACGGTCTCGCTCGAGGCTCGCCGCCATGGCCGGCTCGGGGCGCTCGACGTTGCGGCGATCGCCGCGGTCGTGGCCGCGCTCGCGATCCTCGCGAGCGGCTCCGTCGACGCCGACGAGCTGGCCGCCGGCGGCGCCGCGCCCGTGGTCCTGCTGCTCCTGCCGGGTCTTCTGGCGTTCGCCGCGGCGGTCGCCGCCTCACGGCTCCTCCCGCTCGTCGGCAGGCTCTTCGCGCGGCGCGGCGCGGAGGACGTCCGGCTCGCCGGGGTCTCGGTCGCCCGCGCTCCCGGTGCCGCCGGTGTCGCAGCGGCGTTCCTCGCGCTCGCGGTCGGCCTCGCAGTCCTCGCCGAGGCCTACCGCTCGACGCTCGAGACGGGCGTGCGGGACCAGGCGGCCTACGCGGTGCCCGCGGACGTCGTCGTCCGCGAGGATCTCCGCGCGCTCGTCCCGGTTCTTCGCGCGGCGACGCTCGCGCGCTTCTCCTCCATCCCCGGCGTCGAGGCCGCATACCCCGTCTTTCGCAGCGCGGCCAGTGCCGGCCCCGCATCGTCGATCTCGGGCGTCACCGTCCTGGGCGTCCCGGGTGGGGCGGTCCGGGCGATGCCGCTGTGGCGGCACGACTGGGGGATGAGCGAGCGAGCACTCGCGGCCGCGGTGGCGCCGGTGGGCTCGACGCGTTTCCAGGGGGTCGACGTCCGGGGAGCCGCTCTGCGCGTCGAGGCGGGACCCAGCCTCCTCTCCTACCGGGCGACGATCGAGCAGCGCGACGGCTCGTTTCGCGTGGTCGATCTCGGATCGGCCGACGCGCGGCGCAGCTCGCTCCTCTCGGCACCGCTTCCACCCCGCGCGAGGGGCGGCCGGCTCGTCGCGCTCACCCTGGTGCCGCCGCGAATCATCGAGCGGGGCTCCAACGCGGGCGTCGCCCTGCAGGGCAGAACGACCCTGCGGCTCCTCGGCGGGTCGCTCACGGGCTGGATCGGCGAGAACGGCGTCACGCTCCGCGGCGCCGGCGCACCTGGAGCTCTCACGCTGGACTACGCCGTGACACCGCAGCGCGAGGCGCGTGTCCGCGCCAGGCAGCCGACCGACGACTCCCCGCCGCGCGTCGCCGTCACGTCCGACCTCGCGCAGCTCTCCGGCGGAGTCGGCGGCACGCTGCGGCTCCGGATCGGCGGCGAGGAGGTGCCCGTCCGCGTCGCCGCCGTCGTCGACCGGATCCCCGGCACGACGGAAGCAGCGGTTCTCGCCGACCTCGGCGCGCTGTCGACCGCGCTCGATGCAGCTTCGCCCGGCGCCGCGGACGTCTCGGAGCTCTGGCTCGAGGTGGCGGGCGGACGGCAGGAGGCGGTCGTCGAGAGGCTCTCCCGACCGCCGTTCGCAGCTCTCGCGACCGCGTCGCGAGAGGCGCTCGAGCGCGATGCGCGCAAGGACCCTCTCGGCCACGGGACACTCCTCGCGCTCGCCGCGGCCGCGCTCGCGGCCCTCGTGCTGGCGGCGGCGGGCCTCGTGCTCGCGATCCGCGCCGACCTGCGCGACGATCGGGGCGAGCTGACCGACCTCGAGGCCCAGGGCGCGACTCCGGGCCTGCTGCGACGTGTCGTCGCGGCACGGGCCGCGCTCGTCGCGCTCGTCGGTGCCGCGGCCGGCGTGCTCGTGGGGGTTGCGCTCGCCTTCCTCGTCACGCGTGTCGTCTCCGTCACCGCGCGGGCGGACGTCCCGGAGCCGCCGCTCGCGACGACGGTCGACCCGCTGACTGTCGCGCTCGCAGCGGTGCTGTTCGCCCTCGCGGCGGCAGCGCTCGTCGGTCTCACCACGCGCCGCGCCTTCGCCGACCCACGAGGGCCGGGCCGCGTCGGAGGCGAGCCGTGACCCCGCTCGTCGACCTCCGCGACGTCTTCGTCGTCCACCCGTCGGAGGACGGAGGCGTCGCCGCGCTGCGCGGGCTCACGCTCGCAGTCGACGCGGGGGAGGTCTGCGTCGTGCTCGGCCCGAGCGGGGCGGGGAAGTCGACCCTCGTCCGCGTCGTCGCGGGTCTCGAGCGGCCCTCGGCCGGGCTCGCGCTGGTGGACGGGCTCGACCTCGGCGCGTCGTCGTCGTCGGTCGTCTCGCGACACCGGGCGCGGGTCGTCGGCTACGCCGACCAGCACTACTGGCGCGCCCTCTCCGACGACCTGACCGCGCGCGAGCTCGTCGGGCTTCCGCTCGGTCTTCGCGGCGTCGGGCGCGCCGAGCGGGAACGCCGCGCAGAGGAGCTCCTCGAGCGCGTGCAGCTGCTCGATCGCGCGGACGCACATCCCGGCGAGTTGTCGGGCGGCGAGCAGCAGCGGATCGCACTGTGTGCCGCCGTGTCGCACTCGCCCTCGCTCGTCGTCGCCGACGAGCCGACCGGGGAGCTCGACGAGGCGTCCGCGCGCGGGGTGCTCGACTTGCTGGGGGAACTGGTGCGCGACGAGAACGCCGCTGCGCTCGTCGTGAGCCATGACCCGGCGACGTCGTCGATCGCCGACCGTGTCGTCCACGTCCGCGACGGCCGCATCGGCGAGGAGCGGCGGCGCGACGAGGACACGATCGTGATCGGCCGCGGCGGCTGGCTCCACGTCCCGGAGGAGACGCTGCGCGCCGCGGGCATCGGGGAGCGGGCGGTCGTCCGTCTGGGTCTCGGAGTCGTCGAGCTGCGTCCCGCGGGGGACGGCGCCCGCCCGGAGAGAGCACCCGAGGCGCCGGCGACCGCGGCCGGCTCCCGGATCGAGGCCCGCGGCGTGTCCCGTCGCTTCGGGCTCGAGACGGCGCTCGAGCGGGTCGACGCGACGTTCGAGCCGGGGACGCTCACGGTCGTCACCGGACCGTCCGGGTCGGGGAAGTCGACGCTCCTCGCTCTCCTGGCCGGGCTCGACACGCCGGACGAGGGCGAGGTCGTCGTCGACGGGGTCGTGCTCTCCGCGCTCGACAGAGACGCCCGCGCCGTCTTCCGCCGGGAGCAGATCGGCGTCGTGGGGCAGACGCCGGGGCTCTCCGGGATGCTGACCGCGCGGGAGAACGTCGAGCTCGTCCTCGGGCTCCGGGGAATCGACGGCGTCGAGGCGCACGAGCGGGCGATGGACGCACTCGCGATCGTCGGGCTCGCCGACCACGCCGTGCGGCGAGTCGACCGCCTGTCGGCCGGCGAGCGGGAGCGCGTCGCTCTCGCCCGGTCGATCGCGAGCGGTCCGGGCGTGCTCGTCGCCGACGAGCCCACGGCCCGCCTCGACAGCGCGACGACGCTCGCGATCGGCGGGCTCCTCGCGGATCTCGCGCGTGAGCACGGGACGACGGTGATCTGCGCCACGCACGACCCGCTCCTCGTGACGCTCGCCGGCGCAGAGGTCGCGCTGCGCCGGAGCACGCCGGCCGCCGTCTAGACTCGACGCCGATGGCGACCGCGAGCGACACCCTGCAGGTGAGCGGGATCCGCTGCGAACGATGCGTCATGCGGCTCGCAAACGCGCTCGAGGGACAACCCGGGCTCGACGGCGCGCACGCGAACCTCATGGGCGAGGTGACGCTCACCTGGGACGACGAGGTCACCTCACGCGCGGCGCTCGCCGAGGTTCTCGCCGGCGCCGGGTTCCACGAGCGCGCACCCGCCTGAGCCGGTTCGGGAATAGCGCGGCCTCACCGGCCGTTCACCTATCGAGGAACGACGTTGATACGGTAGGCCGCGTGGGCGAGCCGGATACGGCCGGGCCGGACGAGGCGCGCCGGATCGCGACGGAGGCACGTGACCGGGTGCGCTTCGAGGAAGAGGCTCTTGCGCTCGCCGATCAGGTCTACCGGGTCGCCCGACGATTCGTCTCCAGCCGAGAAGAAGCGGAAGATCTGGTTCAGGACACCTATGCGAGAGCCTTCAGAAGCTGGCAGTCGTACACCCCGGGCACGAACCTTCGCGCCTGGCTCCTCCGAATCCTCACGAACCTCAACGTCGACCGCGGCCGCCGGCTCCAGCGCCGGCCCGACGAGCTTCCGCTCGAGGAGCACGACTACTACCTCGCCAACAAGGTGGCCGAGACGGGCGGGGAGCAGGTGCTCGACCAGGATCGCGTCGTCGAGCGGCTCTCGCAGGACTCGATCGTGACGGCGCTCTCTTCGCTGCCGGACGACTTCCGCGACGTCGTGGTGCTCGTCGACATCGGCGACTTCAGCTATGCCGACGCGGCACAGATCCTCGACATCCCCATCGGGACGGTGATGTCCCGGCTCCACCGAGGTCGCCGCCTCCTGAAGTCGACACTCGCCGAGGAGGCGATCACGTGAGCAGCGACGACTGCGGCAAGTGCGAGCAGCTCCTCCAGGGCTACCTCGACCGCGAGCTCTCGGACGGCGAGGTCGCCGAGGCGGAGCTGCACCTCGACGGCTGCGACTACTGCAGGCGCCGGTACCGCTTCGAGGAGTCGCTCCGGACGTACGTGAGGACGACGGCGGCGGAGCGGATGCCGCCCGGCCTGCTCGAGAAGCTCGCCCAGCTCAGGACGACCGGTCCGGGCACCTCGACCGTCTGACTCCGGTTCGGGCCGGCCTCTAGCTCTTCCTCGCGACCGCGCTCTCGGTCCGCGTCGGTGAAAGGTCCCGTCGCGCCCGCGCCCGAGGCGTACCGGTAGAGGGCGACGGCGAAGACGCCGCGGGCCGCGCTTCCGAGGACGCCGGCGGCGACGGCGGCGAGCACGCCGAGAACCACGAGTGCGACGGTCACGGGGGCCGATCCGGACGCCAGGCCGAGGACGATCAACGCGAGCGCGGGAACCGTCCCGAGCAGCGCGAACAGGAGGCCGATCGACGCCGTCCCCACGAGCTGCTCGCCCCACTTCTGCCGGAAGAGTGACGCCGAGCGGTCGAGCGCCGCGAGCGGCCCGAGACCCTCGACCGCCAGGATCGGTACGACCAGGAAGGTCGCGAGGCTCCAGGCGACCGTCGCAGCGCCGAGGAGGAGGCTCCCGAGGATGCCGGTGCGGGCCCGGAGCAGCTGGAGCAGGAGGTTCACGGTCGTCAGGACGAGGGCCCAGCCGGCGATCGCGCCGAGGTTCTGCGACGCCACTGCAGTTGCGTCGCGGACGGTCGCCTCGCGCCCGTCGAGGACCTGCGCCGCCGCGGCGGCGAGGGCAACGGCGAAGTACGTGGCGACGAGCGTCGCGAAATAGACGCCGACGACGGCCATGATGCCTGCGAGCCATCTCTCGTCGATGCCGTAGGCGACCGCGGCGGGAACGAGGAAGCCGAGCGCGGTGGCGCCGGACGCGATTCCGCCGAGCACGACGAGGACGCTGAGCGAGGCGTCGCTGCGCACGACGGCGAGGCTTCGCTTCGCGAGATGCCAGCCTGCCGCCGTCCGCCCCACGGCGGCGACGCTAACAGGGGCTCCAGCGGTCGCCGCCCCGCGGCTCAGCCGCGCGGCCAGCTCATGACCTCGGCGACCGGGCGGCGCCATTGCGCGTGGAACGCGGGGCCCTTCGGCCCAGTGGCCGAGTACGCCTGCGGCTGCCCGCCGGGCGCGCGGAGGTAGCTCTCCTCCCCGAAGCCGCCCGCGAACGCCATCCACGGCGGGCTCGTCGCAGTGACGCGGACAAGGGAAGGCCGGACGACGCCGCCGCGCCCGGTGTGGTCGACCGCGGCCTGCCCGTTCTGACGGATCACCGAGACGAAGAGCGCGTCGACGACGCGCGGATCGAGCCGCTGCGTCCCTGCGCCCGGGTAGTTCGCATGCGAGCCGAGCGCGACGTACACGAGCGGGTGCGTCCCGCGCTTCGGCGCCGCGGCCCAGTCGCGCCGCACGCCCTTCCCGTGCTCCGAATAGCCGACCACCAGCGGTCTCCCCTGCCGGTCGACGATCACGGCGACGGACTCCCAGTCGCCCTCGTGCACCTGCCACAGCTCGCCCGGCGGAACCGTCGGGCTGTAGACGTCCCACGGGTACCAGACCCAGTACTGGAGCTCGATGCGGCTCCCGCGACGCAGCGCGGCACCGTAGACGACCGGCCGCCCGCCGTGCGCCGCCTGGCTCGCGACGTAGCAGGGGGTCGCCGCCGGGCCGTCGACGGCGCGGCAGGCACGCTGGTCGAGCCGCTCGTCGGCACCGCCGGCCGCCGGCGACCCGCCGGCTGGCTCCCAGCCCGTCGCCGTGCGGCGCTGCAGCTCGGAGTCGGCGAGAAACCCGTCCACGGACGTCGGGCGCAGCTGCTCGGCCGGATGCAGCACGAGGATGGGAACATGCCGCGGAAGCAGGGTCCCAGGAGACGGCGCAGCGTCCTGCCGCGCGCTCGTCGCGCCGGCAGCCGCCAGGGTCGAGATCGCCAGGACGACGAGGAGAGCGCGGGCCACCGTTGCAGTATCAGCTCTCGAGCGCGGCGAGATCCTCGGGCGTGTCGACGTCGCCCGGGGCGCCGAGGTCGTCGCACGGCACGAGGCGCGGCGCGACGACGCGGAGGCCCTCGTCGGGCACGTCCGTCCAGACAGCCCGCGCCGCGAGAACGGGGTGGCCGCGGACGCCGCCGTACGAGGCGGCCACGACGTCGACGCCCTCGGTCCGCCAGCTCGCGATCACGCGCGCGACGGCCTCGGGGGCGAGGAGCGGCCCGTCGGCGAGGATCACCACGGCCGCCTCGACGTCGCCGGCGAGCGCGGCCAGTCCGCAGCGAAGCGATGCGCCGCCGCCGAGCTCCCACTCGGGGCAGCGCACGACGCGTACGCCCGCCGCGGCGTCGATCGAGAGCTTGTACGCGCCCTCCACGACGACGACCTCGTCGACCGGGCTCGCCGCCAGACGGGCGAGCACGCGGGGCAGGAGCTGCTGCTGCTTCGGTGCGCCGAAGCGGGTCGCAGCCCCTGCGGCGAGCACCACGGCGGCGATGCGGCTCACGGCGTCGAGGCGGCGGTGACGGAGCGCACGACGACCGGTCGGAGCGGCTGCTCCGTGGAGGGGTCGCCGAGCGTGTCGATCGCCTCGACGACGTCGAGCCCCTTCGTCACCTTGCCGACGATCGCATAGTCCGGCGGCAGTCCGATGTCGTCGCCGGTGACGACGAAGAACTGGCTTCCCGCCGTCCCGGCCGGCTCCGCCTGCGTCTTCGCCATCGCGACGACGCCCTTCACGTAGCTCGCGTCCGCCGGCGGTGCGTCGACCGTCGAGTAACCGGGGCCTCCGGTGCCGCTCTGCGTCGGGTCGCCGCCCTGAATCACGAAGCCGGGGACGATGCGGTGGAAGGCCGTGTCGTCGTAGAACCCGGACCGCGCGAGCGAGACGAGCGACGCCGACGTCGCCGGCGCGTGCTGGACGTCGAGCGTGACGACGAACGTCCCGCACGAGGTGTCGAACGCGAGCGTCCACGTCTTCTCCGGGTCGAGCCGCTCCGCGGGCTTCGTCGCCCCGCCGTCCTCACGCTGCGCGGGCGCGTCGACCTCCGCGCATCCGGCCGGAACGCCCCCCGTCTCGGTCGCCGCCTCGGTCGCGGACGTGGTCGTCTCGGAGTCGGAGCCGCAGCCCGCCGCGAGCAGCGCGAGCGCGACGGCGAGGAGGACGACGGCCCGCGGCACGCACCGAGGGTAGTTGACGAGCCGTTCACGGCGCCTGTACTGCTTGCGGGATGCCGATCTCGCTCCACGTGAACGGCGAGCACCACAACGTCGACGTCGCGCCGACCCGGAGGCTGCTCGCTGTCCTCCGCGAGGACCTCGCCCTGACCGGCGCCAAGCACGGCTGCGGCGAGGGCGCCTGCGGAGCATGCGCGGTGCTGCTCGACGGCCGGCCCGTGGCGTCGTGCCTCCTTCCGGTCGGTGCCGCCGAGGGCCGGACGGTGACCACGATCGAGGGCCTCGGCGAGCAGGCAGCCGCGCTCCAGGAGGCGTTCGTCGCGGAGGACGCATTGCAGTGCGGGTTCTGCACCCCCGGCCAGATCGTCTCGGCGTCGGCGCTTCTCGCCGCGGTGGAGAGGCCGGATCGCGACCGGATCCGAACCGCGCTGGCGGGCAACGTCTGCCGCTGCGGCGCCTACCCGAAGATCGAGCGCGCGATCCTCCGCGCGTCCGGCCAGGAGCTCGCATGAAGCCCCGCCTCGTGAAGTCCCAGCGCGAGATGGAAGGACGCTTCGAGGACGTCTGGGTGCTCGTCGACGAGGACGACGAGGTCGAGTCGTGGCCCGAGGACGCGGAGCTCGACGTCGTCGGGAAGCCGGCGACCCGCCTGGACGGCCCCGTCCGGACGAGCGGCGCGGCGCACTACACCGTCGACGTCGCGCTTCCCGGGATGCTCCACGCGCTAATCCTCCGCGCCCATGTCGCGCGTGCCCGCCTGACGGGGCTCGACGTCGAGGCGGCGCGGGCGACGCCCGGCGTGCGCGCCGTGCTCGGACCGGGCGACGCGACGGCGATGGGCGGCGACCCGGTCCTCACGGACGAGCCGGGGTGGGCCGGAGCGCCGATCGCCGCCGTGGCGGCCGACACGCCCGACGCGGCGGCCGCGGGGCTCGCGGCGCTGGCCCCCGCCTACGAGACGCTCGCCCCGCTCGAGGTCGACGGCGGGCTCGAGGAGCAGCGGTTCACCGAGGAGCCACGCGAGACGGTGCGCGGCGACCCGGACGCGGGCCTCGCGGCAGCCGACGCTCGGATCGAGCTGACCTGCGAGACGCCCGCCCACGTCCAGAGCCCCCTCGAGCCGCACGCCGCGGTCGCGCGTTGGGACGGCGACTCGCTCACGGCCTGGGTCTCGACGCAGGGCATGTTCGATGCGCGGCGCGAGCTCGCGCGGCGGTTCGGGTTGCTGACGGAGCAGGTGCGCGTGATCTCCGAGTTCATCGGCGGCGGGTTCGGCGCGAAGCAGGGCGCGGGCGTCGAGGCGCTCCTCGCCGCGGAGCTCGCGCGGGCCACCGGCCGCCCGGTGCGCCTCGCGCTCGGGCGCCACGAGGAACAGGTCGTGGGAGGACGCCGCGCGTGGACGCGGCAGACCGTGACGCTCGGCGCGCGATCCGACGGGACGCTCACCGGCATCGAGCTCGCGGCGGTCGTCGCGATGGGCGCCGGCGGCTGGATCTTCCCCGTCGCCGAGCCGGCGCTCTCGATCTACGCGTGCCCGAACGTGCGCACGATGGTCTTCCCCGTCCGGACGAGCCTGCGTGCGCAGAACGCCTTCCGCGCGCCAGGCGTCGTCGAGGGCGTGACCGTGCTCGAGCAGGCGATCGACGAGCTGGCCGGTGCGCTCGGGATGGATCCGCTGGAGCTCCGCCGGGCGAACCACGTCGACCGCGACCAGGGATCCGGCCTGCCGTACTCGAGCAAGCGCCTGCTCGCCTGTTACGACCGGGCCTCCGAGCTCGCGGGCTGGGCCGCGCGCGACGCGCTGCGCGAGCCGCAGGCGGACGGCCTGCTGCGCGGCATGGGCTGCGCCTCCCAGATCTGGTGGGGCGGCGGCGGTCCGCCCGCGCACGCGACCGTGCGGCTCGACTCCGAGGCGCGCGCCCTCGTCACGACGGGCATCCAGGACATCGGCACCGGGACGCTGACCTCGGCGCGGATCGTCGCCGCGGAGGAGCTCGGCCTTCCGCTCGCGCACGTCGTCGCCCGCGGCGGCGACACGGCGCCGAACCTCTACGGCCCCGTCGCCGGCGGCTCGATGACGACGCCCGCCGTGATGCCCGCCGTCCGGAGCGCCGCGGGCAAGGTGCGGCGCATCCTCCTCAGCCTCGCCGCCGACGTGCTCGAGATCGCCGCTGCCGACCTGACGATCTCCGACGGCAGGATCCGGTCACGCGACGGCGCGCTCGACGTCGACGTGGTCGAGGTGACCGGCAAGCTCGGGAACGCGACGATCGACGGCACCGGCGCGCGCGGGCCGAACCCCGACGGCTTCCGGGTCAACACCTTCGGCTGCCAGATCGCGCAGGTCGCAGTCGACCCGGGCACCGGCGTCGTGGCCGTGGAGCGCGTGGTCGCCGTCCACGACGTCGGACGCATCGTCAACCCGCTCGCGGCCTCGAGCCAGGCGGAGGGCGGTGTGATCCAGGGCATCGGCTACGCGCTCTCGGAGGAGCTCGTCGTCGACCCGACGACAGGGATGCCGGTCAACGGGCACCTCGACGACTACAAGGTGCCGACGATCGCCGACATGCCCGAGATCCTCGTCGACTTCCCGAACGTCGCGGACCCGAACCTGCCGAACCTCGGTGCCAAGGGTCTCGGCGAGCCGCCCATCGTGCCGACCGCGGCGGCGATCGCCAACGCCTTCGCGCATGCGACCGGCCGCCGCGCGGCTGCGCTGCCGCTGACGCCGGCCCGCGTGCTCGAGGTGCTCGCGTGACGACGTACGTACGGCCCGCGTCGCTCGAGGAGGCGCTCGAGCTGCTGGCGGGCGACGGCGCGGCTCCCCTCGGCGGCGGCACCGATCTCGCCGGCCAGGTCGACCGCGGGATCAGTGCGCCCGCGACGCTCGTCGATCTCCGCGACGCCGGCCTCGCGACGGTCGAGCCCGACGGCGACGGCGTGCGCATCGGCGCGGCCGCGACGCTCGCCGAGCTCGCCGAGTCGGCGGTCATCGAGCCGTACGCGGCCGTCGGGGCCGCGGCCTCGCTCGCCGCCTCGCCGCTCCTCCGCAACGTCGGGACCGTCGGCGGCAACATCTGCCAGCACACGCGCTGCTGGTACTACCGCGGCCAGGAGTGGCACTGCTGGCTCGGCGGCGGGGAGACCTGCTACGCGCAGATCGGCGACCACCGTAAGCACGGGCTCGAGCCGGGCGACTGCATCTCGGCGCACCCGTCGGACCTCGCGCCGGCGCTCGCCGCGTGCGGCGCCACGGTCGAGGTCCGATCGACCACGGGCGCACGCGAGCTTGCGCTGCTCGACCTCTACCGCCGGCCGACGGCGGACGACCGGTCGCTCCTCGTGCTCGAGCCGGGCGAGCTCGTCGCCGCCGTCCGCCTGCCGACGCCGCCCGACGCCTCGGCGTACCAGCGGCTCGGCGAGCGCGCTGCATTCTCGTTCCCGCTCGTCTCCGTCGCGGCGGCGCGTCACGGTGACGAGACCACGCTCGTCGCGGCCGGCGTCGCGAACGTCCCGCGGAAGCTGGACCCGTCGGATCCGCTCGCCGGCCTGCCCGGGAACCCGCAGTCGACGTGGAAGCGCCGCGCGCTCGTGACCCTCGTCGAGCGGGCGCTCGCCGCCGTCAGCTCTGAGTCGTGACCGCGAGCACGCTCGCGAGGTGCACGAGGCGGAACGCGCCGCGCTGAGCGCGGCGGCGGTCGAGGTCGTTCTCCGTCTGCGCCGCGAGATCCCAGAGGTCGCGCGTCGCGATCAGCAGCTCGCGGATCTGCTCGGTCTCGGCGTGGTGCCCGTTCGAGCGCTCGTCGCAGGCGTTGATCGCGAGCCCGACGACGCCGTAGGTGTCCGAGGTGTGGCGCAGCCAGAGCATCGCCGACGCCATCGTCAGGTACTGGTGGATGCGCAGGAAGGTGACGGGATGCGAGAGCTCGGTCGCGCCCTGCGGCCGCCCCGGCGGGACGGGATCGAGGCCGTCGGCGATGGCCGCCGCGGTGTCGTGGAGGAGCGCGCGCAGCTGCGCGTCGTCGAGGCCGCTGGCCCGGGCCGTGCGGACGGCCATGAGCAGCGAGTTCGGCTGGCGCCCGTACGGGTAGTCGGAGGCGTAGACGACCTGTTCCGGCGGGACGAGCCGGTAGAGGTCGAGGAGGTCGAGCGGGCTCCACACCGACGTGTCGAAGAAGACGCCCGGGCGACCCGCGAAGTTCTCCGCCATCGCGGCGAGGTCGACGATCCCCGCGTGGGCGACGATGAGCGCGGGCGGGCAGTGGCGGTCGAGCAGCCGCGCGAGGGAGTCGGCGATCGGCGGGAGGCCGCGTCCGCCGTGGATGAGGATCGGCACCCGGCGCTCGGCGGCGAGCGCGAACACGGGCTCGAGGCGCGGGTCGTCGGGCAGGAACCGCTGCGCACGGGGATGGAGCTTGATGCCGCGGGCGCCGAGATCGATACAGCGCGTCGCCTCCTCGACAGGGTTCTCGTCGAGGTCGAGGCGAACGAACGGCAAGAGCTCGCCGGCGGCGGCGGCGGCGTGGGCGAGCGTGCGGTCGTTCGCGGCGGTGAACGCGGGCCTGCGGTCGGGCTCGTCGAGGCAGAAGACGAATGAGCGGTCGATGCCGTACGCGCGCTGGATCGCGAGCAGTTCGTCCCGGTCGGCGGTCATCCCGTCGATGTCCTCCCCGAGGTGCGTGTGCGCGTCGAAGACCGGGACGTCGCGCGGCAGCTCCGCCCGCGCGAGCGCCGCATAGCGCTCGAGCAGCCCGTTCGCGCGGTCGATCGCCTCCACGACGCTGAGTGTAAGGACGGTCAGGCCGCCGCGGCGGCGAGGACGCGGTCGACGAACGCCGCCTCGGGGACGGCGCCGGCCCAGGCGTAGCGGTCGCCGACGACGATCGCCGGGACGGCGTGGACCCCGTGGCGGTCGGCGTCGATCGCGAACTCCGAGGCCTCGATCCCGCGCGCCGTGACGCGCGGCGAGGCGAGGGCGAGCCGATACGCCAGCAGCACGGCCGGCGGGCAGTGCGGTCAGGTGGGCGTGACGTAGACGTCGATCGCGACGTCGTGCGCGAGCGCGTCGAGCTTCGCGAGCGTCGCCTCGGTGAGCGACGGTTTCACCCGGCCGGCCTCGAGGATCCCGTGGACGAGCGTCGTCAGCTCGTAGCCCGCCGGCATGCCGAGGTACTCGAGACCCGGCCCGATCGTCGTCCGCGGCCACGGCCCCGGGTCGTCGTGCTCGACGACCGCGAGGGACACGCGCTCGGAGAGTGCACAGACGGCCTCGACGAGGTCCAGGGTGAGACCGTTCGAGTCGATCTCGCGTCCGCCGGCGGCGAGGAGCGTCACGGGCGTGGCGGTGGGGCCGAGCTCGAGCGTGACGTCGACGTCGCGGTCGAGCCCCTCGAGCACCGAGCGGACCGCCTCCTGCTCGCGCTCGCCGAGCCTCACGCCGCGAGCGACGCGACCTTGTCGCCGAGGTACGCGAGGTACGGCGCCGGATCGATCGCGGGCGATCCGGTCAGCCGCTCGATCGTCTCCTTCGGCGTCAGCTTGCGCCCGAGCGAGTAGAGGTTGTCGCGCAGCCAGTCGGAGAGCGGTAGCAGCTCACCCGCCGCCAGCTGGGCGTCGAGATCGGGGAGCGCCCCTCGCACGACCTCCCAGAGCTGCAGCGAGATCACGTTGCCGAGGGCATACGTCGGGAAGTAGCCGATGCCGCCGCCCGACCAGTGGACGTCCTGCAGCACACCCTGCGCATCGTCCGGGACGTCGACCCCGAGGAACTCCTTCATCCGCGCGCTCCAGACCTCGGGGAGGTCCTCGAGCGCGACGGTGCCCTCGACGAGCTCCTGCTCGAGCTCGAAGCGCAGGATGATGTGGAGGCTGTAGGTCGTCTCGTCGGCGTCCACGCGGATGAGGCCCGGCTCCGCGCGGTTGATCGCCCGGACGAACCGGTCGATGTCGACGTCCCGCAGGGCCGGGAAGGTGTGCTGGAGCGGCGTGTACCAGTGCTCCCAGAAGCTCCGGCTGCGGCCCACGAGGTTCTCCCATGTCCGGCTCTGGGACTCGTTGACCCCGAGCGACGGCGCGCCGCCGAGGGGCGAGCGGAGCAGCGAATCCGCGATCCCGTGCGCATACAGTCCGTGCCCAGCCTCGTGGAGCGTCGACCAGACGGACTCGAGGTCGTCCGCCTGGTAACGGGTCGTGAGGCGCACGTCGCGGTTCGAGAACGACGTGCAGAAGGGATGCGCCGTCGGATCGAGGCGCCACGAGCCCTCCTCGAAGCCGATCGTCGCGAGGATCCGCTCCGCGAACGCGCGCTGCGCAGCGGGCGCGAAGTCGCCCGAGAGGAACGAGGCCTCGACCTCCGGCGCGGCGCCGACCAGCTCGGTGAGCGCGGGGCGAAGGGTCGCGAAGACGTCCTCCACCTCGCTCGTCAGCATCCCGGGCTCGTAGTCGTCGAGCAGCGGCGTGTACGGGCTGTCCGACCACTCGAAGCACTCGACGTAGCGGCGCTTCAGCTCGACGTTTCGGCGCAGGTACGGAAGGAACGAAACGAAGTCGTTCGTCCTGCGCGCCTCGACCCAGGCGTGGTGGCCGCGTGCTGCCTGGAGCGTCATCTCGGCCCGCAGCTCCGCCGGGACGCGACGGGCCTTCTCCCAGTCGCGCCGCGTGACCCGGACGAGGCTCCGGTCGTCGGAGTCGTACGGGAGGGACTCGACCTCCGGCTCGGCCGCCTCGAGGAGCCGCCCGACCTCGTCGTCGGTGAAGCGCTCGTGCGCGATGCGGCCGATGGTCGAGAGCTGCTCGGCGCGGGACTCCGTGCCGCGCGGCGGCATCGTCACACGCTGGTCCCACCCGAGCACTCCGGCTGCGCGGCCGAGGTCCGAGACCTCGGCTAGACGGATCCTCAGCTCCTCGAGCGCCGCGGCCATCCGCTCCCCACCCTACCCACGCCGACGGGGCCTGCCGCGTCGCCCAAGCCATCGTCTAGGCTCGGCCGCGTGACCGACATCCTGATCGTCGACGACACCCAGCACAGCGCCGAGCTGCGCCACGAGATCCCGGTCGACATCCTCGACACGTTCCTCTACGCGGAGGTCGACGGCCGGCGCGTGGCGATCGTCTGGAGCATCGAGGGCGACCGCATCGCGGCCGTCGACCCGTCGATCGACATCGTCCACTCCGAGACCTTTCCGGTCGACGACCTGGTCCGGGACGGTGTCGACATCTACGCCATGGCGCCGACGAACGTCGTCCGGCAGGTCGAGTCGCTCGGCCTCCGCAGCGCCCGCGTCCCGGGCGCCTTTCCGCTCCGGTTCGCGGATGCGCTCCGCGCGGCGGGGATCGAGCTGGTCGTCGACCAGCGGCTCTTCGACGACCGCCGGCGGCAGAAGACGCCGCTCGAGCTCGAGGGCATCCGGCGCGCGTCCAGGGCGGCCGCGGCGGGAACCGCCGCGATCGCAGACCTCCTCGCCCGCTCCGAACCGGGGACGGACGGCCGCGTCGTCGACGGCGAGCCGCTCACCTGCGAGGCGCTCCGAGAAGCGGCGATCGCCGTGTTCGCAGCGGCCGGCTGCCGTGGCGACGATCTCGTCGCGGCCGCAGGCCCGCAGTCCGCCGAGGGCCACGCCGTCGGCTCGGGCCCCGTCGCGAACGACGACGTAATCGTCTGCGATCTCTTCCCGCAGGACATCGAGACCGGCTGCTTCGCCGACATGACGCGCACGTTCACGGTGGGGACGCCCGACCCGGAGATCGTCACGTGGCACGCCCAGACGCAGGAGGCACTCGCGCTCTGCAGGGGGATGCTCCGCCCGGGCGCCGACGGCGCGGCGCTGTGGCGGGCCGTCTGCAGCTTCTACGAGGAGCTCGGTCATCCGACAGCGCAGTCGAAGCCCGAGGGCAGCGTCCTGCGCGAAGGCTTCAACCACGCGCTCGGCCACGGTGTCGGCCTCGAGGTGCACGAGGCGCCCACGCTCTCGAAGGCCGGCCACGAGCTGGTTGCCGGCGACGTGATCACGCTCGAGCCGGGTCTCTACAGGCACGGCTTCGGCGGCGTCCGTCTCGAGGACACCGTCGTCGTCACGGACGACGGCTGCGAGACGATCACCGACTTTCCCTACGGGCTCGACCCCGCGGCGGCCGTGGTAGAAACGGCGCGATGAGCGACCACGCGATCTCGACGCTGCTCGACGAGGACCGCCGCTTCCCTCCAGACCCCGAGTTCGCCGCGCAGGCGAATGCGCAGCCCGACATCTACGACCGCGACCCGGACGAGTTCTGGGAGGCGGAGGGTCGCGAGCGGGTGTCGTGGTTCGAGCCCTTCACGACGCTCTCGGAATGGGAGCTTCCGTATGCGAAGTGGTACCTCGGAGGCACCCTCAACGTCGCCTACAACTGCGTCGACCGTCACGTGGAGGGGGGACTGGGCGAACGCGTCGCCTACCACTGGGAGGGCGAGCCCGGCGACACGCGCACGATCACCTACGCCGAGCTGCAGCGCGAGGTCGTGCGGATGGCGAACGCGCTGAAGGAGCTGGGGGTGCGGAAGGGCACCCCCGTCGCGATCTACATGGGGATGATCCCGGAGCTCGCGATTGCGATGCTCGCCTGCACGCGGATCGGCGCGCCGCACACCGTGGTCTTCGGCGGCTTCTCGGCCGACTCGCTCTCCGGGCGCATGGTCGACATGGGCTGCGAGGTGCTCGTCACGCAGGACGAGGCCTGGCGGCGCGGCAAGCCGGTCGCCCTCAAGGAGACGGCGGACGAGGCGATGGACGCCGCGCCCGGCGTCCACTCCTGCCTCGTCGTCCGCCGCACGGGGAACGACGTGCCGATGACCGCGGGCCGGGACCGCTGGCTGCACGAACTCGACGCCTCGGACGCCCCGTCCACCTGCCCGTGCGAGCCGATGGGCTCGGAGGATCTCCTCTTCCTGATGTACACGTCGGGCACGACGGCGAAGCCGAAGGGGATCGTCCACACGACGGCGGGATACCTCGTGGGCGTGGCGGCGACCCATCACTACATCTTCGACCTGAAGCCCGAGACCGACGTCTACTGGTGCGCCGCCGACATCGGCTGGATCACCGGCCACAGCTACATCGTGTACGGCCCGCTCTGCAACGCGGCGACCTCCGTCCTGTACGAGGGCACGCCCGACTTCCCGGATCACGCGCGCTGGTGGTCGATCGTCGAGCGCTACGGCGTCACGATCCTCTACACGGCGCCGACCGCGATCCGCGCGCACATGAAGTGGGGGCCCGAGCACGCGGCGAAGCACGATCTCTCCTCGCTGCGGCTGCTCGGCTCGGTTGGCGAGCCGATCAACCCCGAGGCGTGGATCTGGTACCAGCAGCACGTCGGCGGCGAGCGCTGCCCGGTGGTCGACACGTGGTGGCAGACCGAGACCGGGATGATCCTCATCACGCCCCTCCCCGGCGTCACGACGACGAAGCCCGGATCGGCGACGAAGCCGTTCCCGGGCGTCGTCGCGGGCGTCCTCAACGAGCAGGGCGAGCGCGTCGGGCGGGGCGGCGGCTACCTCGTCCTCGAGCGGCCCTGGCCCGCGATGACGCGCGGGATCTTCGGCGACGACGGGCGCTTCCGTGCGACGTACTGGGAGCGGTTCCCGGGGTTCTACTTCGCGGGCGACGGCGCGCGAATCGACGCCGACGGCGACTTCTGGCTGCTCGGCCGTGTGGACGACGTGATGAACGTCTCGGGCCACCGGATCTCGACGATCGAGGTCGAGTCGGCGCTCGTCGACCACCCGAAGGTCGCCGAGGCCGCGGTCTGCGGGCGCTCGGACGCGGCCACGGGCCAGGCGATCGTCGCGTACGTGACGCTGAAGGGCGGCGAGGACGGGTCGGTCGAGATGCTCGACGTCCTCCGCGATCACGTCGCGCACAAGATCGGACCGATCGCGAAGCCGGCGAACATCGTCTTCACGCCCGAGCTCCCGAAGACGCGCTCGGGGAAGATCATGCGCCGGCTGCTCCGCGACGTCGCCGAACACCGCCCGCTCGGCGACACGACGACGCTCGCCGACCCCGCAGTCGTCGACGAGATCGCCGACCGCGCCGCCGACGCCTCCACGGACGACGCCTAGCGTCGGCGCACGGTGTCCGGGGTCTCGCCGGACGTGCTGCCTCAGTCGGAGACCTGCGCACCGGGCTGCCGCTCGGTGAGCGCGGTCGCGAACGCCGCGACGGTGCGGTCGATGTCCGCCTCCGTCGTCCGCCAGTTCGAGACGGAGAGGCGGATCGCCGCACGGCCGTCCCACACCGTCCCGCTCATCCACGCCTCGCCGCTCGCCTGCACGTCGGCGACCACGCCCCGGGTCGTCTCGTCATCAGCGAAGCGGAAGAGCACCTGGTTGAGGGCGACGTCGTTCAGCACCTCGCACCCCGGCAGCGCTGCGACTCGCTCGGCGAACCACCGCGCGTGCCGACACGTCCGCTCGACGAGGTCGGCGATGCCGGATCGTCCGAGCTCGCGGATCGCGGCCCACACCGGGACGGCGCGTGCGCGACGCGAGAACTCGGGGCTGTAGCCCATCGGGTCGCGGATCGCCGCCTCGCCGGCGACCTCGAGGTACGGGGCCGCGTACTCCATCGCCGCCTCGTGGTCGGACGGGTGCGCGCAGAGCGCGATCCCGCAGTCGTACGGCACGTTCAGCCACTTGTGAGCATCGGTGGCCCACGAGTCGGCGAGCTCGTGCCCCCGAACGAGGTGCGCAAGCGAGGGGCACGCCGCGGCCCAGAGCCCGAACGCACCGTCGACGTGGACCCAGGCGTCGGCCGCGCGCGCGTGATCCACGACCGCAGCGAGGTCGTCGAACGCGCCCGTGTTGACCTCGCCCGCCTGCGCGCAGACGATCGTCGGGACGGCACCGTCGAGAGTGGCTGCGAGCGCCGAGACGTCCATGCGGCCCTCCGTGTCGGTGGGGAGGAGCACCTCCTGCTCCCGGCCGATCCCGAGAAGGCGGAGCGCGCGCGTGACGGTGACGTGCCGCTTGGCGCCGAGAACCACGCGCAGCGGCGGCGCCCCGGCGAGGCCGCGGTCAGGAAGGTTCCACCGGGCTCGCCGGTAGACGCCGTGCCGCGCAGCCGCGAGGCACGTGACGTGCGCCATCTGGCAGCCCGTCACGAACGCGAAGGAGGCCTGGGCCGGCAGCCCGAGCAGCTCGATGACCCAGCGACCGGCCACCGCCTCGAGCGCCGACGTCGCCGGCGTGGGCTCGGCGAGGCCGGTGTTCTGGTCCCATGCGGAGACGAGCCAGTCCGCAGCCATCGAGCCGGCCAGCGCCCCGCCGATCACGAAGCCGAAGTAGCGTCCCGACCCCATCGCGACGATGCCCTCGTCCGCGTCGCGCGCCAGCTCCTCGACGACGGCGATCGGGTCGCTCGGGCCGTCGGGAAGCGGGCGGTCGAGGAGCTCGTGCATCGCGCGGTAGCTGCGCTTCGCGCCGACGGCTCTCGTCCCGAGGCTCCCCACGTAGTCGGCGGCGAGCTCTGCAGCCCGAACGAGGACGTCTCGCTCCGTCACGCCGGCGAGTCTACGCCGCGCGCCTCGCGGCTCAGCACCCAGGCAGCCAGAGCTCCGAGCAGGAGGATCACTAGCCAGACCCACGCGAGCGTCGGGGAGATCGCGGACGGGATCTTCCAGTCGAGCGTCCCGCGTTTCACCAGCTGCTCGTTCCAGGCGTCCTGGACGCAGTTGACGATCCCGTAGGCGAACGCGAGGCCGACGCAGGCGACCGTCACCGCCGCCGTTCGGCCCGAACGCAGCCGCGGCCGCGAGAGCAGCAGCGCGCTGACCGCGACGAGCGTCCCGTCCATCCCGTGGTGGTGCCCGAGGTGCACGGCGGCGATCGGCGACCCGTCGGAGTCGGCTGCCACGCGGCGCATGATGAAGATGCCGTCCGGCAGGAAGAACCCGAGCTCCGCTGCGATCCACGGGATCGAGACGAGAAGCGCCGCGACCGCGATTCCGAGCCGGAGCGGGTCGAGCGGGAGCCGCCCCGCCACGTTCCTCCCCCGACGCAGAGCGGCCGCGATCGTCAGCGCGAGGGCCAGCCCGACCCCGAGCGCCGGAACGGCGTTCACGAGGCGAGCGTCGAGGTCGTCCTGGTCGACGACGCCCGGCCACGCGACGACGGCGCAGAGCGCGATCGCCGGACCGGCGGCGAGCCAGGCCCGCCGCGGCAGCGCGTCGACGGCGACGAGCGTGAGCAGCGCAGCGACGACCGCGAGCGGGAAGTTCAGCTCGACGAGCACGCGCGACAGCCCGCCGACGAGCCCGTTGCCCGAGACGTGGTACAGGTCGTCGGTCGCCGCGCGCGTATCGGGGTCGAGGCGCCAGTACGTGACGAGGATCATCCCGAGGACCAGGCCCCACGTCGCCCACGTCGCGAGCGCTTCCCCCTGCGGTGCGCCGCCGCCGCGTCTCATCTCGAACGACGGTAACGAGGATGCCGGGCGGCGCCGTTCCCCCGGGACGGCGCCGCCTGCTCGCGGGATGCCCTACCGCTTCGGGCAGAGCATCACGAGGTTGAGCCCGCCCCACGCGAACGAGTAGGTCGGGCAGCCGACCTTCGTCGAAATGAACTCCCGGATGTTCTGGTTGTTCGTGATCACGAGCGGGGACTGGTTGCGCGTGATGTCGATGTCGAGGTCGCCGTACGCCCGGTACCGGGCGTCGCCGGTGAGCCGCTGGGCGCGGTCCATCTTCCGCTCGTACGCCGGCGAGTGGAAGTACGAGAGCACGACGTTGTTCTTGTCGACGATCGTCCGCCCGTCGAGCAGGATGTTGATGAAGTCGTACGGATCGGGGTAATCGGCGAACCACCCGATCGAGACGATGTCGAACGGGTCGCCGCGGGTGCCGGCCTTGTCGATCAGGACGGCGAACGTGTACGGCTTGACCTCGACGTCGATGCCGATCGCCTTGAGGTTCGCCTGGAGCAGCTGCCCGGTGTTGACGCCGAGCTGGTCGTTGGTCGTGTACATCACGACCTTGCCGGTCGTGCCGCCGAGCAACGCCTTGGCTCTCGCGAGGTTCGGCCTGCCGACGGGGTAGATGTCCACGTCGCGGTAGCCCGGGATGCCGGGCGGCAGGATCTGCTCGTTCGGCGTCCCGGCGTTGAGGCCCGCAAGGCGCGTGAGCGCGGGGCGGTCGACCGCCCAGGCGACGGCCTGACGCGCCTTCGCGCTCTTGAAGAGGCCGCGGGACGTGTTGAGCGCGAAGTAGCTGATCGAGTTCGACGGGTGGACGAAGTAGCGGCCCTTGTTGATCCCGAACTCCTTGGTCAACTGCGTGTGCGCTGCCGTCGGGAGCGAGTAGAGATCGAGATCGGCCTCGCCCTTGCGAACCTGGAGGTAGCTCGCCTGCTCGCCCATCTCGACGGTGACGCGGATCACGTCCCAGTTCTGCTTCCGCGTCCCGCCGTAGTACGGGTTCTTGCGGAGGACGATCTGCGTGCCCTTGATCTTGCTGGAGACGTAGTACGGGCCCGCGCCGGGAGGCGTGTTGACGCCCTTGGGGTCGATGGGCAGGTTCGGCGGTATGGCGCACATGAAGTTCATCGCCATCCGCGACACGAAGTCCGGGGCGACCTTCGTCAGCCTGATGGTGAGCTTGTTGCCGGAGGCGGTGACGCCCGACGGGCGGGTCGCCTTGCCGGCCATGACCTTGTCCGCGCCGGCGATGTCGCTGAAGAACGTCGCAGCCGGCGACTGCATCTTCGGGCTGAGCGCCCGCTCGATCGCGCGGACGTAGCTCGCTGCGGTGACAGGCGTTCCGTCTGAGAACCGGAAGCCGCTCCGTAGCGTGTACGTGTACGTCTTGCCGTCGCCGGAGACCTTCGGGAAGCCCGTCGCCACCTCCGGGTAGAGCCGTGAGCTCGCCCGGCCGGCCTTGTCCGGATAGCCGAGCAGCATCGCGCACGTCGCCGCCTCGAGCCGCCAGCCGTAGAAGTCGTAGTTGAGCGCGGGGTCGAGGTACGTGATGTCCGTCGAGTTGACGTTGAGCCGCAGCACGCGCTCCTCGGTCGCCGAGCGTCCCTCCGGCGCCGCGAGGAACGCCGACGCGAGCAACGCCAGCCCGACCAGCAACGCGAGTGCAGACACGATCCGCCGCATTGGGCCCCTCCTGTCTCGGTTGTCGCCGCCCGGAGGATGGCCCGAGCGCCTCCGGGCGCTCATGCCCTCCGCGTCCCCCGGTGTTGGCCGCGGAATATGCAACATCCGGCACGAGATTGCAATGGCGCCACCGAAGCGCCCGCTGCCGGGCGATCGGCTGCGGCGCAGGGCGCGAGTCTGTGCTACGCCGCGACCAGCGGCTCGAACCGTGCGGGATCGTCGAACGGCCCGATCAGCGCCAGGCGCAGCCCGCTGCCGAGGATGTCCTCCGCGACCCGCTGCACGTCCTCGACGGTCACGGCGTCGAGGCCGGCGATCACGTCCTCCGGCTCGACCACCCGGCCCTCCAGGAGCTCGCGGCGGATGCCGAACATGATCGTCGCGTGTGGGCTCTCGAGCCCGAGGACGAAGCGACCCTTCGCGAACGCGCGGGCCTTCTCGAGCTCGTCGGCCGGCACCGGCTCGGCGACGGCGCGCCGCAGCTCGGTGACCACCGTCTCGATCGCCTCGTCGATCCGGGTGAGGTCGACGCCTGCCTGGGCCGCGAGCGTGCCCGCGTCCGCATAGGAGTTGTTCGCGGCGTAGACGTAGTAGGCGAGGCCGCGCCGCTCGCGCACCTCGGTGAAGAGGCGCGACGACATGCCGCCGCCGAGCACGGTCGAGAGGAGCTGCACCGCGTAACGGTCGGGGTGCCCGTGGGGGTAGCTGCGCGCGCCGACCACGACGTGCGCCTGGTCGGACTGCTTCGTGTGGACGCGCACCGGGCTGCCGTTGTCCGGCAGCACCACCGCCTCGGGGGCGCCGGTCGAGCCGGGCTCGATCGAGCCGAGCAGCTCCTCGAGCCGGGCGATCAGCTCGTCGCCGACCTTCCCGCCGAGTCCGACGACGGTGCGCTCGGGCCGGTACCACTGGTCGATGTAGCCGAGGAACGTCTCGCGGCTCGCGCCGCGCACCGTCTCCTCGGTGCCGATGATGTCCCAGCCGAGCGGCTGGTCGCCGTAGACGTGACGCTCCCAGACGTTGCCGACGTAGCTCCGCGGCGTGTCGGCGTACATGTTCATCTCCTCGACGATGACGCCCTTCTCGCGCTCGATCTCGTCGGCGTCGAAGCGGGAGTTGCGGAGCATGTCGACGAGCACGTCGAGCGCGACGTCGCGCGTCTCGGCGGCGCACTTGACGTAATAGCCCGTGAGTTCCTTCCCGGTGAACGCGTTGAACTCGCCGCCGATCGCATCGATCTCGGTCGCGATGTCCCGCGCGGTCGGGCGCCGCTCGGTGCCCTTGAAGAACATGTGCTCGGCGAAGTGCGCGATGCCGCTCTCCTCGCGGCGCTCGTAGCGCGAGCCTGCGGCGAACATCACGAAGCAGGAGACGGACTGGGCGTGCGACATCGGGGCCGTGAGCACGCGGGTGCCGTTGGAGAGCGAGGTGCGCTCGAACGTCGCCACGCGGCGATGGTAGTCGAGGGCCGGGGGCGCGCCGTGCACCCCCGGCCCTCGAGCCGTCTAGAAGAAGCAGGACGGCGGGAACACGAGGCACGCGATCGTGTCGAGGATGTCGTCGACGTCGTCGGGATCGAACCCGATCCCGACGAGGACGCTCTTCAGTCCGTCCTCGACGAGCCCGAACACGGCGCCGAGCGCCTTCGCGACGTCCTCGAGCGCGTAGCCGATCGCCTTCAAGACGTTGCCGACCTCGTCCGCCAGCATGCTGAAGGCCGTCTGCAGCGCCTGGGCCACCTCGTTGACGGCGTAGCCGATCGCCTTCAGCACCGCCGCGGCGTCCTGCGCGGCCTGGAAGAACGCGTCCTTCAGCGCGTTCGCGACCTCGACGACGCCGTAGGCGATGTTCTTCAGGATCTGCGCCGCCTGCTGCGCGCTCTGGATGAATGCCGCCTTGAGCGCGTCTGCCACCTGGACGACGCCGTAGGCGACGTCCTTGAGGATCTGGGCGGCCGCCTGCGCGCCCTTGAGGAACGCGTCCTTGAGCGCAACCGCCACGTCCGCTGCCGCGAACAGCACCGCCTTCATGATCGCCGCCGCCTGCTCCGCGCTCCGGAGGAACGCGTCGCGGAGCGCCGTGCCGACGTCGAGCGGGCTGAAGAGGATCGCCTTCAGGATCGCGGCCGCGTCCTGCGCGGTCTGGAGGAACGCGTCCTTCAAGGCGTTCGCCACGTCGACGACGCCGTAGGCGACGGTCTTCAGGATCTGCGCCGCCTGCTGGGCGGACTGCAGGAAGGCATCCTTCAGCGCCCCCGCGACCTGCACGACGGTGAACGCCACCGTCTTCAGGACCTGCGCCGCCTGCTCCGCAGACTGGAGGAACGCATCGCGGAGTGCCATCCCGACGTCGAGGGCGGTGTACGCGATCGTCTTCAGGATCTGCGCTGCGTCCTGCGCGCCCTGGAGGAAGGCGTCCTTGAGCGCGCGACCGACGTCGACGACGCCGAACGCGATTGTCTTCAGGATCTGCGCCGCCTGCTGGGCGTTTTGCAGGAACGCGTCCTTCAGCGCGAGGCCCACGTCGACGGCGCCGAACGCGACGTCCTTGAGGATCTGCGCGGCGTCCTGGGCGCCCTGCAGGAACGCTTCGCGAAGCGCCTCGCCGACGTCGACGGCCGTGTAGACGGCCTGTTTGAGGATCCCCGCCGCCTGGAATGCCGTCTGGCCGAAGACGTCCTTCAGGGCGACGCCGACATCGACGGCCCCGAAGCCGAGGCTCTTCAGGATCTGGGCGCCCTCGAGCGGCGTCTGCGCATACGAGCCGAGCAGCATCGACGCGATCTCGCTCGCGTCGAAGCCGAGGTACGCGAAGATCCCGGCGCTCTCGAGGACCGTCTGGTCGAAGCCGCCCACCAGCACGTCGCCGATCTCGGGCGGGGTGTAGTTCGCGGCCTGCAGCGCCGCCGCGGCGGCGGTCGGCGCCGAGTGCGTGTCGTCGCACACGGCGGCGATCAGCTGGTTCACGGCGCCCGCGTTCGTGCCGCCGTGCTTCGCGATCGCGCTCGGGGGAAGGCCGCTGCGCGTCGCGAGTGTGCTCGTGGCGTCGCCGCTGCAGCTCGCGGTGCCCGCAAAGGCCGGCTGGACGCCGACGACTGCCGCGATTGTCACGACGGCGACCGCGACGCCGCGTGCGATCCGGTGCATCTACTCCCCCTCTGGTCGAAAGAGACGCGGGTCGGCCCGCGTAGTGCGAAACGCCACGTGTGGATACCACTGCTGACAGTTGTTGCGGAAGCCCTCCGGAGGGTGATTCCGACTCTCGTCCGGGGGAGTCGCTCAGGCGGCCGTGCCGCGCGACCACCAGGCGTCGAGCAGCTCGCGCTCGCGCTCTGCGGCGAGGCCGACGCCGTCGACGAGCTGGGCGTCGGCCAGCGTCGCGGCGACCGTGTCGTCGAGCGGGCGGAGCGTGAGGCCGGCTGCGGCCGCACGGCTCGTGTCCACCTCGTGCAGGTGCCTCGTCTCCTCGTTGCGCGGATCGATCCAGAGCGGCAGCTCCATCCACTCGCCGACGCCCTGGGCGGCCAGGAACGCGTCGGCGACCTCGACCGCGCGGGCGTCCGAGCCCGCGACGCGGCGTGCGGCGTCGACGACCGCTCCCATCGTCGACGGGCCGGTGACGTTGAACGGGCCGGAGAGGCCCGTCTCCGCCGCGGTCAGCATCCACTCCGCGAGATCGCGCACGTCGACGAACTGCACCGGGCGCCACGCCGGTCCCGGCACGAGGACGTCCCCGCCGCGCGCGATCCGGTGCGGCCAGTACGTGAACCGTCCGGTCGGGTCGTGCGGGCCGACGATGAGGCCGGCGCGGACGAGCGTCGAGCATCCCGGAAACGCGCGCTCGACCTCGCGCTCCGAGAGCGCCTTGAGCGCGCCGTAGTGGGCGCCGACATCCTCGGAGCCCGGCTCAGAGAGCTCCGAGAGGGGCGAGCCCTCGTCCACGACCCCCGCGAACGAGGCGTAGGCGGAGATGCTCGAGACGAAGACGTAGTGGCCGACGGCGGCGGCGAGCAGGTTCGCACTCGCACCGACGATCCGCGGGACGTAGCCCGAGGTGTCGACGACCGCGTCCCATTGGCGGCCGAGGAGACCCTCGAGCCCGCCGTCGCGGTCGCCGACGATGCGCTCGAGCTCCGGATGGAGGTCGACCCCCGTCGTCCCGCGGTTGAAGAGGGTGACGTCGTGGCCTCCGGCGAGTGCGGCGTCGATCACCGCCCGGCCGACGAACTTCGGGCCGCCGAGGAGGAGCAGCCTCACGTCAGACGAGCTCCGCGATGCCCGCCAGAAGCCGGTCGACCTCCTCGGCCGTGTTGTAGTGGACGATCCCCGCGCGCACCGCGCCGTCGACCTCGTCGAGACCCAGCTCACGCATCGTCTCGAGCGCGTAGTAGTTGCCCCACCAGACCGCGACGTCGCGGGCGCCGAGGTGCTCCGCGACGGAGCGGGCCGTGCGGCCGGGAACGGTGAAGCAGAACGTCGGGACGCGGCCGTCCATCGTCGGCAGCCCGTGCAGCGTCACGCCTCCGGGGAGCCCGGCGAGGAAGCGCTCGCCGAGCGTGCGCTCGTGGGCGGTGATCGCGTCCCAGCCGAGCGAGTCGACGTAGTCGACGGCGGCGACGAATCCCGCGAGCAGCTCGTGCTGGCACGTGCCGAGCTCGAACCGGTGGCCGACCGGCTCGTCGGCAGCCGGACGCACCTTGTACGGCCGCCAGCTGCGCAGGAGCTCCTCGCGGCCGAAGGCGACCCCCATGTGCGGCCCGAAGAACTTGTACGGGGAGCAGACGAGCACGTCGCAGCCCCACGTGGCCACGTCGATCGGCCCGTGCGGGCCGTAGTGGACGGCGTCGACCCAGGCGAGCGCGCCCGCGTCGTGGGCGAGGTCGACGACACGTCGGACGTCCGGCGCGGTGCCTACCGAGTTCGCCGCCGCCGGGAAGGCGACGACGCGCGTCCGGTCGGAGAGCTTCGCCTCGAGATCGTCCAGGTCGAGCGCCAGCTCCTGGGTGACGTCGACGAAGCGCACGACGATGCCGATGTCGTCGGCGAGCGCGAGCCAGGGCGCGACGTTCGCGTCGTGGTCGAGCCGCGTCACGAGGACCTCGTCCCCCGCACGGAGCTCGCGACCGAGCGCCCGGGTGAAGAGGAAGTTGAGGGCGGTCATGCTCTGGCCGAACGCGACCTCACCCGCGTCGCAGCGGAGGAACGACGCCGCGCGGTCGTGGGCCGCCGCGACGAGCTCGTCCGTCTGCCGCGAGGTCTCGTACGGGGCTCCGACGTTGGCGTTCGACCGGCGCAGGTACGTCCCGATCGCGTCGATCACCTCGTCGGGGCACTGCGTGCCGCCGGGGCCGTCGAAGAACGCGAGCGGGCGGTCGAGCGCCGTGAAGCGCGCGCGAGCGGCCGTGACGTCGAGCGCACCGGGTGTCGCCTCGGCAGCGCTGCTCATGCGACCCGCCAGGCATAGATCGGGCTCGGGAGGAGGGACGCGCCGACGAAGCAGTCGCGCTCGCCCTTCGCGAGCAGCTCCGCGACGGTCGCCTCGTCCGGCTTCGGGTCGAACGCCACGTTCGCCTCCACGGAGATCAGCACGAATGCATACCGTCCGTCGTTCTCGCGGCGTGTGACGACCCCGTGCGCGGACGCGCTCGCGGTGAGCACGATTCCGGCGCGGACGCAGTGGTGGCGGAGGCTCGTCAGCGAGCACCGCACGAGCGCCGCGAGGAGCAGGTGCTCGGGCGTCCACGAGGCCTCCTCGGCGCCGGCAAGCACGCCGCCCCCGCGATCCGATCGCGCATCCCATGTCTCGTCGACCGAGACCCCGTAGTCGAACGACTTGGGCGTGCGGGACACGGGTTGAGCTTAGAGGAGTGCCGCCGTCCGGTCCGTCGCCTACGGTTGGCGCCCATGCAGCGGTTGCGGCCGTTGAACGAGCAGGAGTGCTACCTCCGGTGCTACGGCTGGGTGGGCGGCGACGACGCCGTCAGGGTCGTGCGACCCGGCGACGACCCCCCCGAGGCGACCGCGGTGCTGACCGAGCGCATCCGGCTCGCCTTCGAGGCGCGGCTCGACGAGCGCGAGGCCGAAGCCGCCTGACGACCGAACCCGCCTGACGACGCCGTCGGCGCGAGCCGAAGCGCAACCCGAAGCGCAACCCCGGCCCGCGGCCCGGAAGCACACCCAAGTTACAACTCGTCACTTGGAGCGTTCCCTCGAGTCTCCCGGTGCCGTCCCGGACGTCCTCGCGAACGGGCTCGACGTCGTGTTCTGCGGCATCAACCCGGGCTTCCACTCCGATGCGAAGGGAGCGCACTTCGCCAACCCGCGCAACGACTTCTGGCGGCTGCTCCACGCCGCCGGCTTCACGCCGCGGCTCGTCGACCCGTCGGAGCAGTTCGAGGTGCTCGCCTGCGGGGTCGGGATCACGAACGCCGCCCACCGGACGACGCGAGGGTCCTCGGACCTCCGCAAGACGGACTTCACCGGAAGCGCGGAGCGCCTCGAGCGCCTCGCCCGCGAGCTCCGTCCTCGGACGCTCGGCTTCGTCGGCAAGGAGGCCTACCGCGGGCCGTTCGGTGGCCGCCCGCAGCACGGGCTCCAGGAGCACCGGCTGGGAGACACGCTCCTCTTCGTGCTCCCGTCGACGTCGCCGGCGAACGCCGCGGTGCCGTGGGACGAGCGTCTGCGCTGGTTCCGGGCGCTGCGACGGCTCACCGCCTGACCGGCTCCGTCAAACTACCCGGATGCGCGTCGCGGCCCTCCTGCGCGGGATCAACATCGGACCTCACAAGCGCATCTCGATGCCGGCGCTTCGCGAGATCGTCGAGTCGCTCGGGCACAGTGAGGTCGAGACGTACCTCCAGAGCGGGAATGTCGTCTTCACCCGGCGGGGACGGGCCGACCCCGGCCCGGCGCTCGAGGCCGCGATCGAAAGGGCCACCGGCCACGACGTCGCCGTCGTCACCCGAACCGGGGAGGACCTCCGCCGCGTGGTCGAGGCGAATCCGTACCCCGTCTCCGACCCGACGAAGGTGGTCGTCGGCTTCCTCGCGGACGCGGTCGAGCTCGCCGACCTGGAGCTCGGCGACCTCACCGGCTACCTGCCCGACGAGCTGACGGTTGCCGGGCGCGAGGTCTACGTGAGCGTTCCGAACGGCCAGGGACGGTCGAAGCTGATGGAGGCGCTCGTCAAGCGGCGGCTGCGAACGACGCTGACGGTGCGCAACTGGCGGACGGTGACCGCGCTCGCGGACTTGACCGCCGGCCGGCGCCGGGAACGGCGCCCCTGAGGTTCAGCCCCGCCAGCGGTTCGTGATGGGTGTCCGCCAGTCGCGCCCGAACGCCCGCGGGCGGAGCTTGACGCCCGGAGCGGCCTGCCGGCGCTTGTACTCGGCCGAGTCCACCAGGCGGAGCGTCCGGCCGACGAGCTCGGCGTCGAACTGCTCCTCGAGCTCCTCCCGCGAGCGGTCGAGCTCGACGTAGCCCTCGAGGATGGGATCCAGCAGGTCGTAGGGCGGAAGCGACTGGTCGTCGCGCTGGTCCGCGCGGAGCTCCGCGGTCGGCGGCCGCTCGATGGTCGTCACCGGGATCACCTCGCGTCCCGCCCGCTCGTTCAGGTGCCGGGCGAGCCGGAACACGTCGGTCTTGAACACGTCCTTGAGGAGGGCGTACCCACCGACCATGTCGCCGTAGATCGTGGCGTACCCGACAGCCATCTCCGACTTGTTGCCCGTCGCGAGCACGAGCCAGCCGTTCGTGTTCGACAGCGCCATCAGCATCACGCCGCGCGTCCGGGCCTGGAGGTTCTCCGCCGCGAGGCCCTCGAGCCCTCCGAGCGCCTCGTGGAACGCGCCCACCACGCCCTCGATCGGGATCTCCCGGAAGTCGACGCCGAGGTTCTCGCTCACCTCGCGGGCGTCGTCGCGCGTCCCCTCGGACGAGAAGCGGGACGGCATCGAGACCGTGTGCACGTGCTCCGCGCCGAGCGTGTCGGCGGCGATCGCCGCCGTGAGCGCGGAGTCGATCCCGCCGGAGATGCCGATCACCACGTCGCCGAAGCCGTTCTTGCGGACGTAGTCGCCGAGCCCGAGGCCGAGCCCCAGCCGCATCTGCTCGAGCTCGCCCGCGAACGGCACGACCGTCGGTGCGACGGGCGTGTCGCATCCGCGTGGCGCCGGAAGGCGGATCGTCGTCGCGGCGGGCGGCTCCGCCCGCGTGCGCTCGAGCTCCCGCCGGCGGACGTCTCGCAGCCTGCGCCCGATCGCCTCCGTCGGCTCGACGTCGACGACGAGGAGCGCTTCCTCGAAGCCCGGCGCACGGGCGATCACCTCGCCCTCGTCGTCCAGGACGACGGAGTGGCCGTCGAAGACGAGCTCGTCCTGGCCGCCGACGAGGTTGCAGAAGGCGACGTAGGTCGCGTTGTCCCGCGCGCGCGTGACGAGCATCTCCTCGCGGTCCTCCGCCTTCCCGACGTGGAACGGGGACGCAGAGAGGTTGACGAGCAGGGTCGCACCCGCGAGTGCGAGGTCGGTCGCGGGCGGACCCGGCTGCCAGACGTCCTCGCAGATCGTCGGCCCGACGAGCACCTCGCCCAGCTCGAGCAGGAGGAGCTCGCGACCGCGGGCGAAGTAACGGTGTTCGTCGAACACGCCGTAGTTCGGGAGGAAGTGCTTCCGGTAGATGCCCTGCACGGCGCCGTCCGCGCAGACGAAGGCGCCGTTCGCGAGGTCGCGGTCGAACGCGGGCGCGCCGACGAGCGCGACGACGTCGGTGCACGCCCGCGCGACCTCGTCGACGGCCTCGCGCGCGGCGCGGACGAACCCCGGTCGGAGCAGGAGGTCCTCCGGCGGGTAGCCGGTCACGGCGAGCTCCGGGAAGACGACGAGCTCGGCGGAGGCGCGCTTCGCGTCGCGGAGCGCAGCCTGGATCCGCTCGACGTTGCCGTCGAGGTCGCCCACGACCACGTTCAGCTGGGCGAGCGCGATCCTCATCGGCGCATCCTCGCCGCTTCGGCGAGAGAGCCGCGCGCGAGAGGTTTTCGCCTGTGAGTCACAAACGTCACTCTAGCGGAGTGACCGCAGGCATCGTCACGATCGACCGGCGGTACCGCGGGCCTCTCGACTCGGCCAACGGCGGCTACGCGGCCGGGATCCTGGGCTCTCTGCTCGGCGCTTCCGCGGAGGTGACCCTGAGGCTGCCTCCGCCGCTCGAGCGCCCGCTCGCCGTGCGTCGAGACGGCCAGCGGGTGCTCCTCGAGGACGACGGCCGGCTCGTCGCCGAGGCGGCTCCCGGCGACCCCGGCGTCGAGCCGCCGGTGCCTCCGGGCCACGACGAGGCAGCGGCCGCCGCGGTCGGCGTCGGCGCGTGGGGCCCTCCCGCGTTCGCGGAGTGCTTCGTGTGCGGCGTCCGCGAGGACGACTCGGGCCTCGGGATCCACGCGGGCCCGGTGCCCGGCCGCGACGGACTCGTGGCCGCGGCGTGGGAGGCGCACGGCGTCACGCCGGAGGTCGTCTGGGCCGCGATCGACTGCGCGGGGGCGTATGCCGCGGGCGATCCCGGGCGGGGCGAGGTGGTGCTCGGCAGGATGACCACGCGGATCGAGCGCCTTCCGGAGGAGGATGAGCCGTGTGTCGTCGTCGGCTGGCCGCTCGGCGAGGACGGCCGCAAGCTGTTCGCCGGCACGGCGCTGTTCGGACGCACCGGCGACCTCCTCGCGGTCGCGCGTCAGGTCTGGATCGCGCCGCGGTAGGGTCCTACGTCGTCAGCGGTTCGGAGCCGGTCGCATTCCAGTGGACGATCACCGGCGTCTCGCGCTCGTAGGCGAGGACGGAGAGCGACCCGGTGTCGAGCCGGTAGAGCTTTCCATCGGTCACGGGCTGCCCGAGCCAGCGAGCCGTCAGTGCACGCAGGCAGTGCGCGTGGCCGAAGAGGAGGACGTCCCCGTCGACCCGGCGACACCGCGCGACGACGCGGTCGACCCGCTCGCGAACCTGGCCTGCGGTCTCGCCGCCGGGAGCGGGGTGCGACCACACCGTCCACTCGGGGTCGGTCTCGCGGATCTGCGCTGTGCTGACACCTTCGTAGTGTCCGTAGCCCCACTCCGCGAGATCGTCGTCGACCTCGGCGTCGGGGAAGCCCGCGAGCTCGGCGCTGCGCCGGGCCCGCTGGCGCGGGCTCGTCAGGACGAGCGAGAACGGGCGGCCGACGAGTCGCTCTCCGACCGCCTGCGCCGCCTCGGCGCCGGTGGGCGTGAGGGGGACATCCGTGACCGACGTATGCAGGCGCTCGCGGCTCCACTTCGTCTCGCCGTGGCGGACGAGCCAGAGGGAATCGGCCACGCGAGGGCTCAGCGCGACGAGAGCGCGACGAGCACGCCCCCGTCCTCGTCGTAGGCGGGGAAGAGGTCGACCACGACGGGCTTCGTCAGCCCCGCCCGCGTGCGCAGCTCGAGCTGCTCGCCCAGCCGGCGGACGCCCCATTCCCGGACGAGCTGCAGCGGCGCGGTGTCCGACAGCGAGAGCGCATCGGCGACGTCGCGTCCGATCAGGTCGCCCTCGCGGTAGCCCGTCAACTCGAAGACACCCCGGCCGACGGCGAGGACGCGCGCGTCCTGATCGCAGACGACGAATCCCGTCGACGGTGCCGGGTAGTAGTCCTCGAGTAGCTGGAAGAGGAAGCCGAAGCCGCAGCTCCGGCACTGCGGTGCCTGGGCCGAGAAGCCCTCGACACCGTCCGTGTCGATCGAGCGCTCACGGCAGTTGGGGCAGATGTAGACGGGCACCGCGGGATCGTACGCCCCTGCGCGTTGCCCGCCGGTTAACCGTCGGCTAGCTCGGAAGTTAGCGATTGCTAGCGTAGCCCCCCACTACCTTCGAGGAGGTACGGGGATGCGGGCACGCTTGATCACCGAGGAGAACAAGAAGTGGTGGACGCTCGCCGCCGTTGCGTTCGGGCTCTTCATGATCATGCTCGACAACACGGTCGTGAACGTCGCGCTGCCCTCGATCCAGCGTGACCTCGGCGTCGGTCTCTCGGAGCTCGAGTGGATCGTCTCGGGCTATGCCCTCACCTTCGCCGCCCTCATGCTGATCGGCGGGAAGCTCGCCGACGCGTACGGCCGGCGACTCGTGTTCGTCCTCGGAATCGTCGTGTTCACCCTCGCCTCGCTCTTCTGCGGCCTTGCGACGAGCGGCGACATGCTCATCGCCGCCCGCGTCCTCCAGGGGGCGGGCGCGGCGATGATGAATCCGGCAACGCTCTCGATCATCGCCGCCACGTTCCCGCCGAGGCAGCGCGGCACCGCGATCGGCATCTGGGCCGGCGTGTCCGCACTTGCCCTCGCGATCGGGCCCCTCATCGGCGGCCTGCTCACGGAGCACGCGAGCTGGAACTGGATCTTCTTCGTGAACGTCCCCGTGGGGATCCTCGGCGTCGTCGCAAGCTTCCTGCTGATCGACGAGTCGCGTGACCCGACCCACGAGCGGCTCGACATCCCGGGCCTCGCCACGTCGGCGCTCGGCCTCTTCGCCCTGACGTACGGGCTCATCGAGGCGAACACGTACGGGTGGGGGTCGCCACGGATCATCGGCGCGTTCGCGGTCGCTGCCGTGGCGCTCGCCGGCTTCGTCCTCCTCGAGCGGCACCAGCGGGCGCCGATGCTCGATCTGACGCTGTTCCGGAACCGCACCTACGTCGGTGCGAACCTGGCCGTCCTGCTCGTGTCGCTCGCGATGTTCGGCGTCTTCTTCTTCGTCTCGCTGTTCATGCAGAACATCCTCGGCTACTCGGCCGTCGAGGCGGGCGCGTCCTTCCTGCCGATGACGATCCTGATCATCCTCGTGGCGCCGATCGCCGGTCGCATCTCCGATCGCTTCGGCTCGCGGGGTCTGATCACGGGGGGGATGCTCCTGCTCTCCGCTCAGCTCCTCTACTTCAGCCAGCTCGACCCCGACGCGACGTTCTGGACGCTGCTCCCCGGCCTCGTGCTCGGGGGGATCGGGATGTCGATGACGATGACGCCCGGCGCGGCCGCCGCAACGCGCGCCGTGCCCGTGGAGAAGTCCGGCGTCGGCTCGGCGGTGCTCAACGCATTCCGTCAGGTCGGCGGCTCGACGGGCATTGCGCTGATGGGCGCCATCGTGGCCGCGAAGCTCACCGATCCGCCCACCCCCGCGTCGTTCATGGACGGCTTCGAGAACGCGTTGCTGGTCGCCTCCGCGATCGCCCTCGTGGGCGCGGTCGTCGCCGCGATTCTCATCCGTCCGCACGACACATCGCTCGGGGCCGAGGAGGACGAGCTGCGGCCCGCGGAGGCGGCATGACCCAGATCGCGCGACCGCGCCGGCTTCCCGCCGAGGAGCGGAGACGGGCGATCGTCCAGGCAGCGCTGCGTGTGTTCTCCACGGGAAGCTATGCGGGGTCGACGACCGCTGAGATCGCTCGCGAGGCACGCGTCAGCGAGCCGGTGCTGTACCGGCACTTCGCCTCGAAGCGCGACCTCTGGGCCGCCTGCCTCGACGCGGCGTGGGAGGAGTTCCGCGAGGGCTTCGACGACGTGGTCGCGGGCATGCTGGGCGACACACCCGACGGCGGTGTCGCCGCGAGGCGCCCGCTGCGGAGCGGACTTCTGTTTCCGCCGTCGGTCGCCCGCTGGAAGAAGGCACTCATGCCGAACCTCTGGATCCAGGGGATCACGGAGGCGGGCGAGGATCGTGAGATCCGCCGGCACGTCGCCCGCCACATGCGCGTCGTGCACGACCACGTCGCCGGCGCGATCCGGAGCGGCCAGGCGAGCGGCGTCATCCGTCCCGATCGCGACGCCGACGCCGAGGCCTGGGTCATGATCGCCGGCGGGCTGCTCCGGTCGGTCGCGGCCTGCGTCGGAGGGCTCCTCTCGGAGCACGACCTGGCCGCCATCCAGCACGAGCGGATGCGATGGCTGCTGGGTGATCCTGCCTTCGGCTGACGTCCAGGGCGGCACTCGTCTCGCGTCGAGGAGAGGCGTATCGTGGATCTCGTGCGCACCATCGCCCTCGCGGTCTCGGCGGCGATCCTGGCGGTTCCCGTGGCCTCCGCGGCGGGGAGCGACTCGCCGACGGCGACCAAGCGCGTCGTGCGCGCATGGAGCGTCCGCCTCAACGCCTACGACAACGCCGGGGTGGCGCGGCTCTTCGCGCGCCCGGCCGTGTTCGTCCAGGGCGGTACGGCCTACCGACTCGAGACGTCCGCGGAGATCGCGCGCTGGCATCGCCTGCTTCCCTGCGCGGGTCGAATCGTCTCGATCGACGTCGACGGCGAGCTCGCCACGGCGGTCTTCCTGCTCGGGAACGGGAAGCACCGCCACTGCGACGCGCCCGGCCAGAAGGCGGCCGCCGTGTTCCGCGTGCGGCACGGCAAGATCGTCGCCTGGGTGCAGGTTCCCGTCCCGCCGCCGACGGCGACCGGCCCCACCGCGTAATCGGACTCAGTCGAGCGCGAGGAAGCCGATCTCGAGCATCCGGCGTGCGAGGGCGAGACCCTCGGGCACGGCGTCGGCGTCGACGGTCGTGGCGAGTGCCTCCCGCAGCGTCCTCGACCCGTCGAGCTCGCGGAGCAACCGCGCCGTGGGCGGGTCGAGCTCGGCCGAGAAGGGCAAGCCGTGCTCGAGTCGTAGCGTCGGCGCCTCCGGGTGCCAGCCACCGTCGCCGAACCGGCTGTCCTGGCCGACGACAGTGCCGTCGACCACGCGCGGCCGGCGGTCGAGGAGCTCGCTGTCCGACTCCAGCTCGGACAACGTGTCGTGCGTCTCGAAGAGCCTCCGGACGTGCCGGCCGGCGGGACGGAGCGCGGCGTGGGGCAGCTGCAGGGCCTCGAGCCAGCCCTCGCGACCGTCACGGCGTCTGCGCAGCACCAGGCACGCGTAGCCGAGCTGGGCGATGCCGAGCTCGTGGTAGTACGCGATCCAGCGGTCGAGTGCGTCTGCGTACGCATCGGGGCGGTCGACGAGCTCGCGGTTCCACACCGTCGCCGTCTCGATCGGGTCGTCGGTGGACGTGTGGAGCAGGAACGCGTCGCACCCCGATCCCTCGAGCCAGCGCCGGGGACGCGCCGCGGGATCGTCGGGGTCGAGCGCCCACGCGATCAGGATCGACGCATACCCGCCGGGCGCGAGCAGCGGCGGGGTGCCGCGCGCGACGAGCTCCGAGACCGCGTCGCCGCGCAGGCCGCCGTCACGGAAGAGGTACGCGCCCTCGGGCGACACGACGTATGGCGGGTTGGCGACGACGAGGTCGAACTCGTCGCCCTCGACCGGCTCGAAGAAGCTCCCGGCCCGCAGCTCGACGTTGACCACGCCGTTGAGTGCCGCGTTGAACCTCGCGTAGGCAAGCGCTCTCGGGTTGACGTCGGTCGCGACCACGTGGCGCGCGTGCGCGGCGAGGAGGATCGCCTGGATGCCGTTTCCGGTGCAGAGGTCGAGCGCCCGTTCGTTCTCCGCGCGAACGGTCAGGTGGGCGAGAGCGACGGAGGGACGGTGGACGCCGGGCACGTGATCGGCGTGCTCGCCCGCCGCGCCAGCGTGGTCGGACGCGATCAGCAGCTCGTCGTGGGGGACGAGTCGCGCCGTCCCGTGGACGAGAGTCGCGTCGTCGACCAGCAGCCCGGCGCCGGTGAGGCGTCGCCGCAGGTCGGCGCCGGCGAGCCGGTCGAACCGGGCACGTTCGACTGGCACCCCGAGCAGGAACAGTCGCAGCAGGACGGCGAGCTCGTCCGTGTCGCCGAGCCGGCGCAGGTAGGAGGGCAGCTCGGGGGAGCGCGCCAGGAGCTCGTCGCCGGTCGCCAGTCGCTGCTGGATGGCGTGCGACTCGTAGCCCGCCGCCCGCAGCAGGCGCGCGAGCGCGACGGCCGCGCCGGTGCTCTCGGCCCGAGGAGGATCGGGGCGTCCGGGCGGCGGAACGGTGCGGACGGGCTCCACGGGACGTGGCGTGGGCGGACCGCGCTAGAACGTCTTGTTCTGCTTCAGGTCGTACCTGAAGTCGACCGGCGATCCCAGCGAGCCGTCGGACTTCTCCGGCTTGTACTCCACTTCGACCTTGACGAAGGAGAACGACACCGCATCGGTCGGGATGGCGAGCTCCTCCGAGCCGCCCGTCTGGAACGAGCTGATCATGACGTCCCGGAACTTGAACGTGAGGTACTCCTGCTGGCCCTTGCCGGCCTTGCGGGCCGAAAGCGTCGCAGTCTTGATGTGCTGCCCCGTCGCGCAGGCCTTCATGAGCGCCGGGCTCGCCCGGTTCAGCCGCATCACGAAGTGGAAGTCCTGCATGGACACCTTGCCGGCGCCCGGGCCGCCGCCCGACCCCGCAGGTCCCGCGTGCGTCTCACCCCAGGTCCACGACTCCACGTCGATCTCGTCCTTGTGCTTGACGTCGGCGCTCTCGCCCTTGATGCCGTCGAACTTGATGAAGTAGTCGACCGCCATGCGCCGCGACCCTACCACCCTGTGTCGCCGCCGGCCTCACCCGCGCGGGTAGCGGCCGGGATGGGATCTTGCGCGAGTCGGTGAAGCTGCGTTTGCCGGCTGGGACGCCAGCGCCCAAGGCCGTATCGCGGGGCAGAAGGAGGGGCCCCGTGAGGGAAAGCATAGGTTCCCCCACGAAGAGAAACGCCCCCGGCTGCGGCTTCCGGGGGCGTTTCAGAAGGAGGCGACCCTTGGTGGGAGGCTCGAACGGAGCTCGTGACTCTGCGGCCCAGTCACGCTGTTCTCCGGTGTTCGCGCCGTTCCCGCTGGTAACGCCCCGAACACCTTCCTGGCGTCTGGAAGGTGCGTCGTGGCCTGACTCTAGGGGCCATGTCCCAAAAAGTCAAGTCGCTCGGTCAAGTGATCCGCGCTATGGTTCACTTCACTCATGGGTCCCGGCTCGAAAGACCGGTTCACCCCATCGGGGGAGGGCGGACCCGGGGGTGGCGGCTTCAGTGACAGCGGAATGCGCGATGCGGCCGCCACTCTCCGGTCTGCGACCCCTGCCGGCGGTCGAAGCGTCGGCGAGCGCGTGCGTGCGCTTCGCGTCGCGGCGGGCCTCACGCAGACGGAGCTCGCGGGCGCTCGCTTCTCGAAGGAGTACGTCAGCCAGATCGAGCGCGGGAAGACTCGACCGACGGCCGACACCGTCGCGTGGCTCGCCGAGCGGCTCGGCGTCGACGAGCAGTTCCTCCGCCATGGCGTGTCCGCCGACGTGCGCAGCCGCGTCGAGGCGAAGCTCGCCCGGGCCGAGGCGCTCTCGGAGGCGCATCGCGACGAGGAGGCGGTCGAGGCCTTCCGGGCGGCACGCGACGAGATCGGCGCCCTCGGCTCGGCGGAGCTCGAGCTTCGCGCCCTCGCAGGCGAGGGATGGGCGCTGCAGGAGCTCGGTGCGCCGCACGACGCGATCGCGGTTCTCCAGCGGGCCCGCGAGCTGACGGAGCTCCCGGAGTTCTCGGACATCGATCGTGCAGACGTGCTGTTCCGGCTCGGCTGTTGCCGGTACCGCATCTCGAGCATCCCCTCCGCGATCGGGCTGCTCGACGAGGCGCTCGATCTCACGGAGCGGTCGGGTCTGCCGTCCGACGTGCTGCGCGCGCGGATCCTCGCCTGGCGCTCACGCTGCCGCCGGCGCCAGGCCGACTACGAGGCCGCGCGCGAGGACGCCGAGCGCGCGCTCGAGCTCGCGCTCGCGGTGGACGACCCTCGTGTCGTCGCCGGCGCCTACTTCCAGGCCTCGTGGGTCGCCGAGAAGACGGGTCACTGGGTCCTCGCCCGACAGTACGCCATGCAGGCGAAGGACATCTACTCGGAGCTCAACGACATGCGCAACACCGGCCGCCTCATGCTGAACCTCGGCGGCCTGCAGCTCCTGCTCGGCCATCCCGAGCAGGCGATCGAGCATCTCACGACGTCGTTCTCGCTCGCCGTCGAGGCCGGCTCGCAACCGGACGCTGCGCAGGCACTGGGGAGCCTCGCCGCCGTCCACGAGCACCTGGGCGATCACGACGCGGCCGACGAGCATGCACGCAAGGCGCTCGCCCTCCTGGACGGGCGCGAGGACTTCCTCGACGAGATCGGCCAGTCGAACCTCGTACTGGGCCGCTCGTTGCTGGAGCGGGGCCGCCTCGACGAGGCGGAGGAGTGCTTCCGGGCCGCGGACGCCGCGTTCGAGCAGATGGCGTCCATCGCGCACCGGACGGGGGCGTGGGTCGCGCTTGGTGACCTCGCGGAGCGTCGGGGAGACGCACGCGAGGCAGCGCGGTTGTACCGGAACGCTGCCGAAGCGCTTCGGGTCGTCCGCTTCTGAGAAAGGAGGATCGAGGTGAGTAGAGCGCGTGTCATCCTGGCTCTCGTGAACCTTGCGCTGGTCGCGGCCTGGCTTGGTCAGTTCAGGCCGAACCGGACCTTCTCGGACGGCGACTGACGCGCACGTCCTGCGGCTAGATTGGGCTGCGTGGGTCGCCCGCTTGCCGCTGCCATCGTCGTCGCGCTCGGCACCGGGCTCCTCGCCGCGTCCTGCGGCGGGAGCTCGGACGGCGCGGCCGCCGAGGGCGCACCCGGCGCGACGACCACGTCGGGATCCGCGGCCACTATCGAACAGCTCTGGCGCGCGCCCGGCGAGGACGTCGCCGCGGTGCCCGGGACGTCCGACAACGCCGTCGGCAGCAACCGCATCTCGTTCCTCGTCGTCGACAAGCAGTCGAAGCTGATCGAGCGGCCGACCGCCCGCGTGTGGATCTCCCGCGGGCTCAAGCAGCCGCCGTACGCGGAGACCACGGCGCGCCTCGAGCCGATCGGCGTCCCGGGCGGTGAGTCGGCCGGTGCGAACGGCATCTACGTCGCGACGTTGAGAACACCGACCGCGGGGACGTACTGGTATCTGGCCGAGCCGATCGGAGGCACGAAGATCCAGGCGCTCGGCAACATGGTCGTGCGAAAGCAGTCGGCCGCTCCCGGCGTCGGCGACCGCGCGATCGCCTCCAAGACGCCGACGCTCGCCAGCACGGGGGGCGACCTCCACGCGCTCACGACGTCGCGCCGCCCGGACCGTGCCCTTTACACGACGTCCGTCGCGCAGGCGCTTGCGACGCACGAGCCGTTCGTCGTCGCGTTCGCGACGCCGCAGTACTGCCAGTCGCGAACGTGCGGGCCGGTCGTCGACACCGTTACAGCCGTGCGAAAGCAGCCCGCCTCGTCCGGCGTACGGTTCATCCACGTCGAGATCTACAAGGACAACGATCCGGCGAAGGGCGTCAACCAGTGGGTCTCGCAGTGGCGGCTCCCCACCGAGCCGTTCACCTTCGTGGTCGACCGCAAGGGCGTCATCCGCGCACGGCTCGAGGGCGCGTTCTCGGTCGACGAGCTGGCACGTGCCGTGGCGAAGGTGCGCTGAGCCCGCGTCGCATGTCGCACGTCCTCACGTCGCTTCCCGTCGGCGAACGCATCGGCATCGCTTTCTCGGGCGGCCTCGACACGACGGTCGCCGTGGCGTGGATCCGCGAGAAGGGGGCGGTTCCGTACGCCCTCACGGCAGACGTCGGCCAGTACGACGAGGACGACGTGGCCGGGATCCCCACGCGGGCCACCGAGGTCGGTGCCGAAGAGGCGATCCTCGTAGACTGCAAGCCGCACCTCGTGCACGAGGGGCTCGTCGCGCTCCGCTGCGGCGCGTTCCACGTCTCGTCGGGGGGCAAGACGTATTTCAACACGACGCCGCTCGGGCGCGCAGTGACCGGGACGATGCTCGTGCATGTGATGCACGAGCACGGCGTCGGCGTCTGGGGCGACGGCTCGACGTACAAGGGCAACGACATCGAGCGCTTCTTCCGCTACGGGCTCCTCGCGAACCCCGCCCTCCGGATCTACAAGCCGTGGCTCGACCCGCTGTTCGTCGAGGAGCTCGGCGGCCGGAAGGAGATGAGCGAGTGGCTGCTGGAGCGCAATCTCCCCTACCGTGCGAGCATCGAGCAGGCCTATTCCACCGACGCGAACATCTGGGGGGCGACACACGAGGCGAAGGAGCTCGAGCTGCTCGACCGCTCGATGTCGCTCGTCGCGCCGATCATGGGCGTCGCCCACTGGGACGAGTCAGTCGAGATCGCGCCCGAGGTCGCGACCGTGCGGTTCGAGGAGGGCTGGCCGGTCTCCCTGAACGGCCGCCGGTACGACGACCGCGTCCGGCTCGTTCTGGAAGCCAACGCGATCGGCGGCCGCCACGGGCTCGGCATGTCGGATCAGATCGAGAACCGGATCATCGAGGCCAAGAGCCGCGGGATCTACGAGGCGCCGGGGATGGCGTTGCTCTGGCTCGCCTACGAGCGACTCGTGCACGCCATCCACAACGAGGCGACGGTCGACGAATACCGCACCGGCGGTCGCCGGCTCGGTCGGCTGCTCTACGAAGGACGCTGGTTCGACCCGCAGGCGCTGATGCTCCGGCAGGCGCTCTCCGGCTGGGTCGGCAGCGCAGTGAGCGGCGAGGTGACCGTCGAGCTTCGCCGCGGAGACGACTACACGATCCTCGACACGGTCTCGGAGAACGCGACGTACCACCCCGAGCGCCTCTCGATGGAGCGCGTCGAGGACGCGGCGTTCGGCCCGCTCGACCGGATCGGGCAGCTCACCCTGCGCCTCCTCGACATCGAGGACTCGCGCGGAAAGCTCTCGTTGTACGGCCGGCTCGGGCTCACCGGCGGCGACGGCCCGCTCGACGCGCTCGCCGCGGGAGGCGATGCCCCGTCCGCCGAGCTCCGACCCGGCGACGATTGACGGGGGTCAACGGGAGCAGAAAGCTGCCGTGACCGCCTCCCGGATCGTATTCCACGTGAGGTGGCGGCTCTCGACGTTGACCATCACCGCTGCGACGCGATGCCCGTCGGAGCTCGCCCAGACGGCGTTGCGGTACCCGGGCACGTCTCCCTCGTGACCGTATGCGGTTCCGCACGGCGTGTGCCGGATGTCCAGCCCGAGCCCGTACGGGACCGTGAACGCGATCGGGCCGGTACCTCCGACCTCGGCCTTCATCTCGCGGAGCTGTCGCGGCGATAGAACGCGGCCGTCGAGCAAGGCGGCGAAGAAGCGCGACACGTCGTCCGCCGTCGAGACGATCTGGCCGGCACCCCACGCGGATGGGCTGAGACGGGTCGTGACGTCGACGAGCCGACCGGCGGGGATCGACAAGCCCGGAACATCCCCCAGATAGCCGTGAACTGCCGGTCCGGGAATCTGCGTCCCGGTCGGGTACGAGGTCGACCGGAGGCCGAGCGGTACGAAGACACGGGTAGTGAGCTCCCGTCGGAGGGTGTGCTTCGTCGCCGCCTCGACCACGAGGCCGAGCAGCACGTAGTTCGTGTTCGAGTACGACCAGTCGGTCCCGGGTGGGAACAGACGTCGGTGCCGCGCAGCGATCGCGACGAGCTCACGAGGCTGCCACGTTCGAAGGGGCGCGGCGATTCGCTCGCGGACCCACTCGGTGTCGTTGTCGTAGTCGAAGAGCCCGCTCGTGTGGCCGAGGAGCATTCGCAGCGTGATCTCCCGGCCGCCCGGGAGCAGTCCGGGGAGCCACCGCTCGAGGGGATCGTCGAGCCGCAGTCGCCCCTCTGCCTCGAGCTGGAGCACGACCGTGGCGACGAACGGCTTCGTCACGCTCGCGATCCGATACCGATCGCCTGCCCGCAGCGGCACGCGCGGCCGGATCCTCGCCACGCCTGCGGCGGCGCGCCGGACTCCCCCCGGCGTCCGGACCACGACCACCGCGCCTGGGGCGCCGGCCTGGACGAGGCCGTTCGCGACGTCGGCCAGGCGCGCGCCCGAAGCGGGGGAACCGTCCGCCCCGGCCACGGCCCCCAACGCCGCCACGAGTGAAGCTGCGACGACGGCCGTCGTTACCGACACGGTTCGTGCGTGCCGGCGCAGTGCGCCCGTCGAAACCTGCTGTCCTTCGGTCGTACGCACTCTCGCTCGGTTCCAGCGTGCCCCCACCCGGGGGCTCGTGTCGATACGACGATCGTCGTATCCTCGAACGGTGGAACGGCTCCGAGAGTCGGACCTACGGGGTGTGCTCTCGTTCGTCGGCGAGGCGGCCGGGATGTCGGGGCCTGGGCCGCTCTCCCCCCGTGCGCTCGACATCCTGCGCGACCTCGTCCCCTCCACGGCCGTCTCGTGGCACGAGTGGAGCGTGGCCGACGGGCGGGTTCGCATCGACGTCTCGTCCGTCGAGCCGGACCGGACGGCGGCGGTCTGGGAGGAATATCCACGCTTCCGGCACGAGGATCCGTTGCCCGGCGGCTGCGAGGGGGTCGGACCGTGCAAGCCGCGGATCGTCGGTCGCGCGCTGACCCTCTCCGACGTCGCGGGGGAGCGGGCCTTCCGCAAGTCGGGGCTGTACGCGTCGATCTGCCGCCCGCTGGGCATCGACCACGTGATGAAGCTGTTCCTGCCGGTCGAACGCGGGATGGCGTTCAGCGTCGTGTTCGATCGGAGCGGGCGGCGCTTCGACATCCGCGATCGGCTCGTCGCCGACCTGCTGAGCCCCCACCTTCGAAATCTCGAGCGCGCGGCGCGGGCCCGCCGTCTCGCCGACGCCCTGGAAGCAGGCGCGGAGGAGGACGGTGAGCTCGTGGTCGTGAACGCCGCACGACGGATCGAGCTCGCGACCGGCCGTGCCCGGCGGCTGCTCGGCCGCTACGGGCTCGTCCGGGGCGACGCGTCGGCGGCGGCGCGGCTCGACGACTGGCTGCACGACGACCGACCCGGCTGCCTGACGGTCGAGGGGGACTCGAGCGTCCTGGAGCTCCGTCGCCTCGACGGCCACGAAGGCGCGATGCTCGTCGCCGAGCGGCCGAGGCGCCCTGGGACGCCCGCGCTGACGAGCAGGGAGCTCCAGATCCTCGGGCTCGTCGCGGAGGGACGATCGAACGCGGAGGTCGCCGCGGCGCTCTGGCTGTCGCCAGGGACCGTACGCAAGCACCTCGAGAACACGTACGCCAAGCTCGGTGTCCGGAGTCGGACGGCCGCCGTCGCGCGTCTCCTCGACCTCGACGGTCTCCGGCCCCGGCGGCTCTGATCGGGCGCCGGTTCTCTCAGACCACGTCGTCGCCGGCGCGCTCGATCACGACCACCGGGACGCGCGCCGCGGGGCCGAGCCGGAGCAGCGACCGCACGATCTCCGCGCAGTCCTCCGGCTGGATCATCTCCACCCCGTCGATCCCCGTCCAGGTGGTCATCGGCGTGTCCACGAACGCAGGGCAGAGCGCGGTCGCGCGCACGCCGTTCTCGCGCTCCTCGCGCACGAGCGAGCGCGTCAGCGCGATGAGCGCCGCCTTCGCGGCGCCATAGCTCGCGAGCCCCGGAGTGGGAATCGTCCCTGCGATCGAGGCGAGGTTCACGACGTAGCCGTGAGATTCGCGAAGGGCAGGGAGCGCTTCCCGCGTGATCAGGAAGGCGCCGCGGAGGTTGACCGACTGCTGGAGGTCGAAGTGCTTCGTCGCCATGTCGCCGATCGTCCCGGCGATCCCGACCCCCGCCGAATTGACGAGCACGTCGAGGCCGGAGTGAGCTTCCACGTGCCCCGCGACGAGACGCGCGCACTGGTCCTCGTCGCGGACGTCGAGCGCGAACGTGCTCGCCTCGAGCTGCTGCGCCGCCGTCTCGAGCCGCTCTACGTTGCGCGCCGCGAGTGTCAGCGCATAGCCCTCCTCGCGCAGCATGCGGGCGATCGCGAGCCCGATGCCCGACGAGCCGCCGGTGACGATGGCGCTCCGCACGCGGCGATCCTCTCACAGACGGAGGCCGCCAGACGTCCGGCGGCCTCCGCGGAGCACGAGGGAGGGAAGAGGGAGATCCACTCCGTCTGGCCCGGACTTCGCTCCGCCCGCCGGGTCTCCTTCCGCCTCCTTCGGTCGGGCCGCCGCAAGCCCGTCTCTACACTCGGTGCGTGGGCCAGCCGACGCTGACGAGCCTCGCGAAGGCCGGCGGGTGCGCGGCGAAGTACTCGGCGGCGCGGCTCGAGGAGCTCCTCGCGGGCATCGTCCCCGCCGACGCGGCGGATCTCCTCGTCGGCCTCGATCCGGCCGACGACGCGGCGGTCTACCGCCTGGACCACTCGACCGCGCTCGTCTTCACGGTCGACTTCTTCCCACCGGTCGTCGACGACCCGAGCACGTTCGGGCGGATCGCCGCGACGAACGCGCTCAACGACGTCTTCGCGATGGGCGGCCGGCCGCTGCTCGCCCTGTCCGTGACCGCCTTCCCCGAGGAGCTGCCGACCAGCGTGCTCGGCGAGATCCTCGTCGGGGCCGGGGAGGCGACGCGCGAGGCCGGCGCGATCCTCGCGGGCGGTCACACGATCCGCGACGAGGAGCCGAAGTACGGGCTCGCCGTCGTCGGGACCGTGCATCCGGACGGCGTCTGGCGGAAGAGCGGTGCGCAGCCGGGCGACGTGGTGGCGTTGACCAAGCCGCTCGGGACGGGCCTCGTGCTGCAGGCGGTGCGCGACGGTCGCGCGCCGGACGGCGCCCTGGAGGCCGCCGTCGCGGCGATGACGGAGCTGAACCGTGACGCGGCGGACACCCTCCGGTCGTTCTCGCCCAACGCCGTGACCGACGTGACCGGATTCGGGCTCCTTGGGCATGCACACGAGACGGCGGCCCGCTCGGGTGTCCACATCTCGCTCGACGCAGAGCGGCTGCCAGCCTTGGCTGGCGCGCTGGAGCTCGCCGAGGCGGGCGTCCGAACCGGGGGCGACCGCAGGAACCGCGAGTTCGCGGGAGACCACGTCCGGAGCACGACGTCCGCCGCCCTCGAGGCGCTCGCCTACGACCCGCAGACCGCCGGCGGCCTGCTCGTCACGCTCCCCCGCGACAAGCGCGTCGTGCTCGAGGCGACGTTCGCGGGCGCAGGCCTCCCGCTGCACGTCGTCGGGCGCGTCGAGGCGGGAAGCGGCGTGAGCCTCGCATGAGCGTGCGCGAGCGGCTCCGCGAGCCCGTCTCCTCGCAGCGCTTCCTGCACCTCGCGGCCGGGACGGTCGCCGTCCTCGGCCTCGTCGTGACCTCGGGAGCCTTCGTGCGGCTCACCGGGTCGGGCCTCGGCTGCGACAACTGGCCGCGCTGCGGCTCGACGCCGTTCCCCGCCATGGACTTCCATCCGATGGTCGAGTTCGGAAACCGCGTGATCGCCGTCTGCGGGATTCTCGCGTCACTCGCCACCTGGCATACGGCCCGGCGCGTCGCAGGCCTGCCGGCATGGGTGACCAGCGTCGCGCTCGCGGCGTTCCTCGGAACGGTCGCCCAGATTCCACTCGGCGGCGTGACGGTGATCCTCGACCTGCACCCGCTCGCGGTGATGTCGCACTTCCTGCTCGCGCTCGTCGTGGTCGCGCTGTCCGTCGTCGTCGCGGTCGAGGCTTGGAGCAACGCGGCGGGCCTTGCGCCGCCCGTCGTGCCGCGTTGGCTGCGCGTCGTCGCGGTCGTCGGGGTCGTCGCCTGTGCGGCGATGATCGTGACCGGGGCCGTCGCCACCGCCTCCGGGCCTCATCCGGGCGCCGACCAGGACGTCCACCGGCTCGGCCTCGGGATCCGCGACACCGTCTACGTCCACGTTCGTGCGACGGCCGTCTTCGGGATCGGCCTCCTGCTGGTCGGCTGGCAGCTGCTGCGCGCGCGGAAGGCGGCGCCAGGCGTCGTGCGACTGGCTCTCGCCCTGCTCGGCGTGCTGCTCGTGCAGATGCTCGTGGGCGAGATCCAGTACCGGAACGCGCTGCCGTGGGGGCTCGTTCTCGTCCATGTGACGCTCGCGGCGACGATCTGGGCGCTGGCCGTCGGGGTCGCGTACACCCTCTGGCGGCCGCCGCTCGCTCTCGTCGCCCGCTCGGCCGAGCGCGTCGAGGCGCTCGGCGAGCCGCTGCGGTCGCGCTGACCGCAGTTACGCTGTCGCGATGGCGTCAGACGACCTCCGCATCGATGAGCTGCCCGCGCTCCGCCGGCCGGTGATGATCACGGCGTTCCGGGGCTGGAACGACGGCGGGCAGGCGGCGACCGTCGCGGCCGGCTACCTCGTCCAGCAGTGGGGCGCGACGCGCTTCGCCGACATCGACCCCGAGGCCTTCGTCGACTTCCAGGCGGTCCGGCCGACCGTGACGCTGGACGAGGGGCTGACGCGCCGCATCGAATGGCCCGAGAACGCCTTCTACCACGCGGCGATTCCGGGCGCCGACCGGGACGCCGTGATCCTGCTCGGCGTCGAACCGAACTATCGCTGGCGTGCCTTCACCGAGCTCGTGATCGGCGTTGCCCGTGACCTCGACGTCGACCTCGTCGTCACGCTCGGCGCGCTTCTCGCGGATGTGCCACACACGAGGCCGGCGCCGGTCACGGGAGCCGCGACCGACCCGGAGCTCGTCGAGGAGCTCGGGCTGCAGCTCTCGCGCTACGAGGGCCCGACCGGGATCGTCGGCGTGCTGCACGACGCCTGCCGCGGCGCCGGGCTGCGGTCGGTGAGCCTCTGGTCGGCGGTGCCGCACTACGTCTCGCTCGCGCCGAGCCCCCGGGCCGCGAAGGCCCTGTGCACGCGGCTCGCCGACCTCCTCGGGGCGCCGATCGACCTGACCGAGCTCGACGAGGCCGAGACGGAGTACGCGACCCAGGTGAGCGAGGCCGTGGCGTCG
>DATAPC010000121.1:0-14004 GCA_036265415.1 Gaiella sp.
AACGCGCGGCTCTACCCGCCCGAGCTCTCGGAGGGGGCCGCGAGCCTGCTGCCGGACGAGCTACGACGCGCCCTCGTGTGGACGATGAGGCTCGACGGCACGGGCGAGGGAATCGACGTCCACGTGAGACGGGCCCTCGTCCGCAGCCGGGCGAAGCTCGACTACGCCGGCGTCCAGCGGTCGCTCGACGACGGCACGGCGAGCGACAGCCTGCTCCTCCTCCGCGAAGTCGGGATCCTCCGACAGCAGCGCGAGACTCGCCGCGGAGGCGTGAGCCTCCAGCTTCCCGAGCAGGAGGTCAGGCGCAGTCGTGACGGCTACGACCTCTCGTACCGCCCGCCGCTCCTCGTCGAGGGCTGGAACGCGCAGATCTCGCTCATGACGGGGATGGCCGCGGCCGAGCTGATGCTCACGGCACAGGTCGGCATCCTCCGCACCGTCCCCGCGGCCGACCCCGAGCGGCTCGTCCGGCTGCGACTGACCGCGGAGGCGCTCGACGTGCCGTGGCCGAGGGAGCTCGACTACCCGAGCTTCGTCCGCGGCCTCGATCCGAGCGTGCCGCGCCAGGCGGCGCTCCTGCAGCAGGCTGCGGGAGTGATGCGCGGCTCGGGCTACACGGCCTTCGAGGGTCGCGCTCCGAAGGATCCGGTGCATGCGGCGCTCGCGTCGACGTACGCGCACACGACCGCTCCGCTCCGTCGGCTCGTCGACCGGTACGTCGGCGAAGCCTGTGTCGCGCTGTCCGCCGGGAAGCAGCCTGCTCGGTGGGTGCTCGCCGCGCTTCCCGAGCTTCCGCCGGTGATGGAGCAGTCGGCGCAGAAGGCCGGCCAGTACGAGGCGGGAATCGTCTCGACGCTCGAGGCCGCCGTGCTCGAGCAGCGGCTCGGGAAGACCTTCGAGGCTGTCGTCGTCGACGTGGATCGCGAGGGCGACGGCGGTCTCGTCCAGCTGGCCGACCCCGCCGTCATGGGGCGCTGCGACGGACGGGACCTCCCGCTCGGCGAGCGGATCGTGGTGCGCCTCGAACTCGCGGACGTGATGAAGCGCCAGGTCCGCTTCGCGGTCGCGTAGGGACCACGGGTCGGGCCGCCGTGGACTGACCATTGTTGAACCACGGTCCGCGACTTAGTAGCCTCCGCGCCCACAGGTGAGCCTCGACGACTGGATCCTCGCGCTGCACGTCCTCTCCGCCTTCGCGCTCGTGGGCGCGCTCGTGATCTTCTGGATCACGATCGTGGCCCTCTGGAACACGGACTCGACGACGCGCGTCGCGTCGCTGATGGCCGTGTCGAAGGTCGGGACGATCATGATCGCGGCCGGCTCGATCGGCACGATCGTGTTCGGCGTGTGGCTCGCGATCTCGGTCGACGCCTACCACGTGTGGGACGGCTGGGTGATCGCGGCGATCGTGCTCTGGGCGATCGCGGCCGAGGTCGGCCGCCGCGCGGGGACGGGCTACGGGGAGGCCGGGGTCGAGGCTGAGAAGCTCGCGGCCGCGGGCACGACGACCAGCCCTGCGCTCGCCGAGACGTTCGGCGCCTCGCGCGCGCTCTGGTTCCACGCCGCGAGCAGCGCCCTCTTCCTCCTGATCCTCATCGACATGATCTGGAAGCCCGGCGCATGACCGGGCTCATCGCAGCGACACGGCCGGACAGCTGGAACTTCCCGTTGTTCCTCCACGTGCTCGGAGCGATGATCCTCGTCGGCGCCGTGACCGCCGCCGTGGCCGCCCAGCTCACGGCCCCGGCGGTCTCGGCGCCGGACAGGCTGCGTCGCTTCTCGTTCCGGACGATGCTCTTCGTCGCGATCCCATCGTGGTTCCTCATGGCGATCGGCGCCGAGTGGATCTACTCGAAGGAGTTCGGCGACTCGAGCGACGACCCGACGTGGGTCGGCATCGGATTCATGACCCGCGAGCTCGGCGGTCTTCTGCTCCTCATCGCGACGATCTGCGCCGGCATCGCATCGCGGAAGTCGAAGAGCGGCCTCGCGAAGGCGTCCGGGATCATCGCCGCGATCGCCCTCGCCGCGTGGATCGTCGCGATCTGGGCGATGGCCGCGAAGCCCGGCTAGGCCTGCAGGCGAGGGCGTCGCCTCAGCCGCGTCGCTGCAGCTCGCGCCGAGCGGCTGCGAGCGCATCGGCACCGAACAGGACGAGCCGCGCCTCGCGCACGGCGGTCTCGGCCTCCCCCAGAGCGGTGAGCGCCTGCCCGACGGCATCGGCGAGCGGCCAGCCGAACGCACCGGCCGAGATCAGCGGGAACGCGACGCTCTCCGCTCCCAGCTCGTCCGCCACGGCGAGCGAGCGCGTGTAGCACGACCGCAACGTCTCCGGCTCGCCGGGCGCGCCCGAGTGGACGGGACCGACGGTGTGGATGACCCAGCGCGCGGGCAGCCCTCCCGCGGTCGTCGCGACCGCGTCGCCGGGGGCAAGCCCGTCCGGATGCGACGACGCCCGGAGCGCCCTGCACTCCGCGAGGATCGCGGGCCCGCCCCGGCGGTGGATCGCGCCGTCCACACCGCCCCCGCCGAGGAGCGACGAGTTGGCCGCGTTCACGATCGCATCGACGTCCTGCTCGGTGATGTCCCCTGCGACGAGCTCGACCCGCATCACCGGATGATCGCCCATGCGCGCGGGCACGCGCCGACTCAGTCCTCGACCGTGCCCGCCAGCTTCGGGTCCGGCAGGACGACGACCGTGAGCACGCCGACCGCTGCTCCCAGCACGCTGAGCGGGGCGACGTCGGCCGCGGCGGATCCGACGAGGACCGAGGAGAGCAGCGCAGCGCTGAACGGCGCCCGCAGGACCGCCGCCACGCCCGCCGCCACGCCCGTGGCCACGGCGGGGGTGACCGCGAGGCCGGGCAGCACATCGGCGGCTGCGACCGCGACCGCGGTTCCGATCGCGATCGCCGGAAACACCGGCCCGCCGCGGAAGCCCGAGCCGAGCGAGAGCGAGTAGGCCACGCTCTTGGCCACGACGAGCAGGAGCAGCACGCCGGCGGAGCCCTCGGCGACGAGCGCGGGCATCTCGGACTGCCCCGAGAACAGCACGAGGTCGACGGGGCGATCAGCGAGCGCGCGGAAGACGACGGCGACGACGCCGACGAGGAGCCCGCCGACGACGAGCGCGGGAACCGGGCGGACCGCAGCGCGCCGCGCGACCGCGAATCCTCCGCGGCGGGCGGCGACCACGATGATCGCGACGGCCACGGCAACGGCCGCGCACCACGCGAGGTCGGCGATGCGGACCGAGTCGTATCCCGCCAGGTTCGGGAGGGCGAGGTTCTGCTGATGCAGCCCCGACCAGCCGGCGACGCCGGTGAAGATGAGGCCGCCCGATCCTGCGGCGACGAAGCCCGGCAGCAGCGCGGCGCCCATCATCTTCGCCGGGAGCATGCCGCTCATCGCCAGCATCTCGAAGAGGAGCAGCGCGGCGACGAGCGGCCCGCCGAAGAGCGCCGCGATCGCCGCGAACGCACCCGCGAGCACGAGCAGGTGTCCCGCGGTCCCGCTCATCCCCACCAGCTGGACCGCGAGCGCCCCCATGGCCAGGCCGATCGCGATGAGCGGAGCCTCGGGCCCCAGGACGAGGCCGAGGCCGAGCGTCGCGAGCGCGGCGGGCAGGATGCTCACGAGATCGAGAGGACGGACGTCACCCATCGCGATCCCCTCGAGCGGCGAGTGCCCGCCGTGGCCCGGGAGGCGAACGGCCGCCGCGACGAGGAGACCGGCCAGGCCGGGGACGAGGACGACGTACCACCAGGCGGGCTCGTGCCAGCCGAACTCCTCGGGGAGGTACTCCCACACGAAATGGATGAGATCGTGGATCGCGGTCTGGAAGAGGACGGCCGCGAAGGCGACCGGCACGCCGAGCAGCGCCGAGAGCACGAGCGTCTTCGCATAGGCGCCCCGGTCGAGCTCGGGGGCGGTCGATGTCGCGTCAGCCGAGGTGCCCACGGCGCGATCCTCTCATCCCGCTCGGCCGCGAGGGCGGCTACGCGCTCGCGGCCTGGGCAGCCTCGGCTTCGGCGAGGACCAGCTCGAGCGCGTCGTACACGTCCTGCACCTGTTCCCGGGTCAGCGCCTCCACCTCGCCGACACCGCTGACGCGCTCGACGAGCGCGACGACCGCCTCGTCGTCGAGAGTCCCGTCGAGCGCGACGAAGCCTGCAGCACGAGCCAGCGCGAACACCCTGCGCACCTGCGGCTCGGACACGCGGCGCTTGTCGCCCCGCGAGCGGAGCCGCATGTATGCGGCGTGGTCGAGCTCCACGGTCTCGGGCGCGATCCCGCGCCCGAGGAGGATCCGCAGCAATGCGACCGTCGCGAGCACGTCACCGCGCGCGTCGTGGGCGTCGTCGAGCCGGACGCCGTGACGCTCGCACAGCGACTCCAGCCGGTGACTCCGCTCGACCGGCTCGAGCAGCCGGAACGCATCGAGTGTGCAGGCCACACCCCCCGGGCGGTACCGCGTGCCGGCGCGCGCGAACGCGTGCTCGAGGAGCGGGAGGTCGAAGCCCGCGTTGTGGGCGACGAAGACGGCGCCGTCGAGAAGCCCGTGCAGCTCCTCCGCCAGGTCGGCAAAGGACGGTGCTCGCGCGACGGACGCGTCGTCGATCCCGTGCACGGCCGTCGCCTCCACCGGGATCGGGCCGGCGGGCCTGACGAGACTCGCGAAGCGATCGAGCTCGACCCCGTCCGCGTCGAGCCGCACGACCGCGAGCGAGACGATCTCGTCCGACTCGACGCTGGTTCCCGTCGTCTCGAGGTCGACCACCACGTATCCGACAGGCGGCGCGACCTCGACCCGCCGCCTCACCGTTCCGGGCAATCCGCCCCGGCCGGGGACGACGCGCAGCCAGCGAGCCATGCGACGAGCATGTCGGCCGCGTCGGACGGCGAGCCTGCGAGAAAGCACCCACATGCAGGGGAATCTCGAGCGCGCCAGCCGGGCGTTACGCCGCGATCATCCCTTCCGTGCCAGCTCGACGAACCGGCAGACCGCGCTGACGAGCCGCATCTGCGCGACCGTCCGGCAGTCGGCGTCGAGCAGCCTCGGCGAGCAGACGAGCACCGCGCAACACTGGGCGCGCGACGTGGCGACGTTGAAGCGGTGCCGGTCGAACGCGAAGCCGATTCCGCGCGGGGCGTCGTCGGGCGATGAGCTCGCCATCGAGACGAGCACGACCGGCGCCTGCTGGCCCTGGAACTTGTCGACGGTGCCGACCGGCACCGCCGCTGGGAGACGTGACCGGAGCATGCGCACCTGCGCGTTGTACGGCGCGACGACGAGCAGGTCCCGCTCGTCGAGCGGCCGCGTCATCCCGTCGAGGTCGGTGAACGGGGAGCCGAGGAGCTCGTCGACCGCGGCGGCGATCGCGTCCGCCTCCTCGACCGACGACTGGCTGCGGCCGACGTGCTCGACGGGCAGCCACACCGGCCCGTTCCCGAGCGCAAGCGAGCGGCGGGCGGTCTCCGGCGCATGAGCGAGCCGCCCCTCGTAGTACGCGTCGGAGGTGAAGGCGCAGAGCTCCGGTCGCAACCGCCACGTTCTCTCGAGGAACACGCCGCGGCCCGGCGGTACGGTCACCGTCTCGCCGAGGAGGTGCTGGAGCACCGAGCGCTCCGCCCCTTCGGGATGCGAGCCCTGGGAGACCTGAGGAAGCTGGTTCGGGTCGCCGAGCAGGACGAGCGAGCGAGCGGAGGTCGCCGCCGCGAGCACGTCCGCGAGCGCCAGCTGCCCGGCCTCGTCGACCATCAGCACGTCGAGCGGGTGCTCCGCGGCATGGAGGTCGACCGCCGGTCGCGTCAACGCCCACGTCGTGCCGGCCACGAGCGCGTAGAACGGGTCGGCGCACACGTCGACGTCCTCCGACGTCACGAAGCACCGGGTCTCGAAGAGCGAGTCCGAGCCCTCCTCGGCGCTTCCGCGCTTCGCGCCCCTGAACGTGAAGCCCTGCTGGTCCGCCTCGTGCTGGATCGCGCGCAGCATGTTGTGGATCGCCTTGTGGCTCAGCGAGGTGACGCCGACGCGCTTCCCCGCACGCATCAGCGCGATCGCCATCCGCGCCCCCTGCCACGTCTTGCCCGATCCCGGCGGCCCCTGCACGAAGAGGTAGCTCTCGCCGAGCGAGAGGGCGGACTCGACCGGGTCGACGCCGAGCAGGGCCTCCGGCGGCAGACGCTCGAGCACGGCACGCGCCGCGGCGTACCGTCCGCCCTCCCCCGCCGCGTACGCGCGAACGAAGCGCTGGAGCGCCTCGCGCTTGACGCCGTCCCGGAACGGCCCGCCCGGGGTCAGCCCGCGCGGCAGCGGCTCGTCCTCGCGGGCCGTGCCGCGCAGAAGCGTCACCGTGCCCGTGTCGTCGTCCACGCGGAGCCGGAAGCGGGCCCGCGTGTCGGGATCGAAGCCCTCACCCGAGAGCTTGTGCTCCTGCGGCGGGAAGCTCATCCGGTAGGCGTGGCTCTGACCCTCGACCTGCGGCGGCGCTCCGTCGCGGACGAGCCCGCCGATCGCCGTGCGGTCTCGGATGAGCTCGTCGTCGTCGAGCTGCGGCCAGCGGAACCACGCCCACCATTGCGGCCGCGCCTCTCGCTGGTGGTAGTCGACGAGGTTCCCGAGCAGCCGCCGCGGCGATCCCTCCCCGGCGCCGTCGAGCAGCTCGGCCTCGAGCGCCGCCCGCTCGGCGTCGCGCTCGATCGCCTCCTCGCTCCGCGCGCGCTCCTCGGGCGGGAGTCGCCACGGCACGTCGGGCGGGCGGATCGAGAGCAGCCATTCGTGGAGCGCGGCGGTGGAGCGGCAGTCCTCCTCGTTGTAGCGCTCGACGTCGGCGAGGAGCGCCGCGTCGCCGGTCTCGAGCCACTCCTCGAAACGCACGACCGACTCGTCGCCGCCGGAGACGTCGGCCGTGCGCTCGAAGCCGTAGAGCTTCTCGACGGCCTTGATCGAGTAGCTCTCGAGCGAGGCGCGCAACGACTGCTTCACGATGCGGTAGAGGTCGACGAGGACCTCCTCGCGCAGGAAGGCGTCCACGTCGTCCTCGCGCGTGCCGTGCTCGCCCGCGAGGCGGGTGAGCGCAGTCCGCTCGTAGGCGGCGTAGTGGTAGACGTGCATCCGTGGGTACCGGCGACGCCGCTCGACGAGCCAGCCGACGAACCGCTCGAAGATCTCGCGCTCGCCGTCGCGGTCGCTCCCCCAGAGCGCCTCGTAGACGACCTCGCGCGACGCCTCGCGGTAGCAGTAGCCGAACAGGTACTCGAGCCCGCGGGACGTCTCGTAGAACGGGTGACCCTCGAGGTCGAGCCACACGTCGCCCTCGTCCGGCGCCGGGAGAAGCCGAAAGCCACGCTCGGGCCCGTCGGGGAGGAGCTCCCAGAGATACGTCCCGCTCCTGCGCCCGCGGAGCTGCAGGGCGGCCTGCTGCCTGATCGCCTCGAGCGTCTCCGGCCTGATCTCCTCAAGACCCGGAAGCCCCGCCGTCGTGAGGTCGCCGAGCGCCTCGAGCGTCGTGACGCCAGCCTCGATCAGCGTCTCTGCGTGCGAGCGGCGCAGTCCGGCGACGAGCGTCAGGTGGTCGTCGGCCACCCGCTGCTCGCGGCAGAGCAGGCGGAAGTCGCAGATGCCGCAGTGGTCACACGGCCACCCGTACGTCTGCGCCTCGCTCGCGAGCGCGCCGAGGAACCGCGCGCGGGCCCGCCGGTAGTACGCCTCGAGCTCGGCGACGCGGAACGTCTCGCGCTCGCCGCGTCCGTTCTCCACGTGGACGCGCTCGACGGGCGCGCCCTGGATGCGCGCCACCTGCGCCGCGTAGAAGCAGAGCTGCAGGACGTGCGCGGGCTTCGCCGACCGGGCCAGCTTCGTGTCCACCGGCTCGTAGCTCCCGTCGGGCCGCCGTTCGAGGAAGTCGGCGAACCCGCGCCAGCGCCCGTCCTCGTCGACCAGATAGGGCTGGTAGACGACCTCGGCCTCACCTGTGCGAATCGCCTCCTCGGTGAGCCGCCGCGCCTCGTCGGCGTCGAAAGCGTCGTCGTCGTAGGTCGGGATCCGGACGATGGAGCGCCCGTCTGCCGCGAGGCGGGCGAGGTACGCGTGCTCGTGCTCGTTCCCCTTGCGGAAGATGAGGTCGCGGTGCGGTGAGTCGAGGTGGGGCTGCGCGAGCTTCCCGCGCGCGACCTCGAGCGAGAGCGTGGTCAGGTGTGGGCACGCGAGATGCGCCGAGAGATCGGAAGGCGAGAGCTGCAGCGTGCCGTCGTCGCGAAGACGCATACCGATAAGAGATATCGGCCCGGCCGGAAGGGCGTCTTACGCAAGGCCCTGCACGGACACCGATCCGGGCGGATGCGTCCGCGCCACCTCTCGGCGGCGCGGACGCGTCGTGCGGGATGCCTACAGCGCGATCCGCGTGGCGGTCGCGCTCGGACAACCCCGCTGCACCAGGCTCATGGCCCAGTGCAGGTCGATCTCGGTGCGAAGTGCGAGCTCGGCGGCGTCCGCGATGTCGTAGCCGGCGCGCAGGAGCTCGTCGAAGCGCCAGCGGCGCACGACGTCGCTCTCCGTCTTCTGGTGCTCGAGCTGTGCCGCAGCCATCGGATCCTCCCCCCGGGACAGGTGCCGATGCGCACGTTCTCGCAAGCCCCGCCGCGCGACGCCATCCCTCGTTCGAGGGATCGGCGTCACGGTGTCCGTGCGACGGGCCGCCCTCGGCGAGCTCATCGGTCGCCGAAGCTCAGTCAGGACAGCGCCTTTCCACCTGCTTGCGGAGCCTGTCGATCTCCTTCCGCTTGCCCTGGATCTCCTCGGAGCGGTCGAGAAGGTCGGCGACGCCGTCGCAGCGCCCCGTCGCGAACCGCGCGACCGCGAGGTTGTACGACGCGTAGGCCTCGGTGATCGACGAGGCGCCCTGCAGCTTCGCGACGGCCAACTCGAGCACGGGCAGGGCAGCGCGCGGATCACCCGCCTGCAGGAGCCGGAAGCCTCGGTCGTTCAACGCGCTCCCGCTGTCGCCCCCGGTCCCGCTCGAGGGCGGCACGCTGACGCCCTGACCTCCCTCGGCCGTCACCGTCCGTTCGACGGTCGCACCTTCCGCGGTCTCGGTGACGACCACGGTGCGCCCCTCTCCCTCCACTGTCTGCGTGAGGACGACGGTCGCGCTTCGCGAGTCGCCACCGAGCCCGCCGAGCGCCCATGCAGCGACGCCACCGGCCGCGAGCAGGCCGAGCACAGCTGCGACCGTAAGTGCGCCGCGAGGCTTGCGGGCGTACCGGGGTGAACGGTGGACCGTCCTCACGGCGGGCCCGGCGACGACCGTCGACGCGGTCGACGGCGTTGTCGCGAGCGCCGCGCGGAGATCCGAGACGAACGCCGCGCAGGTCGCGTACCGCTGCTCCGCACCCTTGGCCAGGCCGCGCGCGAAGACGGCGTCGACTGCCGCGGGGAGCGACGGCTCGATCTGGTGGATCGACGGCGGCGACTCGTGTGCGTGGGCCGCCGCCTCGGCCGCCTGGCTCTCGCGCTCGAACGGCCGGCGTCCGGTGAGGAGCTCGAACGCGACGCACGCCAGCGCGTACCGGTCGCTCGCCGGCGACGTCGGCTCCCCGCGTGCCTGTTCCGGCGCCATGTAGCCGACGGAGCCGAGCACCGACCCCACCTCGGTGAGCGTGTCCTGATCGGCGGCGCGCGCGATCCCGAAGTCGGAGACGCGGATCGTCTCGTCGTCCGCGATCAGCAGGTTCGCAGGCTTCACATCTCGGTGGACGACGCCCCGCGCGTGTGCGCTGTCGAGCGCGCGTCCGGCCTGCTCCAGCCACAGGAGCGCCTGCTCCGGCGGAACGGAGCCGCCCTCGAGCCGGTCCCCGATCGTCCCGCGTCTGGCGTACTCCATGACGATGAAGGGAAGGCCGTCAGCCGTCTCGCTCACGTCGTAGATCGTGATCACGTGCGGCTCGCCAGAGAGGGTTGCAGCGGTACGCGCCTCGCGTAGGAACCGCGCGTTGAACTCGTCGTGGCCCGCCCAGCGGCCCGAGAGCACCTTGACGGCCACCGTGCGCCCGAGCGTCGCGTCGGTCGCCCGGTAGACCTCTCCCATGCCGCCGGACGCGATCGGCTCCGGCGTCGCATAGCGGGGCGGCAGCGCAGGGCGGGTCACGGGCATCCGTTGGTGGTTCCCGCCAGTGCCTCCGCTCAATCCCGTGGCGTCCGAGACGTGGCCGCGGCCATGCCGTCGCTCACCGGCGCACGACGACGAGGCGGTCAGCCCCCGACTCGGCGCCCCACACCTCGCCGGGCCGGCCGAGCAACTGACGCACGTCGGCGCCCGCCCGGAGCGACACGCGCGTGAAGCGGCCGGTCGCCGGCGCGAAGCGCCAGATCCCGCTTCGCCCGAAATCGGTGAGCCAGACGATGTCCTTGTCGTCGACGTAGACGGCATAGGTCTGTGCCGGCCCGGGCACGTCCCACTCGCGCCATTTCCTCGTGGCGGGGTCGTAGCGGCCCACCTTGCCGGCGTTCCACTCGCTGACCCAGATCCTCCCCTGCGAGTCCGACCAGACGCGGCGCGCCCCCTGGCCGGGCGTCGGCGGACGGATGACCGTGGCCTTGCCGGTGCGCACGTCGATTTCCGCGATGTGGCTGCCCGCCAGCGAGGCGTAGAAGACCCGTCCCTTCGGAGTCGTCGTGATCCCGTACGGCCCCCTCCCGAGCGGTGCGCGGAAGACGCGCATCGCGCCCGTCTTCGGGTTCAGGCGGCCGTAGATACCGCTCTGCCCCGTGAACCAGAGGATCCCGCGCTTGTCGAACGTCGCGGTGTTGAGGTTCGCGTTCGCCGCCGACGCGGGCAGCCGGAAGCCGCGGAACGCGGTTCCGCCGGGCTCGACGCGGACGATCGCGTTCAGCCCGCCGTCCGTCACCCACGCGGCGCCGTCGGGCCCGACGACGACGCCGTGCGGCGCCGAGCCCTCGCCGAGCGGGACCTCCGTCGTCTGACCCGTCGCGGGATCGAGTCGGCCGAGCCGGCCGGTGAGCTGGGCCGTGTACCAGACGCTTCCGTCGGGCGCGGGCGCGACGTCGTGCGGGTGCGTGCCCGGCGGAACGGGATACTCCTGCACCTGGAGCGCGGCGGCGGCCGTCGACGCCGGTCGTCGCAGCGTCGCCCACCCCCGCGGCATGACGCGGCCGACGACGCGGAACCTGCCGTTCCCGAGCGGCCGGAAGACGATCGCCTCGCCCTCCTCGAGCGACTGCCCCGTCGTCTCCTGCACGACGACGTTGTGCGTGACGAGCACCGTGAGCTTCCCCGGCGGCGGCCGTGTACCGATCAGCCGCCGTGCGAACCGGATCTGTTCCCGCCAGGCGGCGTCGTGCTCGGCAGCGATGGTGTTGAGCAGCGCCGGATGGACGGTTGCGCGGCCGAACGCGAGCCGCGCCGTCTCGAGTGTGCGGCAGTACGCGCTCGCGTAGACCGTGCCGATGGGCAGGCCGAGCCGCCGGATCCCCCGCCCGATCGCGCGCGCATCGGCGCGCCCCTGCGCGGAGAGGTTCCGTTGGGTCGAGCAGTCGGAGACGACGACCGGATCCTGGTCGGGGGTCGAGAAGTCGGTCGCGGCGTGCCGGAAGACGAGGACCAGGCCGCCCGCACGAAGGCTTCGGGTGAGGTTCGGCCCTGCGGCGGCCGAGGCACCGGCGACGAGCGTCAGCGCGAGCGTGGAGGCGAGTGCGGCAGCGAGCGTGCGCGAGGACGGCATGGATCTCCTTCGCAGACGAGCGGTCCACGTTAGCCGACCCCAGCCGCGACGCGGCGAAGCCTCAGGCCCGAAGCTCGCTCGGCCGACCGAAGCGCGGGTACAGCGCCTCCGAGTCCGCGAACGCCGTGATCGTCCTCACGCGATCCCCCTCGAGCTCGAGCACCTCGATCGCCGCAGGATCAGCACCACCCGCTGGCGTGCCGGCAGGTGCTGGAGCGCGACGATGAATGCCAGCTCGACGCTCTCGCGCCGCTCGTAGCGCGCCTCCGGCGCGGCCCGCCCACGGCGCGACGAGCGCGTCGAGATCCTCGATCTCCCGCTCGACGGCGTACTCCGGCGCGTCGCCCGAGTCGCCGCGCCCGCGTCGGTCGTAGCCGATCACCGTGAACCGCGGCGCGAGCAGCTGGGCAAGCTCCGTCCGGCCGTTCCAGCCGCGGTACCTGAACGCGCCGCCGACGAGGATCAGCGCCGGCCCGAGGCCGGCGCTGTCGTAGGCGATTCTCGTGCCGTCGCGCGAGGGGACGGAGAGGTTGCCGCTCACGCGGCCGTCGGGCGGTACGTGACGTCGAGGACCCCTGTCGAGAACGTCCTCGAGTCGGCGAGCTCGAGCGACACGGGCGACGCGCCGTCGGGGAAGAGCTTCGCGCCCTGGCCGACGACGAGCGGGTGCACGAGCAGGCGCAGCTCGTCCAGGAGGCCCTGCTCGAGCAGCGACCGCACGAGCGTGGCGCTCCCCGACATGCCGATGTTCTTGCCGGGCCGCGCCTTGAGCTCGCCGACCGCCTCGGCGAGATCGCCCTCGAGCAGCGTCGAGTTCTGCCACTCGAGCCTGTCGAGTGTCGTCGAGGCGACGAACTTCGGCGTCTCGTTCATGACCGACACGAACGGATCTGCGGCCGGATCCTGCTGCGGCCAGTACGCCGCCCACTCCTCGTAGGTGCGGCGGCCGATCAGCATCGAGTCGCTGGCCGCGATCGCCTCTCCGACCGCCTGACCCATCTCGTCGTTGAAGTACGGGAAGTGCCACTTGTCGGGCGACTCGACGACGCCGTCGAGGGAGATGAAGAACGATGCGATGAGCTTGCGCATGGTGGCTCCTGGTGTCCGTGGGGGATTGTCACCGTGTAGTACCGCTGCCGGCGGCGAAACTCATCGCGACGTTGTCCAGACAGTCCTATCCGGGTCGCGGCAGCTCGAGGCGGTCGAGGGCACGCTGTGCATGTGCACGCATGGAGCGGGTCGGGGGCGAGCCGAAGTAGATGCGCACGATCACCGAGTACGCGGCTTCGGGCCCGAGCCCGGCCAACGCGTACTCGCCGCCTGCGACGTACGTGCCGTCGCAACAGCGGTACCGGGTCGCCCGGTCGATGCGTAATGCGATTCCCGTCCCGGTGCGTCGTCCCGACTCGTAGACGACCGCGAAGACGAGGATCGCGCGTGGCGGCAGGCGGGACATGGTCGCGTCGGGCGGATCGGCCGCCCGAGCGTCGCGGTAGCGGACGCCCCTCGTCATCCAGGCGGTCGATTGCTTCGGCGACGCGGTGTTCGGCGCGGGGCCGTACGAGGAGTCGAACGTGCCACTTGCTCCCGCGTGCCAACCCGGTAGAGGTCGGAAGCGAACGGGCTGCGCCCATGGAGCCATCGCCATCGCGGCAACCAGCTCGACCATGCCTGGCCAACGCTACTCCGGGCGAAGGCTCGAGGACGACGACCGCCGTCTCGCGCGGGCGTCGGCGGCGCAGCCGTCGAGGTTCTCATCCAGTTCGCGCCAGCGCTGCCACTGCCGTTCACGCGCCTCGCCGGCCGCCGCCCTGCCGAGCACCTCGTGCCGCAGCCGTGACTCGCCCCCCGGTCAGGCGCAGTCCAGGAAGGCGATGTCCCTTACGACCTCGCCCGACGAGGCAGACTGATCGGCATGCCCGAGAGCCACCGCGTCTACTCGACCGCAGACGGCGACCTGCGGTCGCCCGCCGGCGCAACCCCGGCTCGGCGCCCGGCACGAACCGTCCCGAACGACGGCATCCTCCGGGTCTCGCGCGAGACGAGCGGCCGCCGCGGCAAGACGGTGACCGTCGTCCGCGGCCTTCCGCCGCGCGACCTCGCCGCCGTGGCGAGCGACCTCAAGCGGCAGTGCGGCTCGGGCGGGGCCGCGAAGAACGGCGTCGTCGAGATCCAGGGCGACCACCGAGCGAAGGTCGTCGCCCGCCTCGAGTCGCAGGGCTACCGCGTCAAGCTTGCCGGCGGCTGACTTCCGACGCGCGC
>DATAPC010000122.1:0-13932 GCA_036265415.1 Gaiella sp.
GTCGACGGCGAGGTCGACGCCCTTGACGATCTCGGTGCCGTCCTCCAGCGCGACGTGCAGGTTCGTGATCTCGAGCAGTGCCACGGATGTCCTTCTGTTGCGGGTCTCGAAGAGATTGTCGCGCACGGCACCTCCCTGCGCGCGTCACCCTCGATGGTAGCCAATGCGGGCCGGAAGACCGGACGCCGCGGTTCCGGCCCCGTCTTGCGATCCGGTTACGCGGACACCCGCGGCCCGCGCGAGCCGCTAGGCTCTGGCCATGCCCTTCGGTATCGGCATCTGGGAGCTGCTCATCCTCCTGCTCGTATTGCTTCTCGTCTTCGGCCCCAAGCGGCTGCCGGAGATGGGACGCCAGCTCGGCAAGGGGATGCGCGAGTTCAAGGAATCGGTGTCAGGCAAAGACGACGACGGGTACGACGAGGTGGGCGAGCTCCCGCCCGCGCCGCCCGCCGAGACGTCGGCGACTCCGACCGCGCGCGAGCGCGACACCGTCTCCTAGCACCTCCCGCGAGCGATGGCCCGCCGGATCGTGCCGCGGCGCCTGAGCCACGACGAGGAAGCGACCCTCGTCGAGCACCTGTCGGAGCTTCGGCACCGGCTGCTGATCTGCATCGCCGCGATCGTGCCCGCCTTCGCGCTCACGTATGCCTTCCACTCGCAGCTGATCCGGCGTCTCATGGACCTCGTGCCCGAGGGGACGCCGATCGTCACGCTCGGCGTCACGGAGCCGTTCACGACCTCGCTGAAGGTCAGCTTCTACGCCGCCGTCGCGCTCGTCCTCCCGATCATCCTCTGGCAGGTCTGGGCGTTCCTCGCGCCGGCGGTCGGACATGAGACGCAGCGCATCCTCGGCGTCTTCGTCGTGCTGGCCACGGGGCTCTTCGTCGCCGGCGTCGCGTTCTGCTACTCGATCGTGCTGCCCAGGGCGCTGTCGTTCCTCGTCGACTACGACTCCGACCTCTACACGGAGCAGATCCGCGCCAGCTACTTCCTCTCGTTCGTCGCGCTGACGCTGCTGGCGTTCGGCATCGCGTTCGAGATGCCGATCTTCGTGCTCGCGCTCGTCCGGCTGGGCGTGCTCTCCGCCGAGAAGCTGCGCCGCAACCGCCGGATCGGCTACGTCGCGATGCTCGCGTTCGCGATCCTCCTCCCGACGGTCGACCCTGTGTCGCTCACGCTCGAGGTCGCGCCGCTGCTCGTCCTCTACGAGCTCTCCATCTGGGTCGCCGTCGTCATGGAGCGGCGCTGGGAGCGCTCGGCGGCCGAAGCCCTGTGAGCTCCCCCACGAGCCCCCTCCTTCGCGACGCATGAGAGTCGTCTCCGCCGACTGGCTCCCGCGTGGGGGAACCCATGGTTCTCCCCCGAGCCCCCTCCTTCGCGACCCATGAGAGTCGTCTCCGCCGACTGGGTCGTCCCGGTCGAGGGCGAGCCGATCGCCGATGGCGCGGTCGCGATCGCTGAGGACGGCAGGATCGCCGCGGTGGGCAGCGTCTCGGAGCTCGGCGACGGCGAGCGATTCCGCGGATGCGTGATCGCGCCCGGCTTCGTCAACTGCCACTCGCACCTCGAGTACGCGGTCTACGCGGGCTTCGGCGACGGCCTTCCATTCGTGCCGTGGATCGGGCTCCACATCAGGCGCAAGGAGCGCCTCGAGCTCGACGACATGCGAGCGATCGCGACCGTCGGCGCATGGGACTGCCTGCGATCGGGCATCACGACGATCGGCGACTGCAGCTTCGCCGGGGCCGCGGCCGAGGCGGCCGCCGCAACGGGGCTCTCGGCCCTCGTCTTCCTCGAGGTGTTCGGCACCGACGACGCGGCGCTCGACCGGTTCCACGAGAACCGCGCCCGGATCGAGCCGGTGCTCTCCGACCGTGTCCGCCTCGGCGTCTCGCCGCACGCACCGTACACGTGCTCACTCGATGTCTTCAGGGCGTGCGCCGCGCTCGGACTCCCGCTGCAGACGCACATCGCGGAGAGCCCGGCCGAGCGACCGTGGCTCGTCGAGGGCACCGGCGACTGGACGCCCCTCGCGGACTTCCTCGTCCCGCCGGCGGGGGAGACCGGAGTACGGATCCTGGCGCGCGCCGGCCTCCTCGGCCCGACCGTTTCGGCTGCGCACTGCGTGCACGTCGACGACGAGGAGATCGCGCTTCTCGCCGCGCACGGCGTCGGCGTCGCCCACTGTCCCCGCTCGAACGGTGTCCTCGGCTGCGGGACGGCGCCGCTCCGCGAGCTGCTCGAGGCCGGGATCCCGGTGGGGATCGCGACCGACAGCCCGGCCTCGACGCCGTCGTTCGACCTGTTCGAGGAGCTGCGGACCGCCATCGTCGCCGCGCGGGCACGCGAGGAGCGCCCGGAGGCGCTGACCGCCGCGCAGGCGCTCGAGCTCGCGACGCTCGGCGGAGCGCGCGTCCTCGGCCTCGAGGGTGAGGTCGGTTCGCTCGTCCCCGGGAAGTGGGCCGATCTGCAGGTCGTCTCGCTCGACGGCTCGCCGTTCGAGCCCGTTGAAGATCCGGTTGTGGCAACGGTGCTCGGCGGATCGCCGGATCGGGTTGCAGCTACTCTCGTGGCAGGCGAGGACCGCTACCGGCGAGGCACGAGCGCATGGCCCGATTCGAGAAGAGCCGCCCGAAGAGCGCGAAGCCGCATGCTGCGGTAGCGCCGGCACGACCGCGTGGCTCGACCGCCCCGGCGATCGAGGACACGATGTTCTTCCCGCGCCTGCGGCGGCACGCGAAGTGGATGTTCGTCTTCCTCGCGCTCGTCTTCGGCCTCGGCTTCGTCGTCTTCGGCGTCGGCGCCGGAGGCACGGGCGTCGGCGACATCTTCCGCGGCTCGGGTGGTTCGGGCGGCCCCTCCGTCTCGAGCACCCGCAAGGCGACGGAGGAGCGCCCAAAGGATCCGCAGGCCTGGCGCGACTACGCGACCGCGCTCGAGACCGAGGGCAACACCGCCGAGGCGATCACGGCCCTCAACACGGCGATCGACCTCAAGCCGGGCGACGAGAACGCCTACCGCGAGCTCGCGGGCCTGCACATGACGCGCGCCACCGAGCGACAGCGCGAGGCGCAGCTCGCGCAGGTGCGAGCCGCATTCCTCGCGCCCTCGCAGGGCTTCTCGTCCCTCGCCGGCTCGTCGGGCCAGAATGCCCTCTCGGATCCTGTCGCCACCGCGGTCAACGCCGAGGCGAGCCAACAGGTGAACGCCGCGCTCCAGGACGCGCAGACGGAGGCGACGCTCGCCGTCGACGCGTACAGGCGGCTCGTCGCGCTCCAGCCGAACGATCCGAACGTCCAGCTCGAGCTCGCGCAGGCCGCCCAGCAGACCGGCGACGCGACCACCGCGATCGCGGCCTACGAGAAGTTCTTGAGGCTCGCGCCGGACGACCCGAGCGCGGCCGTCGTGCGCCAGCAGCTGAAGCAGCTCCGAGGAACCGCGGCCGCCGCCTCGGGATAGACTCGCTCCCGCGTGGAGCAGGTCGCCCTCCGAGAAACGAGTCGACGCAGGCGACAGGCCGTCGCGTTGGTCGTGCTCGCCGTCGTCGCGGCCCTGGGTCTCGCGGCGTGCGGCGACACCGTCGGGTACACGCAGCCCGCCGGCGACAAGATCCGCGGCAAGGAGCTCTTCACGAAGGGCTGCGGCAGCTGCCACACGCTGGCCGACGCCGGCACGACCGGCAAGGTCGGCCCGAACCTCGACTACGCGTTCGTCCAGTCGCGGATCGACGGACTCGGCGAGGACACGATCCTCCAGGTCGTGCGGGCGCAGATCGCCTACCCCGTGACGACGCCGTCGACGGGAGCGCCCGGCATGCCGGCGAACATCTTCGAGGGCACGGATGCCGACGACGTCGCCACGTACGTCGCCTCGGTCGCAGGGCTCGACGCCGAGGGCAACCCGATCGACCCCGCCAACCCACCGAAGCCGATGCCCCCCGGCGGAGGCACGGACGGGAAGGCGATCTTCGCGTCGGCGGGCTGCAGCGGCTGCCACACGCTCGCCGCGGCGGGGTCGAACGGCACGGTCGGCCCGAATCTCGACGAGGCAAAGCCGTCGAAGGAGCTCGCGATCGACCGTGTCACGAACGGCCGCGGCGGGATGCCGTCGTTCAAGGGGCAGCTGAGCGAGGCGCAGATCGAGGCCGTCGCGACGTTCGTCTCGGAGAACGCAGGGAAGTAGGCGGAGAAGCGGCCGAAGCTACACGGCCGTCTCGGCGGCGAGGTCGACGACGACGTGCGTGACCGGGACGTCGAAGCGCCTCCTCGCGTTCTCGACCACGCCCGCCTCGAGCCAGTTGGAGCGACCCGGCGGGTGGGTCGAGACGACGATCTCGTCCGCCGGGAATGTGCGCAGCGCATCTTCCAGCGCCTGGAGGGGATCGCCGTCGCCGATCTCGCCGCGCGCGGCGACGCCGGCGGAGTGCAGCCGGGCGAGACACGCATCGAGCCGCGACTGCGCCGCCGCCCGGGCACCGTCCTCGTCGGAGGTCCAGGTCCGCAGCTTCGAGTTGAGCGCCGGGCACACGAGGAGGACGTCCTCGCTCACCCCCTCCGCCTTGCGGCCGAGAAGCGCACGCAGCTCCTCGCCGCCCACCGTCTCGTTGGCGACGACGAGGATCCTCCGCTCGGGACCGCCGTCGTGCACCACGTGCGCCTGCGGTGGGTGCTGACGCAGACCACCTCTGATCGCCCACAGGGCCACGCCGACCAGCACGACGAAGACGGCGAGCCCGAGCCACGTGTTCACCCAGGCGGCGAGCACGACGAGGAGCGCGCCCCCGAGCGTCACGAGGACGACCTGGAACGCCGACGCCTCGTCCCTGAGCGGATTCTTCATTCGCCTCCGCCTCCTCTCGGGCCCTCGTGGCCCCGATTCGACGTTGGTGCCATCGGCATTATCGCCCGGCGCACGGGCCTGCGGCCAGGGGGATTCCTACAGGACGTACACCGCGAAGAAGACGATGATCCACATCACGTCGACGAAGTGCCAGTAGATCCCGGGGATCTCCACGCCGTGATGGTGCTCCGGCGAGAAATGGCCGCGGAACGAGCGCACCGCCGCGATCGTGAGGAGCGACAGGCCGACGAACACGTGGGCGCCGTGCAGGCCGGTGAGACCGAAGAAGACCGAGGCGAAGGCCCCGTCGCTCGTGTTGAAGCCGACGTGCGCGTACTCGACCATCTGCGTCAGCAGGAACGCCGCGCCGAGCAGGATCGTGACCACGAGCCCCGCCCGGAGGCCGTTCCGGTCGCCGCGCTTGATCGCCTGGGTCGCCCAGTGGATCGTGAAGCTCGACGTGACGAGGATGGCGGTGTTGACCGAGGCGACGAAGACGGGGAACTCGTACGGCGGCGGCGGCCACGTGGGGGGCGCGTCGGGGTTGACGACGCGGACGAAGAAGTACACCGTGAAGAACGCCCCGAAGAGCATCGCCTCCGACGCGATGAAGAGGAACATCCCGAGCGTCGCCGGATCGAGCCGGGAGCTGCGGTTCGCCGGCGGCGGTCCGTGATGCTCGTGGCCGACGGCCTCGGCGTGCGCGCTCACCGGGAGCCTCCGGCGGGTGCGGGGACGTCGGCGACGACGTGCTCGACGGGGACGCCGGCGTCCTTGCGCAGACGCTCGACGACGTCGCGGCGCAGCCATCCCGACCGCTCGCCGGGGAACGTCGAGACGATCAGCTCGTCGACGCGCTCGTCCTCGATCACCTGCATCGCGGCGGCGTAGGGATCCGGATGGGCGATCTGGCCGTGCGCCTCGATGCCCTCGTCACGGAGCGTCGTCAGCGCCTGCCGGAGCCGCCGCTCGGCCTCCGGGTGCTCGGCCTGGCTCGGGTCGCTCTGCGGCGAGACGATCAGGAAGCCCGCCGCGCCCTGCGCCGCGCGCTCGCGGATGCGGTCGAGGAGCCGCTCGCCGAGGACCGTCTCGTTCGCGACCACGAGCACGTTGGCGCGCCCCGTGCGGCCCGTGACGTCCGAAACGACGTGCTGGAAGGGCCGGTCGCCGGCGAGCCGGCGGAGCTCGGAGAGAACGCTCTTCTTGCGGAGCCAGCCCGACTTCTCCTCCGGGTGGGTCGAGACGATCAGCTCGTCGATGTCCTCGAGCGCCAGGACGTCCGCGACGGCAGCAACCGGACCGCCCTCGAAGACGTCGCCGTGGGCCGGGATGCCCGCGGCGCGGAGCTCGGCGATCATCCGGTCGATCCGCCTGCCCGCGGTCGCCCGCCGGGAGTTCCGGTAGACGACGTAGCCGGCGCTCGGCTCGTTCACGGGCGCAATCACGACCGCGCGGATCGGCCCCTCCGCGGCGCGGCGCCGGACCGCGTCGAGCAACTCCTCGCCGGCGAGCGTCTCGTTGGCGACGACGAGGACGTGCTGGGGCTCGCCGCTCACGAGCGGGCCTCCTCCAGCACGCCGCCCTTGAGGACGGCGTGCCTCGCCCCCGGGACGCCGTACTCGTACGGCCCTCCGACGACCTGCGGGATCTCGTCGAAGTTGAACACCGGCGGCGGCGAGGACACCTGCCACTCGATCGTCATCGCCCGCCACGGGTTCGGCCCGGCGATGGGGCCGCGGGCCCAGCTCGTCACGATGTTGTAGGCGAACACGATCACGGACGCACCGAGCGCGAACGACGCGATCGAGACGACCATGTTGAGCGCCCCGTAGGTCCCCGCGTAGTCCGCGACGCGGCGCGGCATCCCGTCGAGGCCGACCCAGTGCATCGGGAAGAACGTCACGTTGAACGCGACGAACGTGAGCCAGAAGTGGAGCTTCCCGAGTCGCTCGTCGAACATCCGGCCCGTCATCTTCGGGAACCAGTAGTAGATCCCGGCGAAGATCGTGAAGACCGAGCCGCCGAACAGCACGTAGTGGATGTGGGCCACGATGAAGTACGTGTCCGAGGCGTGGATGTCGATCGGCACGGCGGCGAGATAGACCCCCGAGAGGCCGCCGATCACGAACGTCGAGATGAACCCGAGCGCGAAGAGCATCGGCGTGTTGAGGTGGATCTTCCCCTCCCACAGCGTCGCCAGCCAGGAGAACACCTTGATCCCGGTCGGTACCGCGATCAGCAGTGTCGAGATCATCATCGGGATCCGCAGCCAGTCGGCCATGCCGGCGACGAACATGTGGTGCGCCCACACGGAGAAGGCGAGCACGAGGATCCCGATCAGCGAGACGGCCATCAGTCGGTACCCGAAGATCGGCTTGCGACTGAAGACGGAGATCACCTCGGAGATGATCCCGAACCCGGGCAAGACCATGATGTAGACGGCCGGGTGCGAGTAGAACCAGAAGATGTGCTGGTAGCCCAGCACGTAGCCGCCGTTGTCCGGCGTGAAGAAGCTCGTGTGCATCACCCGGTCGAACATCACGAAGAACTGCGACCCGGCGATGAAGGGCGTCGCGATCACGACGAGCAGCGACGTCGTGAAGTTCGCCCACACGAGGAGCGGCATGCGCCAGAACGTCATGCCCGGCGCGCGCATCGTGATGATCGTGACCAGGAAGTTGAGCGCCGTCGCGATCGACGATGCGCCGGCCCACTGGACGCCCATGTTGAAGAAGACCTGGCCGAACGGCTGCTCGGACGCAAGCGGCGCATAGCTCGTCCAGCCGGTCGCGAACGCGCCGCCGGGGGCCAGGAAGCTCGCCATGAAGAGGACGCCTGCGACGGGGAGCATCCAGAAGCTCAGCGCGTTCAGGCGCGGGAACGCCATGTCCGGCGCGCCGAGCATCAGCGGCACCGCGAAGTTCGCGAGGCCGGCGAACGCCGGGATGATGAACACGAAGATCATCAGCGTCGCGTGCGCCGAGACGAGCCCGTTGAAGGTCTGCGTGTCGAAGAACTGCATGCCGGGCTGCGCGAGCTCCGCGCGGAACAGCATCGCGAGGAACCCGCCCACGACGAAGAAGAAGAACGTCGTGACGAGGTACTGGACGCCGATCACCTTGTGGTCGGTGTTGACCTTGAAGTAGTCCGTCCACGTGTAGGCGCCGTGGTTGGCGTGGTCGTCGACGAGGGTCGGGCGGCCGGAGATCCAGTAGAGCCAGTAGTCGAAGACGCCGATCCCGAGGAGGAAGCCGATCGGCGCCGTCACCATCCCCGCGACGAGCACGATGTACTCCCAGTCGTAGACGGGATCCCAGCCGGCGAGCCACCGGAGCGTGACGACGATGTACATGCCGATCAGGAAGAACGCGGCGGTGCACCAGAGCGCCCGCACGTAGCCCGGCCGCATGAAGATCCCGCGGCGCGGCGGCCCCGGCAGCCCGTGAAGGCTCTCGTGGTGGACGGCGTGCTCTTCGGTCGTGGACGTCACGAGGCACCCTTTCCGCTCAGGAACGCGACCAGCGCGTCGAGCTCGTCGGGCTTCAGCGTGTCACCGAACGTCGGCGGCATGACGCCCGGCTGGTACCCCTTCGCGATGACCGCGTTCGGGTCGACGATCGACTGCCGGACGTAGTCCGCGACCGGCTCTCCGGCCGCCTTCGCGTCCGCTGCAACGTTGTCGAGATCGGGGCCTACCTGCGCGTCCGTACCTGCCGGCGTGAACGTGTGGCAACCGCCGCAGCCCGCCGAGGCGAAGGTGGCCTTGCCGACCGCGCTCGTGTCCGAGCCGCCGCCGGCGCCGCCCGACGCGCCACCCGTCGCGCCGCCCGATGCCGCCCCGCCTCCTCCGCTCGCCGCGCCGCCGCCTGCGCCGGCCGAGCGCTGCTTCGCGAGCCAGGCCCGGAACGCCGGCTGCGGGAGGACGCGCACCGGCGCGCGCATCGTCGCGTGGCCGAGCCCACAGAGCTCGGTGCAGATGAGGGTGAAGCTCCCCGTCCGCGTCGGCGTGATCACGATCTCGGTCGTGATGCCGGGGACGACGTCCTGCTTCTGGCCCATCTGCGGGATCCAGAGCGAGTGGATGACGTCGGCCGACCGCATGTCGAAGTGGACGCTGCGGTGGAGCGGCATCACCAGCTCCTCGCTGATCACCTTCCCGGGATACTCGAACCTCCACGCGAACTGCTGTGCGAAGACCTTGACCTCGAGCGGGTCGTTGCCCGCGTCGGCGTTCTTCGAGAGCACGACGGCGCTCACGACGCCGATCGCGATCACGAGGATCGCCGGGACCACCGTCCACGCGATCTCGAGCCGCGTGTTGCCGTGAATCGGGGGCCCGTCGGTGTCGTCGTCCGGCTGCACGCGGAACGCCCAGACCGCCTCGACGATCACCGCGGCGACCAGGGCGAAGATCCCGATGCAGATGATCGTCGCGAACCAGAAGACGAACGTGATCCGGTCCATCTCCTCCGACGCGGACTCGGGCAGCCAGCGGATGAGAACTGCGACGAGGGTCGCGACGAGCGCCGCGAACGCGGCGATCACGACCATCTTGACCATGGCGGCCCGCCGGATCACCGCCGACGAGACTACATCAGCGAACATCTCCTCCTGCGGGTGACGCGGACGGCCGTGCTGGGCGGCGCGGATCGCCTCGGCATGGGGCCTCCCTGCGTCGGCACAGGGTGACCGAGACGGTTCCGTCCCGACCGTGTGGCGGAAGTCGCTGACGGCGGATGGCGCGACGCTCGGCCCGTCGACGTCGCGTACCACGCGCCTCGCCACGAGGGGGAGCCTCGGCGGGCCGACGCTACACTTCCCCCTCCGCGGGCCGTTAGCTCAGCTGGTAGAGCAGGGGACTCTTAATCCCAAGGTCGAAGGTTCGAATCCTTCACGGCCCATGACGAGGAGGGGCTCGTGGGGGAACCAGGGGGTTCCCCCGGGTTGTTCGACCTCCTGCCCGTCCGGTCGCATGTGAACGTGCGAACCGGCTTGTGCAAAGCGGTCACGGTCCGGGGCTTCCCCGACGCATGCCCATGTCTTGCGTCATCGCATCGAGCGCATTGCGCATGAAGCGCTGGAGGCGTGCGTCGACGAGGTTGCGCACGAGACCGCGGACGCCCGAGAAGTCATCGAGCCCCCACGAGAACTGGTGTGTCCCCGACGCGAAGACGATCGCGCCGGAGGGCGCGACATAGCGGGTCGAATCGGCGTTGCCGTCCTTGTCGCCGCCCAGCTCCCGATGGAAGAACACCGTCAGCGAGTGCCCGCAGGAAGAGGAGGGGGATTGGTTCCCGGGGATCGTGTCCGTCTCGATACTGACGACGCCCCGGATCACCGAGCCGGCCCTGAACCGGGTGCCTCGCATCCAGGGGTCGCGGACGGCTGCGGCTTGCACGGTGTAATCGCCCGAGGGCCAATGGAGACCCACGCCTTGATGCTGGATTCCGATCAGCTCGCACTCGTAGCGAGGGGGGACCAGCTCCCGGAACATCGCCGTCTTCAGGGCCGGATCGGGGTTCGGGTCGTACATCGACTTGTACGCGACGATGGTCCGTCGACGGTCCTCGAGCCGTACCTGCCAGTAGGCAGCGTTCGCACCCATGAACGCCAGATTGACGCCTGAGTCACGAGCGGCCTGAAAGGCATCGCGCATCCTCTTCGACCAGTACTCCGAGTGACCCGCGACGACGACGAGGCGGTGGCCGAGGAGCGAGCGAGGATGCGCGTGGGTGTAGACGTCGCTCTGGTACGCGACGTCGTAGCCGTTCCGCTCGACGAAACGGACGAACTGGATCTCCCAGCCGAGTGGGCCCTGGCCCCCCGGGCCGTCCCACGCGTAGGGGCGTTCGAAGGACACGTACCGCGCACGCGGGTCGAGGCCGGGGAAGTCGTAGAGACTGCGGTTGCCCCAGCTGTTGTACGCCTGCCACGTGAGCACCGGGACCTGGATCAGGATCTTCGAGTCGCGCCGTCGTGGGTTGACCACGACGTACGTCGTGGCGGATTTCCCCACGTGGGGCCCGTCGACCAGCACGACTCGGATCAGGTAGTACCCGCTGACCCAATCGCGGCCGATCGTCACCGTGTCGGTCGTCGGCCAGTCGGCGACAATGCGTCCCGTCGGCTCCGGCGACGGGATCTCCTCGCTAGCGCCCTGTTCGGAACCGGAGCAGCTCGGGATGCACGACAGCCTGCGCGCGCCGGAGCCCCGATACCAACCGAGGCGATAGACGAGGATGCGGTACGACGCGACCGGCGCGGTCGAGACGTGTACCGCAACGGTGCCGCCGGGCGCGACGTCGGTCGCGGACGCATAGACCTCGACCGCCCGGCCGATCGCAGGGGCGCCGAGCCACTGTGACTGCGGCGTCCCCAGAAGACGATTCTCGGCGCCGACAGGCGACAGATGCCTCGTGACTGGCTCCCGGGGTGGCGTGACCCCGGCAGCGGAGGCCGGCACCCCAACAAGAAGAAGAACGAGTGCGACTCCGGGAATGAACCCCCGTCGTCGACGATCACGGGAAGAAGTCCTCGGCCGCAGGGGGCGACGATAGCGCGTTCACCGTGGATCCGACACACGATTCCTCAGGCGCGCGCGCGGGTACCACGTCGACATGGACCCGTCGATCGCCTTCGTCCGCTCCGACACGGCCGGCGCGATCGAGCTCGTCGTCAACTTCGGGCCGCTGACAGGGCGCGAGGCGACGCTCGCGGAGATCGACCGGCTCGCCAGGCGGCTGCTCGCGATCGCCCGGCACGTGCGCGTCGACGCCGTCCGCACCCACGACGTGAGCGACGAGACGGAGACGATCGTGCACCAGGTCGTCGTCGAGGCCGAGGCCGAGCCGGCCGAGGCGGAGCCGCTGCGCGGCGTCTGCGAAGCCTGGGCCGTGGAGTGCGCCGAGGAACGGTCGCTCGAGCCGCTCGAGCCCTGATCCGGACGTCGCCGGGCCTCGCGCGCCGCTCGTAGACTGCTCGGGTGATCGTCGCGGGGACGCATGGCGCCGTGTGGCCCTGGGCGACAGCCGCGGGCGTCTCGACGACGTGATCGGGTTACGGCGCTGAGCCGGGTCGCCGCGTCGGGCACGCGCCTGTTCGTCGTGCTGGGCGCCGTGACGGCGATCGGCCCCGCGGCGATGGACGTCTACCTTCCCGGACTGCCCGCGCTGGCGGACGACTTCGGAGCGAGCCCCTCGGCAGCGCAGCTGACGCTCACGACGTACGTCATCGGCCTTTCCCTCGGCCAGTTGCTCGGCGGCACGACGAGCGACGTCCACGGCCGGCGCCGCCCGCTCGTCGCGGGGATGGCGGTGTTCACGGTGGCCACGTTCGCCTGCAGCCTGGCCCCGACCCTGTGGGCGCTCGCGGCGCTGCGCCTCGTGCAGGGGGCGGCGGCGGCTGTGGGCGTCGCGATCGGACGTGCCATCGTGCGCGATCTCTACGTGGGCGCTGCGGGCGCGCGCTACCTCTCGCGGCTGATGCTCGTGGTCGGCCTTGCGCCGATCGTTGCCCCGGTCGTCGGCGGCCAGCTCCTGCGGTTCACGTCCTGGCGGGGCGTCTTCGTCGCGCTTTCGCTCCTCGGGATCGCGCTGACCGTGGTGAGCGCGCGACTCGTTCCCGAGACGCTCCCGCGCGAGCGTCGCCGTGCGGCCGGTCTGGCCGGCACAGCGAGAGCGTTCGCGTTCCTGCTCCGAGACCGCCGCCTCGTCGGGTTCGTGCTCGTCGTGGGCCTCGGCGGGGGTGCGATGCTGGCGTACATCGCGGGCTCGTCGTTCGTCCTCCAGGACGTCTACGGCGCGTCGCCGCAGCTTTACGGCGTTCTCTTCGCCGTCAACGCCGTCTTCCTCGTGGCCGGCGCGCAGGTCAACGCCCACCTCCTGTCGACACGATCGCCGCGCACTCTCCTGCGCGTCGGCGTGGCGACGATGGTCGTCGCGGGTGTCGCGCTCCTCGCGATCGTCTCGCTCCCGCAGCTCGGCCTTGCGGCGGTGATGGCCCCGTTCATGCTCCTGATGCTCAGCTGGAGCTTCATCCAGGCGAACGCCCTCGCACTCGCGCTCGTCGACCACCCGCACGCCGCGGGGACGGCAGCTGCGCTGCTCGGGGTCGGTCAATACGCCTTCGGGGCGCTCATGGCGCCCCTCGTGGGGCTCGGCGGCGAGGGCACGGCGGTGCCGATGGCGATCGTGATCACGATCTGCGGCGCGGGGGCGGCGATCGCCCTCGAGGGTCTCACAGCCGGCACCTCGGGTCGCATCACGGTCCCGGAGACGTCGACCTAGGCGTCAGGCACGGTCGCGCCGAGCGGCTCCGGCAGGGGGCGCGAGTGCACGACGACGAGCGTGCGGGTGGGGCGCGTGAGGGCGACGTAGAGCTCGCGCAGACCCGTCTCGCCCTCGGCGATCAGCGCGGGCTCGACGACGACGACATGGTCGAACTCGAGGCCCTTCGCGCGACGCGGCGAGAGCAGCGGGATGCCGTCGTCGTACGCCGAGTGCGCCGTCACGTTCGGAACCAGCTGCTCCGGGAGGATCACGGCGAGCAGGCCTTCCTCGCGGGCGAGGCCGAGAGCCCTGTGCAACGCGGTCGTGAGCAGCTCGCTCTCGGGAACCTGCTCGACGTGCGGCGCGGCCGCTCCCGTGCGGAAGGCGAGCGGCGCCTCGACGTCGGGCGCGATCCGGTCGAGGAGCGGGAGCGCCAGCGCCATGATCTCGGCGGGAACGCGGTAGGCGTGGCGCAGCTCCTCGATCTCCGGCTCGCCGGGAAGGTGCCGGAGGACGTCGTGCCAGCCGGCGTGGACGACCGGCCCGGTCGCTTGCGCGATGTCGCCGAGGATCGTCACCGAGGCGCGGGGGGCGCGCCGGGCGACCATCCGGAGCTGCATCGGCGTCAAGTCCTGCGCCTCGTCGACGATCACGTGCCCGAACGCCCGCGGCGGCTCGGCGAGCACGGCCCGCGACTCGTCGACGAGCGGCACGTCGTGCTCGCTCCAGCCGAAGCCCGTCCGCGAGCGGCGGAGCGACCGCTGCTCGGCGTCGTCGAGGATCCCCGCCGCCGCGGCCTCCAGAGCGGGCCGCGAGGTGAGCAGTG
>DATAPC010000123.1:0-5234 GCA_036265415.1 Gaiella sp.
GCGCCGATCTCCGCGACGTCGTTGAGGCGGCTGAGCTTCGTCGAGACGCCGTGCAGCATCTTCAGGTGGGCGATCGAGCGAAACTCGGCGCGGCGGGAGTCCTCCGTGTCGTACGGGCGCTCGCGGCCTCCCTCCTGGAACACGACGATCTGGCCCTTCCCGCGCGCCTTCGCGGTCATCATCGCGACCTCGGCGCAGGCGACGAGCTCGCGGGGGTTGGCCGCATGCTCGGGCCCCGACGCGATGCCGACCGAGAGGCTGACCGGGCCGACCGGCCCGAACTCCGCCAGCCCGATCTGCTCCTGGACGCGCTCGGTGAGCCGGAACGCGTCCGCGAGGCCGCTCGTCGGGGCGATGATCGCGAACTCCTCGCCGCCGATCCGGCAGACGCAGTCGGACGTGCGCACCGCGCCGAGCAGCACGCGCGCGACCTCCGACAGCACGTGGTCGCCCGTCGCGTGGCTGTAGACGTCGTTCACGCGCTTGAAGTCGTCGAGGTCGAGCATCACCAGCGCGACGGACGACTGGTTCGTGGATGCGTCGACGAGCTCCTCGCGGAGCCGCTCGTGGAACGCGCGATGGTTCCAGAGGCCCGTCAGCGGGTCGGTCTGCGCCTGGCGCTCGAGCGACGCGCGGATGTGCGCGTTGTCCACCGCCAGCGCGGCCGCGTCGCCGAAACGCACCGCGAGCAGGAACTCGTCCTCGGTGAACTCCTGGAACCCGGCGCGGTAGATGTTGAGCGTGCCCTTGAGGCGGCCCCGCGCCACGAGCGGGACGACGATCAGCGACTCGGGGTCCGGCGGCGTGTCCGCGACGAAGCGGACGCGCGGATCGAGCTCGGCGCGGTTCGCCAGCACGGGCTCCCGGTGCTCGACGGCCCAGCCGGTGATCCCCACGCCGTAGGAGAACGGCTCGTCGGCGAGCACCTTCTCGGCGTCGTGGCCCGATGCGAACACGGCGCGCAGCTCGCGCTTTCCCTCGTCGGCCTCGTAGAAGGTGATGTCGTCGAACGGGATCAGCTCCCCGACCGTGGCCGCGATGCGCTGCAGCAGGTCGTCGAGCGACTGCTCGGAGAGCAGCTCGTGGAAGACGTCGGCGAGCTTGCGGTAGGACTCGACCAGAGGGTCCAGAGCCGCATCGCCGCCGACGCGAGCCTCGCGGCTCGCGGCAGGGATGTTCGACGGAGGGTTCACGTCCTCCAAGAATCGGTCGCTGTGGCGCCGATCTTGAGCGGTTCTCGTGCCCGGGGCCGCGCAGGATCGTGGATGATGTGGACATGGCAGGGCGGATCGTGGTCGGCATCGACGGGAGCGAGGAGTCGGCGGCGGCGCTCCGCTGGGCCGTCGAGGAGTCGAAGCTCCGCGACGCGCGCGTCGAGGCGGTGCACGCCTGGAACTACATCCCGATGACGACGGCCGCCGATTCCGGGCTCGTCCCGATGTCCTGGACGGAGAGCGCGGAGATGATCGACGCGACGCACGAGGCGGCGGCGCGCGCAGCCCGGCAGGAGGTGGAGACCGTGCTCGGGACGGAGCACGACGTCACCGTGACGCTCGTGCAGGGCGACGCGTCCGAGGGGCTGCTCGAGACCGCGAAGGGCGCCGAGCTGCTCGTCGTCGGGAACCGCGGGCGCGGCGCCATCAAGGAAGCCCTGCTCGGATCGACGTCCGGCCGCGTCGCCGACCATGCGCCGTGCCCGGTCGTCATCGTCCGGGCGCATCCGGAAGCCTGAACGGCGCTGTCAAGCGTCAGCGACGCTCTGCCGATTCCGTTCTCCATGGCGAGCCACTTGGCGCAGGAGACGACGGCCGAACAGGGAACCCACCGCGCGTGACGCGCATCTCGCTCACACTTGCGGTGACGGCGGCCCTCGCGCTCGCAGGCCAGGCGCATGCCGGGCCGGACGCGATCGGGAGCGACGTGTGGTTCCTGCGCGACGGGCAAGCGGTCGCCGCCCATCGGACGGCGCCCGGCATTCCAGGGCTCGTTCGCGCGCTCCTCGCCGGGCCGACACGCCGCGAACGGAGCGACGGGCTGCGCACGGCGATCCCGTCGGGCACGGCGCTTCGGGACCTCACGGTCGCACATCGCGTGGTGACCGTCGATCTCGCGGCGCGCTTCACGGCGGGGCGGGACGACGCCTCGCTCCGGGCGCGCGTGGGACAGCTCGTCCGGACGCTGCGCGCCGTCCCCGGAGTGGCCGGTGTTCGGGTGAGGATCGAGGGCGGAGTTCCCGTCGGGCTCTTCCCCGGCTACGACCTCCGCGCGACCGTACGTGAGCCGACGCCCGACGCGCATGCGGCGGGGTTGCGCGACGTCCAGCAGCTGCTCGCCGACCTCGGCTTCATGGCGACGACGGGCGTGACGGGGACGCCGGGCGACGAGACGTCGGTTGCCGTCCTCAGCTTCCAGAAGTGGTCGGGGCTGCCGCGCACGGGCGTCCTCGATGCGACGACGACCGCGGCGATCGCGCACGCGACGCGCCCGCAGCCGGCCCTGCGCCGTCCCGGGAAGCGGGTCGAGATCCTGCTCGGCAGGCAGGTGGCGCTCGCGATCGTCGACAACCGGGTCGAGCGCGTCTTCCACATCTCGTCGGGCTCGTACGGCCGGACGCCGAGCGGGCAGTTCCGCGTCTACCGCAAGGAGCGCATGTCGTGGTCGGTGCCGTTCTCGACCTGGATGCCGTTCGCGAGCTACTTCGTCGGGGGCATCGCGTTCCACGCGTATCCCTCCGTGCCCGCGTATCCGGCCTCGCACGGCTGCGTCCGGATGATGGCCCGCGACGCGCCGCTGATGTACGCCTTCGCGACCTACGGGACCCCGGTCGACGTGGTCAGGGAGACGCTCGCATGAGGCGGGTTGCCGCCGTGGTCGTCGTCGCGGGGCTCGCGCTGCCCGCGAGCCTGGCGCGTGCCGACGACGCGCCCTCGCCGGCGCCCGCGACGAGCCGCCCCGGCGCACTCGTCGTCGCACTCGGTCTCCAGAGCCCCCTCCTGCAGGCAGGTGTCGTCCGCGGACGCGACGTGATCCTCGCGCGCGGCTTCGAGGTCGAGCTCGCACGAACGCTCGCGCGACGGCTCGGCGGGCGCGTGAGCCGGTTCGTCTACGTGCCGTCGCAGGCCCGTTTGCTCGCGTCGAGCGGCGGCGGCTGGCAGCTGGCGCTCGGCGGCATCGACCCGTCGCGCGGCCCGCGGGCAGGAGCCGACCTGAGCATTCCGTACCTGACGACCGACGTGGCCGTCGTCGCGCGCCGCGGCCTCGAGCCGCCCCGCCGCCTCGCCGATCTGCGCTCGTCTCTGCTCTGCGCCGTCCGTGGCAGCGACGGCGCCCGAGCGATGCCCGCCGTGAGCCCCAGGCAGCACCCCGCTCTCGTGACCGGCATCGAGCGGCTCCGGACGATGGTGCGCACGGGCGCGTGCGACGCGGCGCTCGTCCCCGCCGTCGAGGCCGGCCGCTTCGTCCAGGGACAGCGCGGCTCGTTCGGCCCCGTCGTCGGGCGCATCCCGCGCGGGAAGGGGCTCGTGATCGCGGTGCCGCGCGGTACCGGCCTCGACGTCGCAGCCGTCGACCACGAGCTGGGCCGGCTTCGCCGCGACGGCACGCTCGGCCGTCTCGCGAAGGCGTGGCTCGGGCTCGACCCGGCGTCACTGCGCATCCTCCGCTGAGGTCACTCCGGGCGCTCCCCGTCACCCGGCCGCGCGCGGCCGAGCCAGAGGATCGTCGCGAGGGTTGCGAGCGGGAGGACGACGGCAGCGGTGATCCATCCGACCGGCCCCAGGAGCGCGAGCCCGATGATCGCGAGCGGCAGGACGACGAGGAGCGCGACGACGGCGACCAGCGCTTTCGCGAAGTCCATCGCCCGAGCGTACGCCGGTCACGGTGCGACAGGACGAGGCCGTGATCGGTGGACGCGGGTCGCCGTAGACTCGGTTGATGCCCAACGGCATCACGTCCGCGCGACTTCTGGCCGCCGGAGCGCTCGCGGTGCTGCTGCTCGCGCTCGGCTGGGCCGTGGCGAACGGGCTGGACGAGGACGACGCGGCGTCGCAAGCGCCGCCGACACGCGAGACGGTCGCGACCACGACCCGGCCGAAGCCGGCGAAACCGCCCGCCGCACGTGCCCGGTTCGTCAAGCTCACGGCCGCGGGCGCCTTCGACCCCGAGGGCGACGGGCACGAGCGCGACGAGGAGGCGTCGCTCGCCGTCGACGGGAACCGGAGCACCTTCTGGCGCACCGAGCGGTACTCGCGGTTCTTCAAGAAGGGCGTCGGCCTCGTACTGGATGCCGGCCGCGCCGTTCGCGTCCGGCAGGTGGTCGTCGACAGCGGCACGCCGGGCGTTCGGGCGGAGATCCGGATCGGCAGCTCGCCCACCGGGCCGTTCGCCCGCGTCTCTCCCGCGAAGACGCTCACCGCCCGCACGACCTTCCCCGTGGCGGGACGCACCGGACGGTACGTCGTCGTGTGGGTCACCGGGCTGCCGCCGGAGAGCGCCGGCGAGGTGGCCGAGGTACGCGTGCGCGCGACATGAGACCCGTTGCATAGCCTTCTGCCGTGGAGATGGCTCGCCTGGGCAGCTCGGATCTCGACGTCTCGCGCGTCGGGCTCGGCTGCAACCAGTTCGGACGGAAGCTCGACCGGGACGCGACGCGCGCGGTCGTCGACGCGGCGCTCGAGGTCGGGGTGACGTTCTTCGACACGGCCGACACCTACGGCTCCGGAGAAAGCGAGCGGTACATCGGAGCGGCGCTCGGCGAGCGCCGCGCGGACGTCGTGCTCGGGACGAAGTTCGGCCAGGACACGTCGGTCCCGGGCCCGGGCGGGTCGCGCGATCACATGCGCCGTGCGCTCGAGGCGTCGCTCAGGCGCCTCGGGACGGACGTGATCGACCTCTACACGTACCACCGTCCCGACGGCGTCACGCCGCTCGAGGAGACGCTCGCCGCCATGCAGGAGCTCGTCGACGAGGGACGCGTCCGCTGGCTCGGTCTCTCCAACGTCGACGCCGTCCAGGTCGCCGCCGCCGCGGGCAGCGGCGTCACCGTCGTCGCCGTCCAGAACCACTACAGCCTCCTTCATCGCGACGACGACGAGGAGGTGCTTCCGCTCTGCCGGCGCCACGGCATCGGCTACGTGCCGTACTTCCCGCTTGCGAGCGGGCTGCTGACCGGCAAGTACCGGCGTGGCGAGCCTGCCCCTGCGGGCTCGCGGCTGGCCGGGCGGGACGTCGAGGCG
>DATAPC010000124.1:0-27569 GCA_036265415.1 Gaiella sp.
CGTAGCGGTCGCCGTCGCGTGCGACGCTGACGACGGTCAGCGTCGAGCCGTAGCCCGCGAGGTCGGCGGCCCGGTCGAGCGCCCGCTCCGCGGGCTCCGAGCCGTCGACGCCGACGAGGATCTTGCGCGGTTGCGCAGACATGTCGCCCGATCGTGGCCGAACGGCAGACACCCGTCCTCCGCGGTCGTCCCGATCGTCGTCGCGGAGAAGTACTGACGCCCGTTCGACGGTCGTGACGACGGTACGACGCCGACGAAGGACGTGGGCGACGTGGGGCGTGCGGTGGTGGGGGACATGAAGAGGGCGGCCCGGAGGCCGCCCTCTTGCTCACTCCGGGAGGTCGGAGCGATCAGTGGCCGATGGCCACCTTCGTCGTGACCCCAGCCTGCGCGGCGGCCTCCTCGCGGAACCTTCCGCCGAGCACTGCGAGCGCCAGGATCAGCAAGCCGATGCCGGTCAGGAGCAGTGCGATCCCGACCACGATCCCGAAGACAGAGAGCTGCTCCGCCATGTAGCTCATGTTGAGCGCGCTGGTCAGAGCGGTCTCCGTCACCCAGATGTCGCGGGCCGTGTTCGCGACCGGCTGGCCCTTGGCGTCCTTGGCAGCGGCCGCCGTGTCGTTCGTGCCCGTTGCGTCGTTCGGGTTCGACGCCAGCTGGTAGCGGCCCATCTGCGAATACGTCAGGCCGCCCGTGGCCTCGAGGGTGTGCTCGCGCATGACCTTGGCGAAGGCGCGCGCCTGGTCGCCGTTGGTGACGAGCTGGCCCGCCCACTGCGGTGCATGCTTCGCGACCGCGGGGTCGGACGCGTCGCCGAACGTGATCTGCTCCTGCTTGATGCTGTCACGGACGACGCTGCGTCCGTCGATGCCCATGTAGAGCGCACCGATGCCGAAGGCGATCAGGACGACGCCTGCGGCGAGACCCGCCCACTCGAGAATCCTCCTAGTGGTCATCGCTCCTCCTCCCGATGGATCAGTTGTGATGGCCGTACCCTCGCGGCGAGGAGGCGCCGCGCCATCGGGGTTACGTCGCCGGATCCCTGCGAGGAAGCCACCGGCCGAGCTGCGGAGAAGTACGGACGGGCCGGCTACCAGGACTTCGCCCGGACGACCGTCTCCGGCACGCGCACACGGACGCGGGCGTCGACGGCCACGCAGCGATCGGGCAGCGCGAGCACGGGGTTGAGGTCGAGCTCCGCGACCGCGGGAAGCTCCTCCCCGAGCCGCGCGAGCCGGAGCACGAGGTCGAGGAGCGACGCGCGGTCCGCCGCCGGCGCGCCGCGGAAACCCGCCACGAGGCGTCCCGCCTTGCCCCCGTCGACGAGCTCCGCCGCGTCGACGTCCGTCAACGGGGCGATCCGGAAGGCCGCCTCGCCGATGAGCTCGGCGAAGACGCCGCCGGGCCCGAAGGCGACGAGCGGCCCGAAGACTGGATCCTGGACGACTCCCGCGAGCAGCTCGGCGCCGCCCTCCAGCATCGGCTGCACGATCACCGGGAGCCCGATCCTGGCCACGGCGGCCCTGACAGCGTCCTCGTCGCCGAGATCGAGGGCGATTCCGCCCGTCTCCGTCTTGTGCGCGCCGGGAGCCGCGGTCTTGACGACCGCGGGGAAGCCGACGTCGCGCGCGGCGGCGACGGCCTCGTCTGCGGTCGTCGCGACGCGCTCGGGGACGAGCGGCAGGCCGTACGCCGCGAGCAGCTCCCTCGTGGTTGCGGGATCCAGCCAGACGTCGTCCTCGCGCTCGAGCGCGCGGGCGATGACGGCCTCGGCGGCCGCACGATCGATGCGGTCGAGGGCCGTGAGCGCTCCCTGCGGCCGCCGCAGCCACTCCGCACGGTCGGCCAGCCGGCCGAGCGCGCGGGCGGCCGACTCGGGGTACGCGAAGGACGCCACGTGCCCGGCGTCGCGGAGCGCGGCGGGCGTGCCGTCCGACGTCATGATCACCGCCAGCACCGGCTTGTCGGCGCCTGCCGCTCGCGTCACCGCGGAGACCGCGGCTGCGACCTCGTCGGCGGTCGCGCTCACGGCGGGGACGAACAGCACGACGACGGCCGACACGTGTGGATCGGCGAGCAGGTGCGGGAGCACCTCGGCGTAGTGGGCGGCGGTGGCGCCGCCGAGCATGTCGACGGGGTTCGCGACGCTCGCCTCGGCGGGGAGCACCGCGCGCAGCGCCGACACCGTGTCCGCGCCGAGCGCCGGAAGGTCGAGACCGGCGGCCTCGCAGGCATCGGCGCAGAGGATCCCGAGCCCGCCCGCGTTGGTGAGGATGCCGACGGACCGCCCACCGAGGCGCGAGCCTGTCGAGAGAAGCGCGGCGACGTCGACGAGCTCCTCGAGCGTCTCGGCGCGGATCACCCCGGCTTGATGGAACAGCGCGTCGGCGGCCGCGTCCGACCCGGCGAGGGCCGCGGTATGCGAGCTGGCGGCACGCTGGCCGCTCGACGAGGTGCCGCTCTTCAGCGCGAGGATCGGCTTGCGCCGGGCCACGCGCCGCGCGATACGTCCGAAGCGGCGCGGGTTTCCGAACGACTCGACGTAGAGGAGGATCGCCTCGGTCGCCTCTTCGTCCTCCCACCACTCGAGCAGGTCGTTCGTGGAGACGTCCGCCTTGTTCCCGATCGAGACGAAGGACGAGAGCCCGAGTCCGCGCGTGACCGCCGCCTCCAGCAGCGCGAGCCCCAGCGCGCCGCTCTGCGACGAGAAGCCGATGTTGCCGGGGGGCGTCGAGCGCGAGGCGAAGGTCGCGTTGAGGCTCGTGCCCGCCACCGAGATGCCGAGGCAGTTCGGGCCGATCAGGCGCGCGCCGTGCGCGCGGACGAGCGCGAGCAGCCGCTCCTGCCGGTCGATGCCCTCGCTTCCCGTCTCCGCGAAGCCCGCCGAGATGACGACGAGCGCACGCACCCCGTGGCGGAGTGCATCCTCCGCCGCCTCGACGACACCCGCAGCGGGCACGCAGACGACCGCGAGGTCGACCGGGTCGGGAATCTCGGCGATCGAGCGGTAGCCTCGGACGCCGGCAACGGACGCGCCGTCGCGGTTGACGGGGTACGCGGCACCGGCGAAGTCGGCGTCGATCACGTTCCGGAAGAGCTCGCCGCCGATCGTCCCGCGACGGCGCGAGGCACCGACGACCGCGACGCTGCGCGCCTCGAAGAACGGACGGAGGGAGGCGGTCACTGCGACGTGGTCGCGCTCGGCGAGCCGCTCCTCGAAGCGCTCCGTGCGCGCGATCGGGAACGTGATCTCGAGCTCACCTCCCTCCAGCTCCCGCGTGAGCTCGAAGCCGAGCGCCGAGAAGACGCCGAGCATCCTGCGGTTGTCCGGGAGCACCTCCGCGACGAAGCGGTCGATGCCGTGGCGTGCCGCGCGCTCGGCGAGCTGCTCGACGAGCCGCGTCCCGATGCCCCGCCGCTGGTAGGCGTCGGCGACAGCGAACGCGGCCTCGGCCGCGGTCGGGTCGCGCAACCGCGCGTAGTTCGCGAGCGCGACGACGCGCTCGGACCCGTCCTCGACGAGCGAGCCGAGCAGCGCGCCGCGCTCGGCCCAGTCGGACTCGAGCACCTGCTCGACGACCTGCGGCCCGAGCGAGGGGAAGCCGTGGAAGCGCATGTAGAGGCTCTGCTCGGAGAGGGCGCGGAAGAAGTCGAGGATCGCGTCGGCGTCGCCGCGCCCCGGCGGGCGCAGCCGCAGCGTGCTGCCGTCCCGGAGGATCACGTCGACGACGTCCATCGGCGCATTCTCGCGATGCGGCGCAGTTGCCGTCACGGGCCGAGCATGACCGCCCCGACGGCGGCGGGCATCCGTGCGTGCTCCGAGGCCGCCCGCGGGAAGCTACGGACCTCGGCCGGGATTCGTAGTTCTCCGCGGGGCGATCCGGCGGCCCGCGGATGCCCGCCCCGGGGGGCCGGTCCAGGCTTCGTGGCGGCTCGACGGAAGGGGTTGCGATGAACGCCACGCGAACCACGGAGCACGACGCCGGTCTGAACGGCACTCCCGTGCGGGAGGCGATGCACGAGGGCGTCCTCTCGTGCACGACTGCGACGCCGCTCTCGACCGTGGCGGAGCTGATGGCGAGCAACGACGTGCACTGCGTCGTCGTCACGGACGAGCGCGACGCGTCCGTCTGGGGCGTCATCTCCGATCTCGATCTCGTCGCGGCCGCCGGCGTGCGCGACCTCGACGCGCAGTCAGCGGGAGGCTCGGCAGCGACGCCGGCCCTCGCGATCGCACCCGACGACACGTTGCGCCGCGCGGCGCAGATGATGACCGAGCACGCGGCCGCCCACCTGCTCGTGGTCGACGAGGAGTCGGGCGCGCCGGTCGGCGTGCTGTCGACGCTCGACATCGCGAGACTGCTCGCCGAGCGCTCCCGCGGATGAGCCTCACCGCCGCACGGGCGTCGTTCGCCGCCCGCAGGCTCGTGCTCCGGGCCGCCGCGGCGCTCGCGCTCGTGCTCGTGCCTCTCGGCGGCGCCTCGACGCGGGAGCTCCCGCTCCGGCCGTGCACCCTCGCGAGCGCGCTCGAGGCGCGGTGCGGCACCTTCAGCGTGCCCGAGAACCGCACGCTCGAGGGAGGGCGGTCGATCGGGCTGCGCGTCGCGGTGGTCCCGGCCCGCGACGGAGGCTCGCGCCGGGACCCGATCGTCTATCTCGCCGGAGGACCGGGGGGCGCCGCCACGGCCGACGCGGTCGGCGTGCAGGAGCTCTTCTCGGTGGCCAACGAGAGCCGCGACATCCTCCTCGTCGACCAGCGCGGAACGGGACGCTCGAACGCCCACGACTGCCCGGCTCCCGGGAAGCCCCTCGTGAGCGGCGCGGCGATCCGCCGGTACGTCGAGGCGTGCCTCGCCAAGGTCGACGCGGACGCGTCGCAGTACACGTCCATCCCGGCGATGGACGACCTCGCCGACGTGGTCCGCGCGCTCGGCTACGAGCAGGTCGACGTCTACGGCGTCTCCTACGGCGCGACCGCCGCCCAGTACCTCCTCGCACAGCACCCCGACCTCGTCCGCACGGCGATCCTCGACGGCGGGACGCTGCTCGACGTCCCGATCTTCGAGCTCTGGGCGCGAAACGGGGAGCGGTCGCTCCGCTCGATCCTCTCGCGCTGTGCGCGCTCCCCACGCTGCTCCCGCGCGTACCCGCGCGTCCGCAGCGAGGTCTTCGAGATGATGGCGAGGTTGCGCAAGGCTCCCGTCCGGGCGCACGGCGTCGTGATCCGTCCCGCGGAGGCCGCGGGCACGCTGCACACGCTCACCCGCACCCCGGAGGGCGCGACCCGCATCCCCTGGATCGCGCACCAGGCCGTGAAGGGCGACTGGTCGCCGCTCGTCCTCACGATGGACGAGCAGGGGACCGGAGCGGTCGAGACGAGGCGGCTGATGTTCTGGTCGATCGTCTGCAACGAGCCCTGGGCGCGCTGGAGCCCCGCGCGGACCCGGGCCGCCGGCCGCGGGACCTACCTCGCCGAGCGCACCGCGCTCGACGCGGGGCTCGCGTCCGCGGTCTGCTCGGTCTGGCCGAAGGCGGCGCAGCCCGCGTGGTCGCGCGCACGCGTCCACTCCGACGTCCCGGTGCTGCTCGTCGTCGGCGGCAACGACCCGCAGGATCCGCTCGCGAACGTCCGTGGCGCGAGCACCGCGATGCCGTCGAGCCGCACCGTGGTCGTGCCGCACGCCGGCCATGGGGCGCTCCAGCTCGGGTGCCTGCGCGGTCTCGCGAACCAGTTCGTCGAGCGCGGTACTGCCGTCGGCCTGGACACCCGCTGCGCCGCGCGCTACAGCCCGCCACCGTTCGTGATCCGCTGAACCCCGCACGCGATTTGCCGCCGCCTACGGATGCCGCCTGCCGGGCTGCGTGAGACGCTCGCCGGGAAGGAGGAACCATGAGCACGCATTCGCTTCCCCGCGCCACCGCGGGGCCCGAGGCCCGCGGCGCGACCGGGATCTCCCTCCACTGGGCCTGGCTCGCCCGTGGCCTCGCCGTCGGCTTCGTCGTCCCGTTCGTCCTCACCGATCTCCTCGACCTGAATCGCGACGTCTTCTACGGCCTCTACGCCGTCGCGGTCGCGTCACTGTTCGTCGCCTGGTCCCGCGCGACGGGCTACGACCTCGCTGCCGCCGTCCGGCGGAGATGGCCCCTCGCCGTCGGCCTGGGCGCCCTCTGCGCGGCCCTGCTGGCGGTGATGGTGCTCCGCACTGACGACGCGACCGCGCGGCCGGACGGCATCGCTCTCGGGGCCGCCGTGGTGTGGCGGGGAGTCCTCTACGGCGCGACGGACGGCCTGCTGCTCTCGGCGTTTCCGATCCTCGTCGTCTTCGCGGCGTTCGCAGGCGGCCGGCTCCGTCGAGGGCGTGCCGGAACGCTCGTCGTCGGTGTCGTCGCCCTTCTCGCGTCGGTCGCGATGACGGCTGCCTACCACGCCGGGTACTCGGACTTCCGGTCGGCGAAGGTCGGCAAGCCGATCGCGGGCGACGTCGTCTGGAGCATCCCGACGCTCGTCACGCTCAACCCGATCGGCGCGCCGATCGCGCACGCCGGCATGCACGTGACGGCCGTGCTCCACAGCTACGAGACGGAGACCTTCCTGCCGCCGCACGACTGACGCCCGAGCACGAGCGCCGCGACTTGCATTTGGTGAGTCCTTGCGGCGAGCATGGTTGTCGATTCCCGAGGAGGTAGCGGATGTCCGCCGCACGGACGTACCCGGTGCACGTCGAAGGCACGCTCGACCCGCACCTGAGCCGGTGGCTCTGGCTCGTCAAGTGGCTGCTCGCGATCCCGCACTACATCGTGCTCGCGTTCCTGTGGGCCGCGTTCGTCCTGCTCGGGGTGGTCGCGTTCTTCGCGATCCTCTTCACCGGCCGGTACCCACGGGCGATCTTCGACTTCAACGTCGGGGTGCTCCGCTGGACCTGGCGGGTGGGGTTCTACACCTTCGGCGCGCTCGGCACGGACCGGTATCCGCCCTTCACGCTCGACGACGTCCCCGACTACCCCGCTCGCCTGGACGTCGACTACCCCGCTCGCCTGTCGCGAGGCCTCGTCCTCGTGAAGTGGTGGCTCCTGGCGATCCCGCAGTACGTGGTCGTGAGCGTCATCGCAGGCGGCGGCGGCTGGTTGGCGTGGCGGGGCGAGCACTGGTCGTGGAGCTGGGGCGGCGGGCTCATCGGGCTGCTGGTCTTCTTCGCCGGCGTGGCGCTGCTCTTCACGGCGCGCTATCCGCACGGTCTCTTCGATCTCGTGGTCGGTCTCGACCGCTGGGCGTTCCGCGTCGTCGGCTACGCGGCACTGATGACCGACGCGTACCCGCCGTTCCGGCTCGACCAGGGCGGCGCCGACCCCGGCGGCCCGGAGACGGAGACGCTCGCCGTGACCGAGGGCGGCACACCCACCGCGGGCGGTCCCGGCGGGACTGCCCGCCGCTGGAGCGGCGGCCGCATCGCGCTCCTCGCGGTCGGCTCGGTGCTGGGGCTCGTCTCCCTCGGCGTCATCGCCGCCGGTGCGGGGGCGCTCGCGATCGACTGGACGCAGCGCGAGGACGGCTTCGTCACGAGCCCGAGACACGCCTACTCGACGCCGACGTACGCCCTGGTGTCGGAGACCGCCGACCTCGACGGGCCCGACTGGGCCTGGAACGACCTCGTGGGCACCGTCCGGATCCAGGGCCGGAGCGGCGATCCGGTGTTCCTCGGGATCGGGCCGGACGCGGAGGTCGAGCGCTACCTGGCGGACGTCGGTCACGAGGTCGTCCACGACATCGGTCACAGCCGTGGCGACGACGACGACCGGCGGCAGGGCGGGGCACCCGCGACGCCGCCGGGAGACCAGACGTTCTGGGCCGCATCGGCGCAGGGAACCGGTCGGGTCAACCTCGACTGGAAGCCGGAGAACGGGCGGTGGGCCGTCGTCGTGATGAACGCGGACGGCTCCCGCTTCGTCGACGCGACGCTGAGCATCGGCGCGGAGCTCGATGCGCTGCCGTGGGTCGGCGCGGCGCTTCTCGGCGCGGGCCTGCTGCTTGCGCTGGTCGCGGCCGGGGTGATCTACGCCTCGCTCCCGAAACGCCACACGGCCATCCAGGACGGCGGAGCCACCCGTAGTTCCCCGTAGCCGGTCCGCACCTTCCTCCCGATGCAGGCCGGAGCGCCACACGCCCTAGTTCGGGGTGCTGGATGAGCGTCCGGGGGACCGTGGCACGCAGCGGATGGACGCTCGCACGAGGGCCGCGAGCTGGGTTCGCGGCCCTCCCCTCTGCTACGAGGGCCGCACGACGACGGCGACCCCCCGCCCGTGGGCGGCGCAGTGCCGGCTCACCGAGCCCAGGAGAAGGCTCTTGAAGCCGCCGCGGCCGCGTGAGCCGACGACGAGCAGGTCCTCTCCGGCGGTCTCGACGAGCGCGTGCCCCGCGGACGCCACCGCCCTCTCGGCGGTGACCTCGACCCCCTCGGGCGCGGCCGCCCGGACGTCGTCCAGCACATGCTCCGCGTCCTCCATCAGCGCCTCCCGGTAGCGAGCCGCGGCCTCCGCGCTCGACAGCCCCGCCTCGGCCAGCGTCCACGGCTCCTCGAACGCGCACACCGCGTGGACGGGAACGGAGCGCAGCCGCGCCTCCGCGAAGGCCCACTCGAGCGGCCCGGCCGCACCGGGAGAGCCGTCGACGCCGACGACGACCCGCGAGCGGAGCGCGCGCTCCGCCGCGTGCACCACCGCCACGGGACACAAGGCGTGCTGGATGACCTCCTGCGAGACCGAGCCGAGCAGGGTGCCGCCGACGCTGCCGCGGCCACGCGAGCCGACGACGAGCAGGTCGGCGCCCTCCGAGCGGTCGACGAGCGCCCCCGCCGGGTCGCCTTGGACGACAGCGGGCTCGACAGCGACGCGTGGCGCGTCTCCGGCCGCAGCCTCGACCGCCTCCGCGAGCTCCTCGGCCGCCGCGTCGCGCAACTCGTCCCGCACGAGCTCGTAGGCCGGGATGATCCCGACGCCGCCGGTCGTGAGCGGCGGAATCCCCCATGCCTGCACGACGGCGACTCCCGCGTCGCGGAGGCCCGCCTCCGAGAAGGCGAAGCGGAGAACGTCGCGGCCGCGCTCGGACCCGTCGACGCCCGCGACGACGGTGCCCGTCATCTACGAGCCGGGAACGACGCCGTTGCAGGAGTCCGCGTCCTCGAAGGACTGCTTCAGCTCGTCGTCCGTCTCGCGCAGCGCTCCGAGGTCGTCGAGGGACGACGAGAGCTGTTTCGAGATGTTCGCGACCGCCCCGCTGACCGTCGACACCGCCGTCAGCAGCCCCTGGACGTCGGAGACGTTCTCGACGGCGCCCTTGATCGTGTCGACGTCCGACTGGAGGCTCGTCGCAAGCGAGTCGACGGCTGCGCGCGCCTGGTCTCCGCTTTGCGTGTCGGGAGCGCCGAGCCCCTTGACCGTGTCGATCAGCGTCCTCGTCGTGGCCTCGGCGTCGGCAGCCGCCTGCTCGAGGCCCTCACGCGTCGGGTTGGATGTGAGCGTCGAGGCCGTGGTCGCGATCGAGTTGCGCCAGGTGTTGATCGCGGTGCAGAGATCGTCCGCCCACTGCGTCGACGCCGAGACGTCGTTGCCACGGCCGCACCCCGCTGCGACGAGCGCCGCGCCCGCGACGAAGGCCGCCCCGAGTGCCCGTGCCCGTCCCATGCCGTTCCCTCCTCCGTGGCCGATGGCGCGCTGGTGCAGAGGACGATACGTGGCTAGGCGCGCGCTCGCTCTCCGACCGGCTGGCCCTTGCGGTCGACGGGCCACGTGACTTCCGAACGGACGCCGACGACGCCCGGCACGAGCGGGACGCGTTTCTCGAGCAGCTCGGCCTCGAGCTGGGTGTCGACCTGGCCGCGGAGGACGACCTCGCCGCGCTCCACCTCGACGTCGAGGCGGTTCGCATCGATCCAGAGCATCCGGCCGGCGACGCTCTCCTTGATCTCGCGCGCGATCTCCTCGTCGCTGCGGGTGAAGAGCCGGACGAGGTCGGCGCGCGTGACGATCCCCACGAGCACGCCGTTCTCGACGACGGGCAGGCGGTTGACTCCCTCGTCGACCATCGTGCGGGCGGCCTCGGCGACGGGCGTCTCGGCGCCGATCGTGATCGCCGGTGAGGTCATCGCCTCGCCCGCCGTGTGCGCGCGCAGCTTCGCGAGGTCGGGCGCGCTCGCCGTGTCGACGAGCCACGCGAAGAGGCCGCCGGAGGTGTGCCGCGGCCCTCCCTGCTTGACGAGGAGGTCCGCCTCGCTGAGGACTCCCACGACCTGCCCGTCCGCGTCGCAGACGGGGACGCCGGAGATCCCGCGCTCCGAGAGCAGGACCGCTACGTCCTTGATCGGAGTGTTGGGTGCCACCGCGACGACGTCGCTCGTCATCACCGACCGCACCTCGACTGCATTTCGCCTCATGGTCACTCCTTCCAACTCGTCACGACGACCACTCAGAAGCCGAGGCCGACGGACAGCCGCTCGGGATGTCGCTGCATCCTCGTCACGTCACGGAGGCCGACCATGCCGACCGGCCGGCCGCCCTCGACGACGGGCAGGTGGTGGACGCCGTACTCCGTCATCAGAGCCTCGGCCGCGTCGAGCGTGGTGGGCGGCTCGACGGCGATCGGCTTGGCGGTCATCCACTGGCCCACGGGTGTGCGCGAGGGGTTGACGTCGCTCGCGACGGCGCGGAGCACGTCACGCGCCGTCAGGATCCCGACGAGACGCTCGTCGTCGCCGACGACGAGGACAGAGCCGTCGTCGTGCCGGCGCATGGTGCGGACGACGTCGTCGAGCGTGGCCGCGGCGGTGACGAGCAGCGGGTCCCGCCGCATCACCGCCGCGACGGTTCGGGGGCCGGCGGCGTCCGCGGCCGGCGCGGGCGACAGGCCCGGCGACGTGGTGGCGAGCTCGAGCCGGGCGGCGTCCAGCGGGACGTCGACCGAAAGGCCGCGCGGGGGCGCGAGGTCGGCGACTGGCACCTCCCCCGTGAGCGAGGCGAGGAACGGCGCCAGGCGGCGCCCGACGATCTTCGTCGGCGGCCACCAGATCGGCGACGCGCTCGCCCAGTCGGGCTCGCTGCCCGACAGGTCATGGCGGAGATACTGGGGCTCGCTGCCCGTGAGGAGCAGGCCACGCAGGATCGGCCGGAAGGGATGCGGCACGAGCGACCCGCCCGCCAGCACCGCGATCGCCTCCGCGGCGGCAACGGCCTGCTGGGCGGCGATCCCGCCCTGCTTGATCGGGAAGCTCGTGATGTCCCCGGCGGCGAAGACGGCGTCGACGCCGCGGACGCCGCAGTGCTCGTCGACCGCGACGAAGCCCTCGACGGTCTGGGGGATCCCGTCGATCTTCTGCCCGCGGAGCCGCGGAAGCGCCACAACGCGGTCGGCCGACACCGCGCCGCCCGCGAGGGACAGGAGCTTCCCCTGGCTCAGCGCGACCGGAGAGACGCCTCCCACGAAGTCGACGCCCGCCTCGTCGAGCAGCCCCCTGACGGCCTCGCTCGCCGTGTGGCCGAAGAGTTGGAGCGGCTCCACCTCGGGCGTGACGAGGCTCACCTCGACGCCGTAGCAGCCCACGGCGGACAGGTGCGCGGCCGTCATGAGCGCGAGCTCGTAGGCCGGCAGCGCCCAGCTCGCGCCCCAGGGCACGGCGAACGCCACCCGAGCGACCTCTCCCCGCTCGATCTCGTCGAGGAGGTCGCGCATGGGGACGCTGTCGGCCGGGCCGCGGAACGTCAGCGCGCCGGCGACCGACGGCTCGGGCACGGCGCCGCAGGCGAGCAGCAGAGCGTCGTAGCGGAGGACGGCGTCGCTCGCCGTCCGGGCCTCGCGACGGTCGGCGTCCACGCCCGCCAGGGATCCGAGAGTGACGAACGCGCCGATGGCGTCCGCCAGCTGGCCGAGGTCGAAGTGACGCACCTCGCCGAGGTCGAACGGCTCTGCGACCGCGACCGGCCGGTACCAGAAGCTCGGCTCGGGCGCGAGCAGCTCGACGCGGATCCGCCCTTCGCCGAGCTCACGGAGAGTGAGAGCCGCTTCGAGCGCCGCGACACCGCCACCGGCGATGACCACCGAGAAGGAGCCCGTTTCCACGCCTCCGATCGTGCAAGCGGCCGAGACGGGCGTCATCGGGGAAACGGCGTGCTCGCGGCGGGGTTTCTACGGATCGGCCCGCCGGCGCGGGCGGCGCCCGCGCGACGGGACGGAGGACGGCGCCCGATCGGTCACCCGGGCGCGCAGCGCGGCGGCTCGGAGCGGGCGGCGGCTCAACTCTCCGCCGCCCTTCGATCGCGGGCTCCGGCTCCGAGGAGCCGTGACCCAGTCGTGATCTCCGAGCCGTAGGGGGGAGGCGCTCGTCATGTCACACCTCGGCCCTCCTGATGGCGTCCGTCCACAGCTCCGCTTAGGAAGTCTCCGCAAACTGCGGAGGAAACGGCACGTCTTTCCACATGCTTCCCACAGACGACGAGTGCGCCTGGGGACGAAGAACCCCGGTCAGGCCGGTCGGAGGGAGGTCTCCGCGGGCAGCTCCCGCCGGACGTCGCGCGGCTCGAGCTTTTCGCGCACCCGGGCGTCGAAGTAGACGTAGGACGTGACGAGCGCCACGAACGGAAGCGTGATCGCGTAGACGACCCCCGCGACGAGGTTCAGGAGCGCGAGCGACGAGTTCGAGACGAAGATGAGCAGCGCCCCCACGACGGGGCCGGCAAGCAGCGCGATCAGGCCGCCGAGGCCGACGAGCGAGCCGACGCGGAGCCAGCGGCGGCGGACGAGCTCGGCGCTGCGACGCAGGGCGCCGACGGCGTCCCGATCCTCGAGCTCGACCGCGGGCGCGAGCAACGACCAGCGGACGATCAGCCAGATCCCGATCGGGAGCAGCACGACGCTCGTCGCCAGCAGGATCCAGGTCGCGACGGCGATCAGGAGGGCGCCGAGCAGGGGCCCGAGCCGGCGGAGCGCGAGCCGGTACGCCTCGACCGGCGAGACGGGACGGCCCGCATCGAGTTCGAAGAGCGCGCAGGCGGTCGCCGCCTGGACGAGCCCGAGCCCGAGGAGCGTCAGCGTCGTTCCGACGACGACCGCGACGTAGGCGAAGACGCCGGCCAGGTCGCCCGTGACGCTGCCGAGGGCATCGAGCCCGTTGACGAGGAGCCACTGGATCACCGTGACGAAGAGCACGATCGGGACGAGCAGGAGACCGAGCCCGACGAACAGCCCCGGCCGCGCCACGTACATCCGTCCCGACGCCGAGAGAATCTGCCCCCAGGACCGTCGATGCGCGATCCGGAGCGGCGCGACCGGCGTCCACGTCGCGCGGACGACGGCGAACGCGAGGATTCCGAGCACGGCCGCGATCGTGAGCAGGGTCGCGGCCGGGTTCCGCAACAGGCGGATCAGCGTCTCCGAGCCCCGCTCGACGCCGGCGCAGAACACGTCCGTGGCGCCCGTCCCGAGCAGGCCTCCGGTCGGGACCGCATAGCTGCGATCGCGCCAGCCCTCCGCCCATTCGATCGGCGCCGTCCACTGGCTCTTCAGGTTTGGCCCGGTCGGCCCGTTGAAGAACGCCCGCTGCAGCTCGCCCCAGCGCCCCTCGAACGTGATCCACGGGTAGGAATCGGCGGCCTGGCCGCCGTCGCTCGGGATCGTCCGCACCACGGGCCGGACATCGCGGTGCGGGCCACGCGTGTCGTCGCAGCCCACCCCCGCATCGGCGGAGCTGCCGACGTAGAGCGCCTCCGTGTACTTGTTCGCGTGCGAGCCGGCAGCCGGGAAGACGACGGGATGCGTGCCGTCGACCACCTCGAGCTTCTCGTCACCCCATGCCGCCCGCTCTGCGCCCTCGTGCGAGCTGTACCCGACCTCGACCGGATGCTCGGCCGCGAGCGCGGCCTTCGCGTCGTCTGCGTCGAAGACGAGCTGGATCATCTCCCAGTCGCCCTCGTGGGTGTTGTTGAAGTCGTTGAAGGCGTAGAAGAACCAGTACTGGAGCGCGAGCTTCCCCGGGAACGCGGCGTCGGTGGCGACGTGTGCGTAGACCGTCGGCGGCGTTCCGGCCGTGATCCGGCGGGCCCACAGCTCGTAGCCGCACCCCGCCTCGAGCGGATTGCCGGGGAAGTCCAGGTGGTACTCGTAGAGTCCCGCGAGGTCCTCGGCGGTGGGGGCGATCTTGACGAGGTCGACGTCGTTCCAGGGGCCGCGGAGCGCGACGGTGCGCTCGCCGAACAGGCGGTCGACGTCCATCGGCTCGTAGGGCTCGCCGGGCCCGCACTCCTCGGTCTGCTCGACGAGACGCACAACGGGTGCGTACCGCTCGGCGAGCGCCTGCTCGTCGCGCAGGTCGGCGGCGGCGGCAGGCGACAGGACGAGCGCGAAACCGAGGACGCCGAGGATCGCAATCGCGGTGCGGCGCCTCATCGCGTCGATCCTCGCACACGCTCCGGCGGATCCGGGCCCGTGTCGGACGGCGTGGCGCAGAAGTGCCCGGGGCCCGGCCGAGGCTACCCTGGCCCGATGGAACGGAGCACCGAGGCGCGGCGTCCGTTCTGCTCCGCGGTGTCGAGCGCGCGCGGCGAGCCGCTCGCCGCGACCGCGAGCCGCATCGACCACTGGGTGCTCATGGAGCACCGCGGGCCCTGGCGCCGCGACGTCCTGGGCGGAAGCCTGCTCTCGCCCGCGCTGAAGGCGCACTTGCGCGAGCAGCTCGCGGCGCTGCCGCACGCGCGTCTGCTCTTCGTGCGCCGGCCGGAGCGTCGGGCGGAGACGGGGCGGCGTGTCGTGATCGGCCAGTCGCGACCGGGCGACGAGTGGTTCGTCGCCTGCGACGTCGAGCACCTGGACGACCTCCTCGCGGTCGACCTGCTCGCGGGGCCGACGGGCGGCAGCGGGCCATGGGCTCCGCTCGAGGAGCCGCTCTTCGTCGTGTGCACGCACGGCAAGCGCGACCGCTGCTGCGCCAGGGAAGGTCGGCCGCTGTACGAGGCGCTGCGCCGTGCGGCGCCCCGGGCGGAGGTGTGGCAGTCGACGCACGTCGGAGGCGACCGCTTCGCCGGCAACGTCGTCGTGCTCCCGCAGGGCCTCTACTTCGGCCGGGTCGGGCCGGAGGACGTCGAGCCGCTGCTCGCATCGCTCGGGGCCGGGGAGATCGACCTACACCGCTACCGCGGTCGCAGCGCCTACTCGTTCCCCGTGCAGGCCGCGGAGCAGGCCGTGAGGGAGTCCGAGGGGCTGCTCGGCATCGGCGACGTCGACGTCGTCGGTTCGCGGCGCCTCGCCGACGACCGCTGGCGCGTCCGGCTGCGAACGCCCGACGGCGCCGTCCACGAGCTCGACGTCGACGCGACGCTCGGCGACGAGGCCGTCTACCTGACCTGCGACTCGGTCGAGCCGCGCCCCGCGCGGCACCACCGCGTCACGGGCCACCGCGTGCGCAGCCCGCGCTAGCGCCCGGAGTCCGCGTCCGGGATCCGGAGGAAGCCCTCCCGCACGAGGCGCCGTGCGAGGACGACGCGCCCGTCGGGGTCGAGCTCCCCGGGGAGCTCGGCGGGTCGGAAGGGATCCTCGCTCTCGAAGCACGCGCGAACCTCCTCCGCCGCGTGCGAGGGAAAGCGGATCTCCTTTCCCTCGAACACGAGGACGAGCTCGACGCCGGACTCGTCGAGGTCGGCGATCACGGTCTCCCGGCGCTCGAGGAGTGTCTCCACGCCGAGGGTCGGGAGCGCCCGTCGCTGCGCCAGCCCGTCCTCGCGGATCGGCCGCCGCGTCTCGAGGAAGCGCCGGCGGCGCCGGCGCTCGACGTCCACCGGGTCGAGCGCCCGGCCGAGCGCGTCGCTGACGCCTTCCCCCTGCGCCGTGCCGGCGTCCCGTCTGAACGCCGCTTCGCGCTCGAGGGCCTCGATCCCGTCGCGCGCCGCGTCCACCCAGGTGTGGGCCGTGATCCCGATCGTCAGGTGGAGCGAGTGGGTGTCGGAGGTCTCGGCGTCGTGGAGCCAGCCACGCGGCAGGTACAGCGTGTCGCCGGCGCGAAGCACGAGGTCGTCGGTCGGGTCGCCGTGCTCGCCGAGGGCCTTCGAGTAGCGCTGGTACTTGAGCGGCAGCTCGAGCAGGGGGTCGTACACCCGCCAGCGCTTCTCGCCGGCCACCTGGAGCACAAGCACGTCGTGGGTGTCGTGATGGACTGCGAACCCCTGCGACCCGCGTGGGGTGTAGTACGCGTTGACCTGCACGGGCCGGTCGAGCGCCGCCTCGAGCAGACGGCAGAAGACCGCGAGCGGGTGCCAGTTGACGTGCAGCGCCTGGAGCACGATCGTCGCGCCCGCGTCCCACTCGGCGAGCGCACGCGTGACGTCCACCGTCTTCGTGAACGGCGGCCGCCACGAGACGTCACGCGTGTACGAGCCGACGTCGAGCTGCGCCCCCTCCCGGACGAGCCGGAACGCGGGGTAGCGGATCGCGGTCGCGCAGACGAGACGCTCGACGTCCGCCTCCGAGAGGAGGTCGTCGAAGCGACCGGGCTCGTCGCGCGGCACCACGAGCGGTCGCCGCTCCCAGTGCTCGGAGTGGAAGCTCTCGGTGTCGACGGGGGCGAGGCAGCGCGCGAGCGCAGCCGCGGCAGCCCTACGCGGCGTCCGTGTCGTCCGCGTCGGCGTCGCCGGCATCCGCATCTCCGGCGTCGGTGTCGTCCGCGTCGCCGTCGGTGGTGTCGGTGTCGTCGCCGTCGGCGTCCGCCTGCGGGTCGAAGCGCTTGTCGGCCTCGATCGTCTGGATCTCGTCGTCGCGCAGCGTGCTCATCCGTGCCTCCGTGGTCGAGGAGCGATCGAGCCTACGTTACCCGGACGTCTCAGTGCACGAAGTACTTGAGGCCGACGAGCACGACCCCGAGCAGGACGAGGAAGACGGTGGCGGGCAGGCTCTCACGGAAGGCCAACCCCGCCCTTTTGTGGGCGACGAGCGCGTACAGACCGATCATCACGACGCCTGCCCATTTCGCGAGCGTGAAGGCCGTCTGGAGCCCGATCACTCCCGCAACACCCAGCATCAGGACGAACACGGGCGGCACGCTCGCGACGAGCCCGCCGAGCTCCCCGATCGTCGCCTCGCGGAGCTCGAGGCTGGTCGGACGGCGGCCGTCGCCGATCATCGACCCGATGTAGTACGCGTAGAGGTCGGCGAGCAGGACGACGAGCATCGCGACGAGAACGGTCGAGACGATGTCGCGGTCGGAGGCGTTCTTGTGCTCGAGCGCGAGGATCACCGCGAGGACGACGATCTCGATGTAGATCCCGTGCGTCGCCTGCTTGCGCGCGAGCGGCGAGCCGAGCAGCCGGTGGCTGCGCCCGCTCGTCCACGAGCGACGGCGCGGCCTCCCCGTGTCCATGTGTTCGCCCACGTCAGAACGACCAGATCACGGGGACGAGGAAGACCGCGACGATGCCGAAGAGCGCCAGCAACGGCAGCCCGAGCTTCCAGTAGTCGGCGAATCTGTAGCCTCCCGGGCCGAGCACCATGAGGTTGGCCGGCGTTGCGACGGGGGTGAGGAACGCGGCGGCGGAGGCGACCGCGACGGCCATCAGCACGGGCTTCGCCGAGACATCGAGCTCGGCCGCGGCCGACACGGCGACCGGGAGGACGATCAACGCCGTCGCCATGTTGCTGATCAGCTGCCCGAGCGCGAGCGTGAGGAGGACGAGGCCGAGCAACAGCGCATGCGGCCCGGCGTCGCCGACGACGTCGACGAGCCGGTCGGCGAGCTTCTGCGCCGCACCGCTCTCGACCATCGCCGTCGACAGCGAGAGCATGCCTCCGACGAGGATCACGGTGGTCCACCCGATCCCGCGGTAGGCCTCGTCGACGGTGAGCACGCCCGAGAGGATGATCGCCCCGGCGGCCAGCAGCCCCGCCACCGCCGGCGGCACGAGGCCGGCGACGAGCAGGACGACCATCCCGGCGACGATCACGAGCACCTTCGCCGCGCCCGGGCCGAGCGGCACCGCCTGTCGCCGGATGAGCGCCGGGTGGTCGACCACCAGCACGTCCGGATCGTCGAGGTGGTGTTCGAGGTCGTGCCACGCACCCTGCAGCAGCAGCGTGTCCCCGACGGCGAGCGTCGTCTCGCCGGCGAGGTCCTCGTCCCGGCGGCGGATGGCGAGGACGACGAGGTCGCCGCTCTCCGTCGTCATCCCGGGGAACATCGTCTGTCCGACCAATCCCGAGCGTGGTGGGACGACCACCTCGGCGACGCCCGACCCTTTCCCCACGAGCTCGGCAGGATCGTGCTCGAGCGCGTACTCGTCGACGAGCGTCTGTGCGAGGTTGCCGAGATCGCGGGTGATCGCCTTCGGCCTGCGGGTGGGCAGGAGCCTTTCGCCGAAGAGGACCACGATCGCGATCGATCCGGCGAGGAGCGGGAGTCCCGGCAGGGCGAAGGCGAAGAAGTTGAACCGCCCCACGCCCACGTCGTCGGCGTACTCCGACACGATCACGTTCACGGGCGAGCCGGTGAGCGCGAGGAGCGAGCCGGCGTGGGCGCCGAACGCGAGCGGCATCAGGAGCTGCGACGGCGGTCGCCGGAGTCGCACGGCCGTCACGGCCATCACGGGGAGGAGCGCTGCGACGGCGCCGTTGACGCTGATCAGCGCCGTCAGGAGAGCGACCGTGCCCATCATCAGGGCGATCAGCCTCGTCCGCGAGGAGCCCGCCCCGGCGATCAGCTGCTGCCCGGCCCAGGCCGTCGCACCCGTCGCGTCGAGCGCCTCCCCGACGACGAAGAGCGACGCGATGAAGATCACGGTCGGGTCGCCGAAGCCGGCGAGCGCCGCGTCGAGCGTCAGCACCCCGGTCGCCCAGAGCGACAGCGCGACACCGAATGCGACGACCCCGATCGGCCAGCCGGTCCCAGACGAAGACGGCGACCGTCACACCGAGGACGAGGAACGTGATCGTGGATTCGCTCATCGCCTTCGGCGCGCCCGGCGCAGGCAGCTCGAGGTCAGGGCGTCAGTCCACGTGGACGGGCGCACCCGGGCCGAGCGGGATCCCGATCAGGTACCAGGCGACGAAGAACAGGATCCACGCCACCGTGAGCACGGCGACGTAGGGGAGCATCAGGGCGACGACGCTGCCGATCCCGGCGTCCTTCTTGTAGCGCTGCACGAAGACGACGACGAGCGGGAAGTACGCCATCAGCGGCGTCACGACGTTCGCCGGAGAGTCGCCGACCCGGTAGGCGGCGAGGACGGTCTGGGGCGCGACGTCGAGCCGCATGAAGAGGGGCACGAAGATCGGCGCCAGCAGGGCCCACTTGGCGATCGCCTGCGGGATGATCAGGTCGACCAGGATCGACACGACGATCAGCCCGATCAGGAGCCAGACGGCCCCGATGTTCATCTCCTCGAGCACGTCGCCGAGCTTGACCGCGACGACCTCGGCGATGTTCGAGAAGTTGAAGTAGGCGATGAACTGCGCGATCAGCAGGAAGAGGAAGAGCAGGCTCGCGAGTCCGGCCCACGACTTCTCGATCGTCGCGATCACGTCCTTCGCGCCGCCGATCGTCCCCGCGCCGCGGCCGTAGAGGTAGCCCGAGACGTAGAAGAACAGCATGATGATCACGATCAGGCTGTCCATGAACGGCGAGTCGCCGATGATGTCGCCGTTCACCGGGTTGCGCAGCGGCGCGTCCGGGAGCGCGGTCAGGAGGACGATCGCGACGAGGACGCCGAGCGCGCCGAGCCCGGCCCAGCGCAGCCCGCGGGAGTCGGCCTCGGGCGAGACCTCGGGCACGTCCTCGTCGTCCATCGCCCAGCCCTCGCCGTGGTCGGCCGGGTTCCAGTCGCCGAGCCGCTTCTCGACGACGCGCGTCGTGAGGAACGTCAAAAGCAGCGTGACGAAGATCGTCGAGCCGATGCCGAAGTACAGGTTCGCGGCGAGGTCGATGTGCGCGGCGTCGTTGCCGGCGGGGATCGAGTCATTCGTGATCTCGGTCAGCACGCCGTCGAGCGGCGTGATGAGGAAGTTGACGCCGAAGCCGGCCGCGACGCCGGCGAACGCCGCGGCGATACCCGCGAGCGGGTGCCGGCCCACGCTCTTGAAGGCTGCGGCGCCGAGGGGTATCAGGACGAGGTAGCCGGCGTCGGAGGCGACGCTCGACACCACCCCCAGGAACACGATGATCAACGTCAGCGTCCCTCTCGAGGAGACGCCGACGAGCTTGCGGATCAGCGACGAGATCAGCCCGGCCGCCTCGGCGAGCCCGACCCCGATCATCACCACGAGCATGATCGCCATCGCCGAGAAGTTCCGGAAGTTCGAGACGAACGACGTGAAGAGGTAGCGCACGCCCTCGCCGGTCAGCAGGCCCTTCACCGTCGCCGTCTCGGTGACGAGGCGGTAGCCCTCCGGGGGGACGGGCTCCGTCGGGCCGACGTCGACCGGCTCCTGCGAGCCGCCGTAGTAGGTCTCCTCCGTCGGCACCGCCGGCGGCTTGACGACCTCGTACGTCGCCTTGACGTCGAACCAGTAGAGGACCTGCGAGAGCACGATGACCGCCACGCAGAGCGCCGCGAAGAGGATCGCCGGGTGCGGCATCTTGTTGCCACCCCGCTCGATCGCGTCGAGGAGGCGCTCGAGGACGGTCTTCCCCGGAGGCGGGGCGGCGGCGGGGGCGGCGGCGGGGGTCGGCGTCTCGCTCACGACGAGCCATCCTTCCACGACTCGGCGAAGCGGCCGAAGAACTCGGCCTCGACGAGGACCGCTTTCTCGAACTCCTCCAGGAGCACCCGCTCGTTGGGGGCGTGGATGTTCGCGTAGCCGTCGGTCGTGCCGAGCAGCAGGATCTCCGCCTCGGGCACCGCGGCGTGGAGTGCGTTGACGAGCGGGATCGAGCCACCCGTCGCCGCGAACGACGGGTCGGCGCCCCACGCGGCGTCGAACGCGGCCCGCGCTGCGCCGTAGGCGGGCCCCGACGTGTCGGCCGAGAACCCGTTACCGGTCGCACCGGCGCGGACCTCCAACTCGACTCCGAAGGGACGCGTTTCCCGCAGATGGCGCATGACGGCCTCCTGCGCCTCGACGGCGTCCTGCTCCGGGTGGACGCGGACGTTGAGGCTCGCACGCGTGCGCGGCGAGACCGCGTTCAGCGCGTTGTCGACCGAGGGCACGTCGATCCCCGTGACGGTGATCGCGGGGCCGGACCACACCCGGGAGCCGAGGCCGCCGCTCCCGATCAGCGGCAGCCCGGGGAGCACCTCCGCGAGCGATCGGAACTCGTCCTCGCTGTAGCCCGCCCCGGTCCACTCCTCGCGCCGCAGGCCCTCGACCGCGACGTCGCCGTTCTCGTCGTGGAGCGATGCGAGTGCGTGCAGGAGCACGATCAAGGCGTCGGGGGCGGCGCCGCCGTACTGGCCGGAGTGCTTCGGGCCGACGAGCGTCTCGATCTCGATCCTCGGCATGGCCGTGCCGCGCAGGGCGACCGTGAGCGTCGGGAGCCCCGGCCGGACGCTGCCCATGTCAGCGATCAGCATCGCGTCGGCCCGGAACAGCTCCGGGTGGGTCTGCGGATACGCGTTGAGGGCGCTGCCGACCTCCTCCTGGCCCTCGATCACGAGCTTGATCCCGACCGGAGGCCGGCCGTCCCAGGCACGCAGCGCTCCGATGTGCGCGACCACGTTCGACTTCGAGTCCGCCGACCCGCGGCCGAACATCGCGCCGTCGCGCACGGTCGGCTCGAACGCGGGCGACTCCCACGCCGACGCGTCCCCGGCGGGCACGACGTCGTAGTGCCCGTAGAGGAGTACGGTCGGGGCGCCCCTGGGCGCGGGGATCTCGCCCGTGATGAAGGGCGCGGTCTTCGGCAGCCGGTGCGAGTCGAGCTCCTCCACGCCGGCGTCCTGCAGCAGGTCGAGGATCAGCTCGTGGGCCTCGCGCAGCGCCGGCCGGGTCTGCTCCGGGTAGTCGGGGGCCGAGACCGACGGGATCGCCACGAGACGCGTCAGCTCGTCCTCGAGCTGCGGCATCGACGACGCGACCCGCGCGGAGAGTCGGCTGGGTTCGACCTCGGCGGTCATGCGGGCTCCTTGGGGGTTGGGAGACGGCGGACCTGTCGCGGGGTCGCAGCGCGACAGCTGAATCGATTATCGACCCTCACCAAGGGCGCCGTCGTGTCTACCGCGCTTCGGGTCGCCGAGGGACTCCGCCGGCGGGGACGGCGGCTCGCGTCGGACGAAGAGCCCGAGGACTGCGCGCCGCAGCTGCGTCATGACCGGCTCCGGCGGACCCGCAGCGGGAGGGGCCGACCAGGCGGCGGCGACCTCCGCGCCGAAGAGGACCGCAGAGGCATAGAGGTAGACCGAGTACAGGAACACGAGCACGACGGTGATCGACCCGTAGATGACCGACAGCTCGGTCACGCGGTCGTAGACGTAGGCCGACGCGGCGGAGATGGCCAGCAGGAGGACACCGGTGACGATTCCCCCGGCGACGGTGTCGCCGAAACGGAGGCGGCGCGAGGGCACGAACCGGTAGAGGAGCATCACCACGACGGTCGTCACGAGGATGGGGACGACGGCGCGGATCACCTCGGCCAGCAGACCGCCCTCGAAACCGACCACCGTGGCAGCGCTGTCGACGAAGCGCGTCACGACCTGCGCCACGACGGCCACTGCGATCATCGCGATCACGAGCGCCCCCGCCCCGGCGACGAGGACCACGTCGACGAGCTTGCCGCGCGCTGCCGGGCGCCGGCGCTCGACGCGGAGCGCGGCCTCGAGCCCCGTCCGGAGCGATGCCATCATCCCCGTCGCGGCCCAGAAGAACACGAGCAGCGAGAAGATGCCGACCACGCTCGTCGGGCTCGCCAGCCGCGTGATCGCGTCCTCCACGGTGTTCGAGCCCTCCTCGGTCACCGGCAGCCAACCGACGATCTCGTCGATCACGTCCTGCCGCCGGGCGTCGTTCCGCAGGACGACGCCCATGATCGAGACGAGGACGATCGTGAGCGGCGCGAGTGAGAAGAGCACGCGGTAGGCGATCGCGGCGGCGTGCTGGCCGAGCCGGTCGCGGAAGTAGCCGTCGATCGCCACCGGGACGACGCGGACGAGGGTGCGGGCGAGGTCGAACGGCCAGCGCGCGACGCGTGAGAGGAAGCGCACGTCGCCCGTCCTCGGCGCTTCGGCCATCGCCGAGGAGTCTAGGGCGGTTCCCTCAACGGGCGGCGGGCGCCGAGGCGAAGAGGTCGAGCCCGAGCCGGCGCGAGAGGAACCGGGCCGCGAGCGCTCCGCGGACGCTGTTCCCGGCGGCGTCGAGCAGGGGTGAGAGCGTCCCGAGTGCGCCCTTCCCCGGCGAGACCGTCACGATGCCGCCTCCGATGCCGCTCTTGCCGGGCAGGCCGACGTCGTAGAGCCAGTCGCCGGATGTCTGATAGAGGCCCGCCGTCGTCATCACCGCGAGCGTGTAGCGGCACGTGTCCGGCGCGACGACCCGTTCCCTGGTGATGGGGTTGACGCCGCCGTCGGCGAGCGTCGCGCCCATCACGGCGAGGTCGCGCGCGGTCACCCGGAGGCAACTCTGCCTCGTGTAGAGGTCGACCGCGTCGCGCGCGTTCGCGCGAATCGCGCCGCGCCGCTCGAGCAGGCGGGCGAGCTCCCGGTTGCGGTGGTTCGTGGCCGAGGCCGAGGCGTAGACCTCGTCCTCGAGCTCGAGCTGACGTCCGGCGAAGCGCGAGAGCCCTGCCGACACCCACCGCCACCGGTCGTCGACGTCCGTTCCGGGGGCAAGGCTCGCGGTCGCGATGGCGCCCGGGTTCACCATCGGGTTCGTGCGGCCGTCGTCGACGCGCTCGACCGCCTCGAGCGCGTTGAACGGGAGGCCGGTGGCGTTCACGCCGACGCGGCGCTGTACCTCGTCGGGCCCGAGCGCATCGCACACGAGCGCGAACGTGAACGGCTTCGCGACGCTCATGATCGTGAACCCGGCCTCGGCGTCACCCGCCGCGTGCACCCGCCCGTCGACGGCCGTCACGCACACGCCAAACAGCGCCGGTGAGGCCCGCCTCAACGCGGGATAGGCGTCGGAGACCTCGCCCGCGTCGACGTCGACGTATCGGCGGTACGCCTCGTCGACGAGCGACCGGACGTCCTCGTCGGACGGCAGCCGCCCGGCCGAGACGTAAACGGGCTCTTCCGACACCCGCGTGTCGTAGCGCGGGATGTGGACCGGCGGCGGCCGCGACGGGGAGGGCTCCGCCGCGCCGCCGCCAGTTCCGGCCGTCCGGCTAGGAGCGGCTGATCCCCATCGTGATGCGCCCGACGTATCCGCTCCCCTGCTCGGCGAGCGTGAGCATCGAGCGCGAGCCGCCGTTCCGGAAGATCGAGTCGCTGGCGTTCCGCGTGTCCCGGTGCGGGCGCCGACTGTAGGGCGCGCGCCGGTAGACGGCGTCGGTGAGCCGCTCCGGGAAGAAGAGCTGGCCCGTGTGGACGACGTTCCCGCCGGCGGAGACCTGGACGTGGATGTGGACGGTGCGACCCGAGTACCAGCCGGGGTAGACGGTCGTGAACCGGGCGACGCCGCTGCGATCGGTTCGCTGGATGCCGCGCATGAACGACTCGCCCTGGGTCCCCTCCTGCGCGAAGCCGGAGTACGTCCCGCCCGCGTCGCAGTGCCAGACGTCGACGGCCGCTCCCCGGAGCGGCTTGCACGTCGACACGTCGACCACGGTCGTCGCGAGCGCGAGCCGCGCTCCCGGCCGGCCCTCGCGGATGTCGCGGCGCACCTTGTCGTCGTCCAGGATGAACGGCCCTGCGGTCAGCTCGGGCGTCAGGACGCAGGTGACGAGCCCGGAGGCGACCGCCGCCCGCCCGCTCCCGGCGGCTAGCGCGTCGCTGCCGTCGAGTCCTGCCAGCACGCCGCCGGCACCGAGAGCGGCCGCCGCGATGCCTCCGAGGCCGAGCAGCGAGTCGCGTCGTGTGAGTCTCTCCTCCTCGCGCGGATCGTCGGTCATGCTGGTTCCTCCTCCCCGGCCGGTCCGACGGGCCCGTCGAGCGCCACCGTGCGGCGCGTGCCGTTCCGGAAATGGTGCACGATCACCTGATCAGTGTGCGTCCGCGCCCTGGGAATCGCCTGAGACCTGCCTGTGGCCCTCCGTAGAGGCGGCCGTCAGCTCTCGGCGAGCGGGAGGGAGATCACGAACGTCGCACCCTCGCCCGGCTGTGACCTGACCGACACGTCGCCGCCGTGCGCCTCGGCAACCGCGGCGACGATGGAGAGACCGAGCCCGACGCCGCCGCCGGTCGCGCGGGCACGAGACGAGTCGACCCGGTAGAAGCGCTCGAAGACGTGTGCGAGATGCTCGTCGTCGAGCCCGGGCCCGCTGTCGCCGACGGCGATCTCCGCGGTGCCGTCGTGCCGGCGAACCGAGACCGACACGAGCGTCGCGGGCGGCGTGTGGGCGCGCACGTTCGCGAGCAGGTTGTCCACGATCTGGCGCAGCCGGTCACGGTCGCCGATCACCGCGCAGGGCTCGGTGTCGAGCTCGATCGGACGCTCCGGCTCGACGGCGTGCGCCGTCTCAACGGCCTCGCCGACGACCTCGTCGAGGCGGACGCGGTCGCGCGCGAGCGGACGGCCGTCGTCGAGACGCGCGAGGAGGAGGAGATCGTCGACGAGCAGGCTCATGCGCTCGGACTCCCGGCTGATGCCGGTCAGCGAGCGCGCGAGGTCGTCGGGCCTGGTCGCCGCACCGCGCCCGAAGAGCTCCGCATACGCGCGCACCGCTGCAAGCGGCGTCCGCAGCTCGTGGGATGCGTCCGCGACGAACCGGCGGAGCTTGCGCTCCGACGCCTCCCGCGCGCGGAACGCCGACTCGATCTGCGCGAGCATCGCGTTGAGCGACAGGCCGAGACGGCCGATCTCGGTTCGGTCCTCGGCCCGCTCGACCCTGCGCGAGAGGTCGCCGGCGGCAATCGCAGCGGCCGTGTCACCGATCGCGTCGAGCGGTCGCAGGCCGAGCCGGACGAGCCAGAGCCCGAGGCCCGCGATCGCCACGAGCACGAAGGCGGTGACGACGAGCTCGATCGTCAGGAGCCGGTCGAGGGTCGAGTCCACGTCGTGCAGCGACGTCGAGACGACGAGCATCGCCCGTGCGCCGCGCTCGAGCGACGCGCGGACCCGGTAGCGCCCGCCGTGCTCTCCGGCGACGGTGAAGTACCGGACGGCGGCCCGCCGGTCGTCGCCGCTCGCGGGCGGCGTGATCGCGTCCGGCAGAGCGGGGGACGGCGCTCCCTGGCCCGGGAGGACGATCGTCGGCAGCGTGGCGAGCACCGTCGTCCCGCCCGCCGACCGCACCTGGACCGCGACGCCCGGCGGGGCCGGCCCCTCGCCGCCCCGCCGGCCGAGCGAGTGCGCGCTGTCTTCCAGCGAGCTGTCCGTGCGGTCGATGAGAAACGAGCTGAGCGCGCGGTACGTCGCGACGTCGGCCGCCACGAGCCCCACCGCCGCGACGGCGAGAACGGCCAGCAGGAGCCGCGCGCGCAGCGACAGCCGCTGGAGCACGCCTATCGCTCCAGCATGTAGCCGGCCTGGCGCACCGTCTTGATCAGCGGCGGCCCGGCGGCGTCGAGCTTCCGGCGGAGGTACGAGACGTAGGTCTCGACGACGTTCGAGTTCCCGCGGAAGTCGTAGCGCCAGACGTTCTGGAGGATCTGGCCCTTGGAGAGGACGCGCCTCGGGTTGAGCAGGAAGAAGCGGAGGAGCGCGAACTCCGTCGCCGTCAGCCGGAGCCGCGTGTCGCGGCGGAAGACCTCGTGACGAGCCTCGTCCAGGACGAGGTCCTCGTAGCGGAGGACGTCGCCGGGGAGGTCGCCGGCCGTCCGGCGGAGGATCGCCTGGACCCGGGCCACCACCTCGGCGAGTGAGAAGGGCTTCGTCACGTAGTCGTCGCCGCCGGCCCTGAGCGCCTCGACCTTGTGCTCGACGCCGTCCTTCGCGGTCAGGAAGAGGATCGCGTTGCGGTGCCCGCGCTCGCGGAGCCGGCGGCCGACCTCGATGCCCTCGATGTCCGGGAGCATCCAGTCGAGCACGATCAGATCCGGGTCGAAGCGCGCCACCGCGGCGAGCGCCTCCCGGCCGGTTCCGGCCTCCTCGACGTCGAACCCCTCGTACCGCAGCGCCGTCGCGACCGCGTCGACGATCGAGCCCTCGTCGTCGACGACGAGGATCCTCGCCACGCTCCCGTTCGCGCTCTCCTGGAGCCCACTCACGCTCGAACACTGCCTGTGGCGCCTGGGAACCGTCTGAGAATCGACGCGGGGACGCTGTGAATCACCTGAGAACGCGAGGCCTCCGGCCGCGCCCCTGCCGCGACCCCGCGTCAGTCCCACGGCGGCGGATGGGTCTCCACGAGCTCCGCGTACTCCGGATGCCGCTCGAGGTGAGCTCTGCTTCGTCGCTCACGCCTCACCCGTGAACACGATGGTGCGGAAGGTCTCGCTCCCGGGCGTCCCGTCCTCGCTGTCGCCGGCCCACCCCGGGCATCGTCTCCTCCTCCGTTCGGAGACGCCTCGACGTGTCC
>DATAPC010000125.1:0-2180 GCA_036265415.1 Gaiella sp.
CCCGTCGCAGCCGGCGCGCTGACCGCGATCGGCTTCCACGGGTCGAGCGACGGATCGCTCTCGCTGCAGCCGGTCGGCCGCCAGGCGAACGCGGGGCTGCTCGAGCGGCTCTGGCGGCGAATCGCCGGAAGCGGGCGCGAGACGCCCCGCTGGTACCAGCTCGAGGGCGGCCCCGCCGGGACGAACGTGCTCGACGTGGGCGCGGCGCCCGGCACGGACGTGTATGCCCCTGTGAAGGGCTCGGTCATCGCGGTCAGCGACCTCGTCGTGGGAGGCAAGCGTGTCGGCAGCCGGATCGACCTGCGCCCGTCGGAGTCGCCGTCGGTGATGGTGTCCGTGATGAACGTCCGGCCCGACCCGTCGATCGCCGTCGGGACGCCCGTGCTCGCGGCCTCGTCGAAGCTCGGCACCGCCGTCGACGTCGCGTCCGTCGAGGAGCAGGCGCTCGCCGCCCACGCCCCGGACGGCGGCAACAACGTCTCGATCTCCGTCTATCCGTCGCCGGGCTCTCTGCCCTAATCGTGCGGCTGCTGTTCGTCGGCGACGTTGTGGGTCGCCCCGGCCGCGACGCGGTCGAGGCGCTGCTGCCCGACCTGCGCGAGCGCCTCGAGGTCGACGCCTGCATCGTCAACGGCGAGAACATCGCCAACGGCATCGGCATCACGCCTCGGCTTGCCGAGCGCCTCCTCGCAGCCGGCGCGGACGCGCTCACGCTCGGCAACCATGCGTGGCGCCGCGAGGAGATCGGCCCCTATCTGACCTCGTCGTCGACGATCGTGCGCCCCGCGAACTTCCAGAGCGAGTCGCCCGGCCGCGGGCTCACCGTGGTCGAGGCACGCGACGGCACCCCCGTCGCGGTCGTCAATCTCCTCGGGACGCTCTTCCTCGATCCCGCGCACAGCATGTGGGAGGTCGTCGACGAGCTGGTGGAGGAGGCACGCGAGACGACGCCGGTGGTCGTCGTCGACGTCCACGCCGAGGCGACGAGCGAGAAGGTCGCGCTCGCGGCCTGGCTCGACGGCCGCGTGACCGCGGTGCTCGGGACGCACACGCACGTCCAGACCTCCGACGCGCGCGTGCTGCCCGGCGGAACCGCGGCGCTCACCGACGTCGGGATGACGGGCCCCCACGACTCGGTGATCGGCGTTCGCACCGAGCTCGCCATCCGACGGATGCGGACCGGGATGCCCGTCCGCTTCGAGACTGCCTCCGACGGCGTGCGCCTCGAGGGCGCGCTCGTCACATGCGATCCGGCGACGGGACGGGCGAGCGCGATCGAGCCGGTGCGCGTTCCCTGGCCGGCCACATGAGCACCGCGAGCAGGACGAGCAGCAGGACGGCGCGGACGAGGACGAGCCAGGACGCGAGCGGGTCGAACTCCTTGACGAGCTCCCAGTAGCGGGCCGGGAACCAGACCGCTGTGACGGCGCACGCGGCTGTCAGCAGCCAGAGCGGCGCGCGGCCTCGGGCCGCGACGACGAGCGGGACGAGGAGCACGAGCCAGACGAGAAACTGCGGCGAGAGCACCTTGCTCAGCGCGACGAATGCGACGACCGCGGCGGCCGCGTGCCGGACGAGCCGCTCGGAGCTCGCAGGGCCACGCCAGAACGCGGCCCACACGAGCACGACTCCGGCGACCTGCGCAATGCCCTGTACCAGGGCAAGCGCGCCGGCGCCGGTTCCGGTGAGGTTCTGCGACCCGCTGCTCGACGCCCACCCGAGCGAGGTGCCGAAGGAGTGGTGCACCGCGAGCAGCATCCCCGCTCCGAGGCTCTCGATCTGGAGTGGCCGGCCCAGCTGACGGCCGATCGAGTCGAGCACGCCGTCCGGAGCCGCGACGAGGAACGGGAGGTAGACGACGAGCATCGGCGCGACGACGAGCCCAAGCACGGACCCGAGCTCGCGTCGTCCGCCTCGGCGCCACGCGACGATCCCGACGAGCGGCACGAGGACGGCCGGGTAGAGCTTGACCGCGATTCCGATGCCGATGACGAAGGCGCCGGCGCGGAGCCTGCCCGAGACCAGCAGGAGCATCGCCCCCGCGACGGTTGCCGCAGGAACGAGGTCGAAGCGCGTCAGGATCACGCCCCCGAGCAGCAGCGGGACGAGCGCGACGACGGACAGCGCGACGCGACGGTCGGCAAGGCCGGTCCCGAGCCGCCGGAGACCGGCAGCGAGGA
>DATAPC010000126.1:0-6564 GCA_036265415.1 Gaiella sp.
GCTCACCACGGAGCTCGTGCGCCTGCTCGGCTCGACGGCCGTCACGGCGGTCGACCCGTCGGAACCGTTCGTCGAGGCTGCGCGGGAGCGCCACCCGGAGGTCGACGTGGTGCGCGGGGCGGCCGAAGCGCTGCCCTTCCAGGACGGCGCCTTCGACGCGGCGCTCGCGCAGCTCGTCGTCCACTTCATGAGCGACCCGGTCGCGGGAATCCGCGAGATGGGCCGCGTCACGCGAGACAGCGGTCTCGTCGCGGCGTGCGTCTGGGACCATGCCGGAGGCCGCGGGCCGCTCAGTGTCTTCTGGGACGCGGCGCACGCGCTCGACCCCGACGCCGAGGACGAATCACTCCTCCCGGGGGCGCGCGAAGGCGATCTCAGCAGGCTCTTCGCCGAGGCTGGGCTCCACGACGTCGAGGAGACGCTTCTCTCGGTGGCCGTCGAGCATCCGACGTTCGAGGAGTGGTGGGAGCCCTTCGAGCTCGGCGTCGGGCCGGCGGGCGGCTACACGTCGCGGCTGGATCCGGAGCGTCGCGCGACCTTGCGCGATGCGTGCCGGGCCCGCCTTTCGGAGCCGCCGTTCGTCCTCACCGCCGGTGCCTGGGCGGCGAGGGGCCGTCGCCGGTGATCACGCCGGAAGACGTCGGCGGCATCGGGATCTTCGCCGGCCTCGACGTCGGCCAGCGGGAGAGGCTCGCCCGTGCAGCGGCGGACGTCAGCCTGCTCCCGGGGGAGTTCGCCGCCCATCAAGGCTCCGAGCGGGCGATCTTCGGCCTGCTCGAGGGGCGGATCGAGGCAGTTCGGTTCGCGGACGGGGTGGAAGAGGTCGTCGGCGGCCGTGAGCCCGGGGAGGTGTTCGGCGAGGTGCCCATCACCCTGGGCACCGTGTTCCCGGTCGGATTCCGCGCGGCGGAGCCGACGCGCGTGATGCGCATCGAGCCGCACGACTACCACGCGCTCGCCGCCGTGGTGCCCGCGCTCGCGGAGGAGGTCGGGAGGCTCGCGCGCGAGCGGATGAGCGGCTCGAGAGGCCTTCAGGGCCTCGCCGCCGCCCCCTCGCGGCCCCGTGCGATCGTCCTCGGCAGCCGCTTCGACCCGTCCTGCGCCGACCTCCGGCGGTTTCTCGACCGGAACCTCGTCACCTTCGAGTGGCTCGTCCCGGACGCGCCCGACGCGGAGGCGATCTGGGGCAGGCCGCTGCCGGGCGCGGACGAGCTCCCCGCGGTCAGGATCCTCGACGGCGGCACGGTCGTCCGGCCACTGCTCCGGCAGGTCGCCGGGCTGCTGGAGCTCGACGACGCCGACGTCCTACGCCCGCAGCTGCGCCGTCTCGCAGAAGAGCTCGGGCTCGCGACGGAGGCCGGGGCGGCCGAGTACGACGTGGTCATCGTCGGGGCGGGGCCGGCCGGGCTCGCTGCGGCGGTCTACGGCGCCTCGGAGGGGCTCCGCGTCCTCGTCATCGAGCGCGAGGCGCCGGGTGGGCAGGCCGGGACGTCGTCCCGGATCGAGAACTACCTCGGCTTCCCCGACGGCGTGTCCGGAGACGAGCTCGCGGGGCGGGCACTCAAGCAGGCGGGCCGGCTCGGCGCGGAGATCCTCGTGACGAGGACGATCACGCGGATCGATCCCTCGACGGGTTGCGTCCATCTCGAGGCGGGCGACGTGATCCGCGCCCGCACGATCGTCCTGGCCTGCGGCGTCGCGTGGCGCCGTCTCGCGATCGAGGGTTTCGACCGGCTCCAAGGGAAGGGCGTCTTCTACGGCGCCGCTCGGAACGAGGCGAGGAACACGCACGGGCTCGACGTGCACGTCGTGGGGGCCGGCAACTCGGCTGGGCAGGCCGCGGTCCACTTCTCGCGGCACGCCCGCACCGTGACGATGCTCGTGCGAGGAGAGGGGCTCGGCGCGTCGATGTCGCGCTACCTCGTCGACCAGATCGAGGCCCTGCCCAACATCGGCGTGTTGCCGCGAACCGAGGTGGTCGCGGCGCACGGCGACGCGTCGCTCGAGGCGATCGAGGTGCGGAACGGCCCCGCGGGGGAGACGACACGGCTCGCGTCCGGCGGCCTCTTCATCTTCATCGGCGCCGACGCTCAGACGGCGTGGCTCCCCGCCGAGATCGCCCGCGATCCGAAGGGCTACGTGCTCACCGGCCACGACGTGCAGCACGCAGGGCGCTGGCCGCTCGAACGCGATCCGTACCTGCTCGAGACGAGTGTCCCGGGGGTCTTCGCGTGCGGCGACGTGCGGTTCGCCCCCGTCAAGCGGGTCGCCGCCGCGGTCGGCGAGGGCAGCATGGCGATCGCCTTCGTCCACCAGTACCTGCGGGAGGCGGAGCCCCTGCTCGGCCGCTAGCTGCGGTCAGAAGACGTCGAGCGTCGGAAACGACGCGGTCGCGTCGACGCAGCTCGCGACGTACAGGGCGGTACCGGGATCGCCCGTCCAGAGCGTGTGGCGCCCGCGGGCGTGCTCCGCGCGCGCCTGCTCGACCTGGTCGACCGCGTGCATCGCGAAGGCACGCGCGCGGCCGAGCCAGAGCTCGTCGCCCGTCCGCTCCAGAAGCTTGAGGAACGCGTATCCGTTCCCGGCGGTGCCGTGACAGAGGTTCGCGCCCTTCCGGGGCGGGCCCGCCCGCCATGTCAGCTCCCCGCCCGCGACGAGGAGCTCCGTCAGCTCGTCGTTCCCGGGTGCCAGGCCTGCGAGGGAGGCGACGATCCCGGGCGCGCCGTGGCACCACTGCGTGCGACGCGGCACGCTGCTCGGCTCGACGCTCGGCGGCCACTGGGCGAGCCCGTCCGCTCGCCGCGCGTGCGCGGCGAGCGCCGCGACAGCACGCCGCTCGAGCTCCGGGCGCCGGGCAGCGGGGAGGAGGTCGCCACGGCCGAGGACGTAGACGTTGCCCGCAAACCCGTGTGCCGGGCCGAGGATGTGCACCCTGTGCCCGTAGAGGTCCTGCTCCCAGAGGTCGCCCGTCCACGCGGCCCAGAGCTCCTCCGCGGACGCCTCCCAGGCCCTCCGCCAGCGTGCGTCCCCGGTGCGCTCGTGCATCACCTGGGCTGCGAGCATCGTCCCGGGGGAGCCCCACATCAGCTCGCGCGACGGGTTCGCGGCGTTCGCGCCGACCGCAGCGAGCAGCTGCTCCTCCTGCCATGCCGCCGGGGCGAGCGTGTGCGCGACGAGGAGGATCCCCGCCTCGCCCATCCAGAGCGAGGGCACGACGCCGACGTCGTGAAAGTCGGGTGCCGCGCGGTAGCGGTCGGCAAGGGAGACGGCGACGTCGTCCCAGCGGCGCTCGAGGTGGGCCGCGTCGCAGCGCTCGAGGGCGTCGAGCGCCCACACGACGCCCGCCGCGCCGAGATAGAGCGAGGCGGGCCGGGTGAGCGGCGAGTCGTCCTCCTGGTCGAGCGGATGCGGTGCCCACAGCCCGTCCGCGTCGAAGGCGCGCTCGGTCTCGGCTACGATCGCGCGGATCGCGGCGCGCGCCCGTTCCGCGTCCCATGCCGTGTCGGTGAGGGACTCGTGTGCCTCGGGGTCGAAGAGCGTCGTCAGCGGAGCAGCTCCGCGGCGGCGAGCGCATAGACGGCGGCGCAGCGCCGGACGGCCGCCTCCTCGACGTACTCCTCCGGGCCGTGGGAGACTCCGAGCAGCCCCGGTCCGTAGGCAAGCGCGGGAATCCCGAGCTGCGCGTACCAGCGGGTCTCGAGGACGCCCGGGCAGAGCTCGAACCGCGGCCGCTCTCCCTCCACCGCCGCGACGCATCGAGCGAGCGTCTCGGCGACCGGGTGCGACGCGTCCGTGCTCGCCGCCGGCTCGCGCTGGACGACCTCGACGGACACCTCGGCACCGGCATCGGCGGCGGCTCGCTCGATCGTCTCCATCAGCCGGGCAAGCCGGATCTCGAGGTCCTCGTCGGGTCCGAAGCGCCCGTCGACCGAGAACCATGCGGAGCCGGGCACGACGTTGAAGCCCGCGCCCGAACCGGCGGCGCCGCCGACCACGAGGGTCGAGCCTCCGTGCGCGCGCATGGACTCGGACAGCCGCGCGAGCGGCTCGGCGACCCGGATCATCCCCTCGAAGGCGTTCACGCCGAGCTGCGCCTCGCCAACGTGCGCCTCTCGCCCGCGCACGTCGACCCGCAGCGTGAGCGCGCCGCGGCTCGCATGCCAGACGGCGCCCCCGGTCGGCTCGGCGGTGAGCATGGCGACGGCACCGGCGTCGATCATCCCCGCGCGGCGGAGGTGACGCGCGCCGCGAGCGCTGCCCGTCTCCTCGTCGCAGACGAAGTGGAGGACGATCCGCCCGCGGTCGGGCAGCCCGAGCTCGGAGACCGCCGCGGCCCCGTACAGCATGCTCACGAGCCCGCCCTTCATGTCGGCCGTCCCGCGCCCGACGATCCTCCCGTCACTCAGAAGCGGCACGAGCTGGGCGGGATCCTGAGCCGGGACGACGTCGAAGTGGCCGTGGAAGTACACGGTCCTGCCTCCTGTACCGGCACTGCCGCGGACGATGCAGGGCTCGTCGAGCCCGTCCGACGGCTCCAGGTCGATCAGCTCGGCCACGAGCCCGAGCTTCTCCATCGCGTCGCGAACGACGCGGCCGCACGTCCCGAGCCCGCGGCCGGGAGGGTTCTCGGTGTCGAGCGCCACCAGCCGGGCGACGAGCGCCGTCATCTCGTCCGCGCGCGGCTCGAGCCAGGCCTGGATCTCGGCTGCGCGGTGCACCACGGCGAGCGCGAACGGTAGACGCGCGGGGGCCACCGCGGATCGCCTGGCCGTCACGACGTCTCTTTTCGGCAGCGGTGCGTCTAAGCTCTTGGGCTCCCCGCGCATGGCGACGTTCTCCACGCGATTCCTCGGCTGCAAGGTCTCGTTCGCCGACGCCCAGGCGATTCGTGAGCGGCTGCTCGCAGACGGCCACAGCGAGATCGCCACCGGCGGCGAGATCGTGGTCGTGAACACGTGCTGCGTCACGCACGAGGCAGTCTCCAAGTCGCGCCAGGCGGCGTCGCGGGCCGCGCGCACGGCACGGTCGGTCTACGTCACCGGCTGTGCGTCGAACCTCGACGACGCCTTCGCCGGCGTCGCTGCGAACGTCGTCGTCACGGGCCGGACGGGCGACGAGGCCGCCGACTTCGTCGCGGGCGACGTGGGAGCGATCGGCTGCGTGAACGCCGAGCACCGGCTCGAGCGCGTGCGCGCGTTCGTGAAGATCCAGGACGGCTGCTCGTTCTCGTGCGCGTTCTGCGTGATCCCCCTCGTGCGCGGCGCGACCCGGAGCCGGACGGCGGCGGCGGTGCTGGCGGAGATCCGTCGACGCGTGGCGCAGGGCCACCGCGAGATCGTCCTCACCGGAGTCAACCTCGGCTGCTTCCGCGATCGAGCCGCCGGGTATACGCTCGCGCGGCTCGTCCGCGAGGCGGGCTCGACGCGCGGGCTCGAGCGGCTGCGCCTCTCGTCCATCGAGGTCAACCACGTCGACGCCGAGCTCGTCGCCGCCGTCCGTGAGACGCCCACCGTCTCGCCGCACCTCCACGTGCCGCTGCAGTCCGGCGACGACGGAGTGCTGCGCGCGATGGGACGCCGTTACACGACGGACGGGTTCGAGCGCCGCCTCGCACCGCTCGCGGGCCTGAATCTCACGACCGACGTCATCGTCGGCTTCCCGGGGGAGGACGACGACGCCTTCGAGCGGACGCTCGCCCTCGTCGAGCGTCTCGGGATGACGAAGGTACACGTCTTTCCCTACTCGCCGCGGCCGGGCACGCGGACGGCGGCCGAGGACACCGTTCCGGCCGCCGTCAAGCGCGAGCGCGGCGCGCGGCTGCGCGCGCTCTCGGACGAGCTCTGCCGACGGCGCTGGGCGAGCCGCGTCGGGTCGACCGACCGGGTGCTCGTCGATCGCCTCGGCCGCGGCTACGCGGACGACTACACACCGTGGCTCGTCGACGCGGCGGTCGGCTCGTTCGTGGCGGCGCGTGCGGTCGGGGTGGGGGACGAGGGGGTGCTCGCGGTTGCCGCCTGAGGACTGCCTCTTCTGCCGGCTCGTCCGCGAGGGCGACCACGTCCACCGCGCGGACGGGTTCGTCGCGATCCGCGACATCGCGCCGAAGGCGCCGATCCACCTGCTCGTGCTGCCCGAGCGCCATGCCGACACGTTCCGCGACGTCGGCGTGTTCGAGCCCGAGGAGGCGAAGCGGATGCTCGAGTTCGTGGCGGAGACCGCGGCGCACGCGGGGCTGGAGGACTACCGCGTGATCGTCAACGTGGGCCCCGGCGGCGGCCAGACCGTGTTCCACCTGCACTGGCACGTTCTCGGGGGCGCTAGCCTGCCCGGATTCGAATGACCGTGATCGCCGAGATCGAGGATCAGCTCAAGGGCGCGCGCCGCGCCCGCGACGACGCGCGCCGCGACGCGCTCGCGCTGCTCCTCAACGCGCTTCGCGCGGCGGAGAAGGACCTTCAGCGCTCGCTCTCGGACGAGGAGTCGCTCCAGGTGCTGCAGCGCGAGCGCAAGAAGCGCGTCGAGGCGATGGAGGCATTCGACGCCGCGGGCCGCGAGGAGCAGGCG
>DATAPC010000127.1:0-5278 GCA_036265415.1 Gaiella sp.
CATCTCGATCAAGCCCCTCAGCCCCGAGGGCTCGGAGCGGATCATCCGCTTCGGGTTCGAGTACGCGAAGGCGAACGAGCGGCGCCGCGTCTCGTGCATCACGAAGGCGAACATCATGAAGCACACCGACGGGCTGTTCCTGGCAGTGTTCCGGGAGGTCGCGAAGGACTATCCGGAGATCGAGGCCTGGGAGACGCTCGTCGACGCGCTCTGCATGGGCCTCGTCCAGCGGCCCGAGGAGTTCGACGTGCTCGTCCTGCCGAACCTCTACGGCGACATCGTCAGCGATCTGACCGCCGGACTCGTGGGCGGGCTCGGCGTCGCGCCCGGCGCGAACATCGGCACCGAGGCGGCGGTCTTCGAGGCGACGCACGGGTCCGCGCCCAAGTACACCGGCCTGAACCGGGTCAACCCCACGGCGATGATCCTCTCCGGGAAGCTGATGCTCGACCACCTCGGCGAGCGCGACGCGGCCGAACGGCTCGAAGCCGCGGTCGCAGCGGTGATCGCCGAGGGCAAGAGCGTGACCTACGACCTGAAGCCGACCCGCGACGACCCGTCCGCGGTCGGCACGTCCGAGTACGCGGACGCCATCATCGCGCGGCTCGCCTGACGCGGCCGGCGCTCGACCAAGGAGAACAACGTGAACGGCAGGAAGAAGGTCACCGTCGTCGGGGCGGGGAACGTCGGCGCGACGTGCGCGCTCGAGGTGGCGCGGCGCGACTACGCGGACGTGGTCCTCGTCGACATCCTCCCGAACTTCGCCGCCGGCAAGGCGCTCGACATGAACCAGATGGCGTCGGTCACCGGGTACGAGCCCGTGATCGTCGGCAGCGAGCGCTACGACGAGACGAAGGGCTCCGACGTCGTCGTCGTCACGGCCGGCAAGCCGCGCTCTCCCGGCATGAGCCGCGACGACCTCGTGACGACGAACGAGGCGATCGTGGCGTCTGTGACCAAGGAGATCGCGCGCCGCTCCCCCAAGTCCGTCATCGTCGTGGTCTCGAACCCGCTCGACGCGATGTGCCACGTCGCACAGGCCGTGTCCGGGTTCCCGAAGGAGCGCGTCGTGGGCATGGCCGGGATCCTCGACACCGCACGGTTCTCGGCGTTCATCGCCTGGGAGACCGGCTCGTCGGTGAAGGACGTGCAGGCCATGGTGCTCGGCGGGCACGGCGACCAGATGGTCCCGGTCGTCTCCGCGACGACCGTCGGCGGCGTGCCGCTGGAGCAGCTCACCACCAGGGGGAAGATCGGGAAGATGGTCGAGCGCACGCGGAAGGGCGGCGGCGAGCTCGTCTCGCTGCTCGGCACCTCCGCCTGGTACGCGCCCGGTGCAGCGGCCGCGCAGATGGTGGACGCGATCTGCCTCGACCAGAAGCGCGTCCTGCCCTGCACCGCGCTGCTCGAGGGCGAGTACGGGGTCGAGGGCCTGTACATGGGCGTCCCCGTGCGGCTCGGGGCGGGCGGTGTCGAGGAGATCGTCAAGCTGAAGCTGAGCGCGCAGGAGAAGAAGATGGTGCGCGAGTCGGCGGCCGCGGTGCGCGAGGTCGTGGGCGTGCTGACGACGACCTCGTAGCTCGCCCGGCCACCCGTCCCGCCCCTTCACGGGTGCTCAACACCGGCAGGGGTACGCTTCGCCGCCATGGAGCTCGGGCTGGCCGGACGGACGGCGATCGTCTGCGGCGCCTCGTCCGGCATGGGCCTCGCGGTCGCCGAGGCGCTCGCCGCCGAGGGCGCGAACGTCGCCATGTTCGCGCGACGGCGCGAGCTGCTCGAGCGCGAGGCCGAGCGGATCGGCGCCCTGCCGGTCCAGGGTGACGTCACCATCCCACAGCACCTCGAGCGGCTCGTCCAGGCGACCGTCGGCGCGTTCGGCGGCATCGACGTCCTCGTCCTGAACGGCGGCGGCCCGCCGGCCGGCACCGCGACCGAGCTGACCGCGGAGTCGGTCGAGGACGCCGTCGCGCTGCTGCTCAGCTCGCATGTCACGCTCGTCGGACGCTGTCTCCCACACCTCCGGGAGAGCGGCCGGGGACGCATCGTCGCGATCGAGTCGTCGTCCGTGCGGGAGCCGCTCGGGAATCTCGCGCTCTCGAACGCTGTGCGGCCGGGAGTCGTCGGCTGGCTGAAGACGCTCGCCCGCGAGATCGGCCCGGACGGGGTGACCGTCAACACGATCGCACCCGGTCGGATCGACACAGACCGCCTGCGCGCGGTCTACGGCGCCGACGGCCCGCCGGCCGCAGATCTCGAGCACGTTCCGCTGCGCCGCGTCGGAACACCGGCCGAGATCGCGGCGGTCGTCGCCTTCCTCGCCTCCGACCGGGCCGGGTACGTCACGGGCGCGGTGATCCCGGTCGACGGCGGCCTCACCCGCGGTCTGCTGTGAGAGCCTCGACACCGCGCTGGCTCGCGCTCGCGGGCGCGGCGCTGCTCGTGGTGGTCGTGCTCCTCGCGGCGACCGTCCCGGCGGGTGACTACCTGTACGTCCCGAACGGCGCCCACCCCGTCGCGAGCAAGGTCGCCGTCCAGGGCAGGCAGGATCCCGGAGGGCCGGGCGGGATCTACTACGTCGACGTCACGGTGCGGAAGGTCCGCTGGCTCGAGCGGGTGCTTCCGTTCCTGCGGCCCGACGGCGCGTCGCTCGTTCCCGCACACGCGGTCACGGCGCCCGGCGAGAGCTTTCGCGACCGGATCGCGGAAGCCCGCGTGGAGATGAACCGCTCGGAGCAGGTCGCGGCCGCCGTGGCGCTCCGTGCCGGCGGTCTCGACGTCACGACGACGCCGCACGGGGTGCTCGTCGAGGCGGTCGCCGTCGACGTTCCCGCGGCGAAGGTGCTCGAGAGTGGAGACGTGATCGTGCGTGCGGCCGGGAAGCCGACGTCGACCATCGGCGAGCTTCGTCGCGCAACGGCAACCGTGCGCCCGGGCGACGACGTCGCGGTGCGGCTGCGCCGGGACGGGAAGACGCTCGAGCGCACCGTGACCACCGTGGCCTCGCCCGAGGACGCCGCGAAGGCGATCATCGGGATCCGCGTCGCGCAGCAGGCGACGATCCGCCTCCCCGTGAAGGTCGATATCGACCTCGGCAACGTCGGCGGCCCGTCTGCGGGGCTCCCGTTCGCGCTCCAGATCTACCAGGAGCTCGGCAACGACGTCGACGGCGGCAACCGCGTGGCCGCCACGGGCGAGATCGAGCTCGACGGAAGCGTCGGATCGGTCGGCGGGATCAAGCAGAAGACCTACGGGGTGCGCTCGTCCGGAGCCGACGTGTTCCTCGTCCCGGCTGGGGAAAACGCGGCGACGGCGCGGCGGTATGCAGGGGGCTTGCGGGTCGTCCCTGTGGAGAGTTTTGAACAGGCGTTGCACGCACTGGAAACGCTCCGTCGGAAATGAGCCATTTGCAGGTATTTCGCCAGGAAGGGCGACAGACGCAAAATGCGGCTTTTTCGCACACGAGGGGGTTGCACAGGGTGTCGGTGGGAGCCACAATGCCCGCTGTCCAGCAGGCGGTCAGGGCAAGGGGAACAGAGGGGACATGAGCAAGCGAGCTGTCGCGACGTGCGAGGACTGCTACTTCCGGAAAGAGGGGCTCTGCGCCCTCCCCGGTAACACGCCGTGCCCCACGTTCCGGGCCGCCACGGCGCGCCTGATGCCGTCGGCGCAGCCGCGGCTGATCGTTCGCGCGCCTCTTCAGCAGGTCGCGCACGCCGCAGGCGCATAAGATCGCCGCGTGAGCAACGCACCGGTTCCGCCCGGGGACGACCGTGCCCGGACACAGAGTCGCGGAATCCCGTGGAAGATGGTGCTGTGGGTCGCGATCGCGCTGTACGCGCTCGCGTTCCTCCTGCTCAACGACCACAAGCAGTCGATCGACTTCGTCCTCTTCACGGTCAACACCCGCCTGCCGTGGCTCATCCTGCTGAGCATGGCGTTGGGGGCGGCACTCGCGGTCATCGGGCCGCGCTGGTGGCGCAGCCGCCGCCGGTAGCTACAGCAGGCCGGCGAGGATCCGCACGCCCTCCGCGATCCGCTCGGGCGGCTCGTAGGAGAAGGCGAGCCGCGCCGAGCTCGTGCCGCCCGAGCCGGCCGGGAAGAAGTCCGCGCCACGGACGAACGTCACGCCCGCCTCGGTCGCGCGCGTGAGCAGATCGCCCGCATCCACGTCCTCGGCGAAGTCCACCCAGAGGAAGTAGCCGCCCTCCGGCCGGCTCCATGTCGCACGGCCCGCGAGCCCCTCGTCGAGCGCGCTGAGCATCGCGTCGCGCTGCTTCTGCAGGATGCCTCGGATCCGGTCGAGGTTCGGCCTGAACGCCTTGCGCTCGAAGAGCTCGTGCACGATCGCCTGGGTGAGCAGCGGCGGCGAGATGTACGTCGACACGGCCCGCTCGTCGAAGGCCGGGACGAGCATCTCCGGGACGACGAACCAGCCGACGCGCAGTCCGGGCGCGACGGTCTTCGAGAAGGAGGACGTGAACGTCACACGCTCCCCTCCCTCGAGGGCGTGCAGGCGCGGCGGAGCGATCCCCTCGTAGCGAACGAGCCCATACGGGTCGTCCTCGAGGACGTCGAGGCCGTAGCCCCGCGAGAGCTCGGTGATCCGCAGCCGGCGCCGCTCTCCGACCGTGCGGCCGCTCGGGTTCTGGAAGGTGGGGATCGTGTAGAGGAACGACACCTCGCCTCCCCGCTCGAGCTCGGCCTCGAGCGCGTCGGGGACGAGGCCCTCGTCGTCCATGGGCAGCGCGACGACGTCCACGCCCTGCCAGCGCAGCAGCTTGAGCGGGCGGTCATACGTCGGCCCCTCGACGAGCACGCGGCCGGGGCGCCGCGCGAGCTGCACGGCCGAGTAGAAGACGAATCCCTGGAGCCCACCGGTCGTGAGGAACACGCGGGCCGGATCGACGTCGTGACGTCGCGCGAGCGCCTCGCGGAGCGGCCCGTAGCCGCCGCCGGTCCCGTAGGAGAGGATCGTCGTGCCGTCCCGCTCCAGCACGACACGCGCGCAGTCGGAGACAAGCTCCGGATCCAGGCAGGCCGGTGACGGAGCGCCTCTGGCGAACGAGATCGGGGGCACGCGTCGAGCCTACCCGTGCGGGCGGCGACCGACCCGGCTGCTACCTTTCGGGAACGGTCGACACGACGTCGGCCCGTGAGATCCGCTTCGTTCGACTCCTCGTGGGCTCGAGTGTCGTAGGTCTCGAGTCAGATTCACACCAACACAGGAGTCACATGTCGCAGGACACATTCGCTGCGCTCGGCGTGAGCGCAGAACTGA
>DATAPC010000128.1:0-7188 GCA_036265415.1 Gaiella sp.
CGTCGCGGCTCTCCTGCGCGGCGGCGAGCCCCACCTCGGGGTTCGCGCCGGCGCCGAGGCCGCGGGTCGCCTTCGAGCCGATGTGGATCTTGACGTCGGCGTCCGTGTCGAGCAGCGCCTGCGCGTCCGTGTTGACGGCGATGAACTCGACGCCGGTGAGACCGGACTCGACCATCCGGTTGACCGCGTTGGTGCCGCCGCCGCCGACGCCGACGACCTTGATCACTGCGAGGTAGTTCCCGTTCTGGGTGCTCATCTCGACCTGCCTGAGGGTCAAGCTCTCATCGAGCTACGAAATGCCTGGAATCCTCGATTCGGAGCCAGGGTACGGTCTCCTTGTCGACATTGTCAACGGAAGCCTCAACCCCCACTGGAGGCCGTACTCTCGACCTCGACCTGAGAGTCCAGCCCCGGCGGGCCCGCGACGGGCCGGTCCGGGACGCTGACGTCGAGGTAGCCGGAGCCAGACGGGAGCACGCGCAGGACGCGCGCCGCGACGGCCAGTTTGAGATCGACGTCATGCGTGTCGCCGAGCCGGAGCTCGAGCCCCGAGCGGAGGCGGAGCGTCAGGCCGTTGGCGGTCGCGACGGAGACGACGCGGCTCGGGAACCGGCCGTCGGCGAGCGGCGCGACCGCCCCTACGGCGGTGAGGAGGTCGCCGTCGACGAGGCCGCCGGGGTCGAGCCGGACATCGCGCTTGACCCAGATCCGGGCCAGCGCCGGCTGTGCCGTCCGCTCGACGCGGGCGATCACCCTCCCACGCTCCGAGACGAGATACGAGTCGGCGGCCTGCCGGACGACGGCGACGGGCCGCTCGGGGACGATCGTCACACGCAGCGTGTGGGGATATGCGCGGTCGAACGCCACGGACGCCACCGTCGGCAACGCGGCGACGTCCGAGCGAGCTGCGTCGAGGTCGAGCGCGACGAGGCTCGATCCGGCCCGTTCGCGAAGCGCCTTCCTCACCTGGCTCTCGACCCCCGGCGACGCACCGCCGACGGAGATGTCCCGGACGGCGAAGAGCGGCGTCTCGCGCGCCGCGACGATCGCGAGCAGCACCGCGCCGAGAACGGCGAAGCCGACGAGCAGCGAGCGGCCAGACGGGACGAGCGGGCCGAACTGGAGGCGATCGCCCGGTGCCGTGCGCGGGAACGGGACGACGACGCTCGCCGTGCGCGCACGGGGGCGCTGCGGTCGCCCTGCTCGTCCCCGTCCGGCCACGGGACGGGCTTCGCCCTGCCGCTCCGCACTCCTCCGGAGGAGAGCCTAGAGCCCGATCAAGACGACTTCGTGCAGGAGGTCGGCGCCGAACTCCTCGCGCGCGCGGCGCCGGGCCTCACCGATGAGGGCGAGGCAGTCGGCCGTCGTCGCACCGTCGACGTTCTCGATGAAGTTGGCATGCCGAGGCGAGATCACCGCGCCGCCGATCCGGTGCCCCTTGAGACCGCAGAGCTCGAGCATGCGGCCGGCGCCGAGCTCGCCCGGCGGATTCTTGAAGACGGAACCGAACGTCCGCTTGTTGGTCGGCTGCGTCGCCTTGCGCCGGGCGACGAGCTCCGACACGTCGGCCTTGATCTCCTCGACCGCCCGCGGCGCGAGCCGGTATTCGACCCGGGCGACGACGTCACGCGGCCGCAGGTCGGAATGCCGGTAGGTGAGGCCGAGCTCGCCGGGCGTGAGCCAGCCGCTCCCGTCCGCCGAGACGACGAGCGCGCGCTCGAGGATCGCCGACCAGTCGGAGCCGTACGCGCCGGCGTTCATCCGCACCCCGCCGCCGGCCGTGCCCGGGATCGCGCAGGCGAACTCGAGCCCGCCGAGGCCGGCGGCCCGCGCGCGGTGGAGGCAGACGGCGTTGGTCGCGCCGCCCCCTGCCCGCAGCAGCTCTCCGTCGACCTCGACGGCGGCGAGGTCGCCCTCGAGACGCAGCACCAGTGCGTCGACCCCCTCGTCGGCGACGAGCACGTTGGAGCCGAGCCCGAGAGTGAGGACCGTGAGACCACGCTCGTCCGCCCATGCGAGCGCCTCCTCGAGCGCTGCGAGCGACTGCGGCCGCGCGAATGCCGTCGCCGGTCCGCCCGTTCCGATCGTGGTCGACCTCGACAGCACATATCCGCTCTCGAGGTCCACGTCGGCCTCAGGCCTCCGTCGTCCCGTTCGGGAGGGCGTCCACGATCGCGCGGGCGACCCGCCACGGCTCACCGACGCCGAGCGTCAGGACGACGTCACCCGGGCGCACGAGCGCGAGGGCGAGCGTGCTCGCGTCGTCGAGCGTCGGAGCCCACACGCGACGGGTCGGGTCGGGCACGTCGTCGACGACGAGACGCCCCGTGACTCCCTCGCGCGGCGCGTCGCGGCGACCCACGAAGTCGGTCACGATCGCGACGTCGGCGAGCCCGAGCGCCTCGCCGAGCTCCCGGTGCAGGTGACGGGTGCGCTCGACGACGTGCGGGACGTAGATCGCGACGAGCCGTCGTTCGGTGTCGGTCCTCACGGTCTCGAGTGCCGCGCGGACCTCGGTCGGGTTGTGGCCGTAGTCGTCGATGACGCGGACGCCGCCGCGCTCGCCGACGAGCTCGAGGCGACGCTCCGTCCCCGCGAATCGAGCGAGCGCCGTCTCGGCCGCGGCGGGCTCGACGCCGGCCCGCACGAGCGCCTCTCTCGCGGCCGCGGCGTTCCTGCGGTTGTGCTCGCCGGGCACCGCGAGCGGGAACGAGACCGGGTCGAGCTCCCAGCCGCGCACGACCTCCGGCACCTCGACCAGCCACTCGTCGATCGCCGCCTGGAGCTCGGCGGTCGACCCGTACGCCGCGTGGTGGTCGAGCTCGACGTTCGTGACGACCGCGATCCGAGGGCGAAGCGCGAACGCGGAGCGGTCGGACTCGTCGCCCTCGACCACGAGCCAGCCGCCACCGCTGCCGGCGTTGCCGCCGAGCTGCGGCACGACCCCGCCGACGATCCACGCGGGGTCGTTGCCCGCCTCGCGCAGGGCGACGGCGATCATCGCCGTGGTCGTGGTCTTGCCGTGCGCACCCGTGACGACGATCGACGGCCGGGCCGCGACGAGCTCGGCAAGGAACGCCGCCCTGGGCGTGCCGTCGATCCGCGTGCGGTGGGCCGTCGACACGATCACCTCGTACCCGTCGGGCGGCGCGGGCTCTCCGCCCAGATCGACGTCGACGCCGTCGAGCGTCCGGCTGAAGATCGTCTCCTGCGCGTCCCACCCGCTGACCTCCGCGCCCCACGCGCGCGCGATGTTCGCGTACGCCGACATCCCGGAGCCGCCGATCCCGACGAAGTAGAGCCGGCGGCCCGCCAGGGGCGTCTCGTCGCCCGTCACCGGGTCACCGCCCGCCGCCCGCGAGGGCCACGAGCTCGTCGGCGACGACGTCCGCCGCATCCGGACGGGCGAGAGCGAGCATCGCCGCGCGCATCGACCCGAGCCGCCGAGGATCCGCGAGCAGCTCGGCGACGAGCGCAGGAACGCGGTCGACCTCGGCGTCGGGCACGACGACGGCGCCGCCCCCGTGCTCGAAGTGTCGCGCGTTGAGCGCCTGGTGGTCGCCGGTGGCGTAAGGATAGGGGACGAGGATCGCCGGCGTGCCTGCGGCTGCGAGCTCCCACACGGTGCCGCCGGCGCGCGAGACGGCGACGTCGGCGGCGGCCAGCGCGTCGCCGAAGTGGTCGGTCTGCGGGACGAGGACATAGCCGGCCCGCTCGACGCGGCCACGGAGCGCGGCGAAGTCGCGCTCGCCGCAGACGTGGAGCACCTGCGGCCCGCCGTCGGCCCACGCCGCGACAGCCATCTCGTTGAGCGAGCGTGCGCCCGCGAGCGCGCCGAAGACCGCAACGACGTGCTCGTCGGCGGAGAGGCCGAAGCGCCGCCGTCCCTCCTCCTTCGTCGAGCCACGGTGCGCGACGGGGATCGGGCGCCCGACGATCCGGACCTTGGCTCCGTTGCGCCCGGGGATCTCGTACGCGAGGAAGAGCCGCCGGGCGAACGGGGCTGCGAGGCGGTTCGCGAGGCCGAGGTGCGCGTCGGCCTCCGTCAGCGCCGCGGGAATCCCCCGCAGGCGGGCGGCGAGCACCATTGGCCCGGCAACGTAGCCGCCGGCGCCGAGGACGACGTCGGGGCGGCGCCGCGCCAGGATCCGGAGACAGTGGGCCGGAGCGGCTGCCGCGCGCCAGGCGGCGCGGAGTTGCGCGGCGCTCGGCTTCCTCGGCAGGCCCGAGACCGGGAACGTGTCGAGCGGGAAGCCCGCCTCAGGCACCAGCCGCGACTCGACGCGGTCGGGCGTGCCGGCGAACGTCACCGTCACCCCGCGCTCGCGGAGAGCTTCCCCGACCGCGAGAGCGGGGCGAACGTGCCCGGCCGTTCCCCCGGCCGCGATCACGCACGCGAGCTTCGACGACGCGCTCATTCACCGCGATGTTAAGGAGCACGCCGACGGCGCAGAGGAGCACGAGCAGGGACGAGCCGCCGTAGGAGACGAACGGCAGCGGGATCCCCGTGAGCGGAGCCATTCCGAGCACGGCGGCGAGATTGACGGCCGCCTGACCGCAGACGAGTGTCGTGATCCCCGCCGCGAGCCGCTTCCCGAACGGGTCACGGCACTGCAGCGCGATGCGGAAGCCCGCCCAGGCGAACACGGTGAACGCCGCGATCACGAGCGACGAGCCCACGAAGCCGAGCTCCTCGCCGACGACGGCGAAGATCATGTCCGTGTGCGCCTCCGGGAGGAAGTTGACCTTCTGGATCCCCTGGCCGAGGCCCTCGCCCGTGATGCCGCCCGAGCCCATGCCGATGATCGCCTGCACGTTCTGGAAGCCCGCTCCCTGCGCGTCCTTCCACGGGTCGAGGAAGCTGAAGACGCGTTCGCGGCGGTAGGGCTCCATCCAGATCGCGAGCAGCCCGGCGCCGAGCGCGAGGCTCGTGGCGAGCGCGAAGAGCCGGAACCGCACGCCCGAGACGAGCAGGATCCCGGCGATCATCACGAAGAGCGAGATCGTCGTCCCGAGGTCCGGTTCGATCACGATGATCCCGCCGAAGAGGACGACGACGATCCCGACCGGCTTCATCAGCTCGCCGAGCGTCCTCGGTGCCGGCCGGCGCGAGAGGACGGCGCACGCCCACAGCAGCACCGCCAGCTTCGCGAGCTCCGCCGGCTGCACGCTGACGGGCCCGACGACGAACCAGCGGTGGGCGCCGTTGATCGACGGCGCGACAGCGAGCACCGCGAAGCACGCGAGGAAGGCGACGACGAGAAGCAGCGGCGCGAGCGGGCGCAGCACGTGGTAGTCGACGCGCGTGAAGACGGCGAGCAGGACAAGCCCGGCTCCGGCGTAGAGACCCTGCTTGACGAGGAACCGCATCGGGTCGCCCGCGCCGAGCGCCGCCGAGGCCGAGGTGGCGCTGAAGACCATGACGAGCCCGAACGCGACGAGCCCGAGCGTGACGAGGATCAGCAGCCGCTGCTCGAGCTGCCCTCGGTCCGCGCGTCGTGGAGTCCCCACCCCGGAAGCTTCTGCACGAGCCGCCGGAACTCCTCCCCGCGGTGCTCGAAGCTCGTGAACTGGTCGAACGACGCGCACGCCGGGGACAGCAGGACGACGTCGTCCGGAGCCGCCTCGGTCGAGGCGTGCGCGAGGGCCCGCTGCAGCGTCTCCGCGCTGTCGAACGGGACCCCGGCCTCCGCCAGTGCGGTCGCCAGGTCACCGGCCGACTCCCCGATGAGGTACGCGCGGTCTCCGGGCTCGAACGCCGCAGCGAGCGCATCGTACGGCTCCGCCTTGCCGCGGCCGCCGAGGATCACGTGCTTGCGGCGGCCCGGGAAGGCCGCGAGCGCGCGACGTGCCGCTGCGGCGTTCGTCGCCTTCGAGTCGTTGACGTAGAGGACTCCCTCGACCGTCGCGACCTCCTCGATGCGATGCTCGACCCCCGGAAACGCCGACAGCGCCGCGGCGATCGCCTCGTCGGGCACGCCGATCGCCCGTGCGGCGGCCGTCGCGGCGGCTGCGTTCTCCCGGTTGTGCGCGCCAGGAATCCGCGGCTCGGCCGGGAGCGGATCGGCGGCTGCGAACTCCAGGCGGCGCGCCGTACCCGGGACGGCGCCGAAGCCTCGCGGCAGCACCGCGACGTCGTCATCCTCCTGGCGCTCGAAGATGCGGAGCTTGGCGCGCTGGTAGGCCGCGAAGTCGCCGTGGCGATCGAGGTGGTCGGGCTCGAGGTTCGTCAGGACGGCGACCTGCGGCCGAAGCGTCTCCACGTCCTCGAGCTGGAACGAGGAGAGCTCGCAGACGATCCAGGCGTCGGGCTCGACGGCACCGACCAGCGACGTGAGCGGGCGGCCGATGTTGCCCGCGACCTCCACCGGCAGGCCGCCGGCCGCGAGCATCGCACCGAGCAGCGCGGTCGTCGTCGTCTTGCCGTTCGTGCCGGTGACGCCGACGAGCGGATTCGCGAGAAGGCGCGCACCCAGCTCGATCTCGGAGACCACCGGGATCCCGCGTCCACGCGCTGCCGCCACCGGTGGTGCCCCGGACGGAACCCCCGGGCTCTTGACGACGAGATCGACGCCCTCGAGCAACGTCGGATCCCACTCGCCCAGCCCGACCGCGCCGCGGACCCGCGAGGCGTCCACCGCTGGGTCTGCATCGTAGGCGACGACGTCGGCGCCACCCTCGGCAAGAGCCGCGGCGGCCGCGCTGCCCGAGCGCGCGAGGCCGACCACGAGGACGCGCCGGGGAAGCTCGGTCACGCCCGACAGCGTATTCGCCTCGCCACGTCGCTCCTGCGCGACGAGGCGGCAGGTCAAGTCCACGACCCCGGCTCTCGATTGCTCTCGCAGGCCACCGCGCGCCGGACCTGCACGCGATCGCGAACCACAAGTGGATCCCGGCCGCGGCCGTTGCCCTGGCAGGGCTCGTCGCGGCAGGTCTCGGGACGCTCGGCTTCGGCGCGCCCGCGTTCTCCCGCGAGCTGCGCCGGTACGACGAGGCGCATCCCGATCCGCCGCTCTACCTGGTCCAGGGCGTGGTCGAGCGCCTGAAGGCGCGTCACGACGTCGTCGCTCAGGCCTTCCGCGACCTCCCAGCCCCCCACTTGCCGGCCAGAGCGGAGCGCGAGGACATCCCGCGCGCGGCCCGCCTCATTCCCGACGGGCGACCGTGACTCCGGCGATCACAGCGGCG
>DATAPC010000129.1:0-36912 GCA_036265415.1 Gaiella sp.
CCTCGTACCACTCGAGCATCGTGAACTCCGGATTGTGCTTGAACGAGACGCCCTCGTTCCGGAAGTCCTTGCCGATCTCGTAGACGCGCTCGAGGCCGCCGACGATCAGGCGCTTGAGGGGGAGCTCGGTCGCGATGCGCAGGTAGAGGTCGGCGTCGAGCTCGTTGTGGTGCGTGACGAACGGACGGGCGAAGGCGCCCCCGTAGCGGGGCTGGAGCACGGGCGTCTCGACCTCGACGAAGCCCCACTCGTCGAGGGCGCGGCGGATCGCGGTCACGACCTTCGCCCGCGTCACGAAGACGGCGCGCGTCTCCTCGTTCATCAGCAGGTCGAGATAGCGCTTGCGGTAACGGAGCTCGACGTCGGTCAGCCCGTGGAAGGTGTCGGGCAGCGGCTGCGTGTTGCGCGCGAGGACCTCGACGCTCTCGGCGAGCACCGACGGCTCGCCGCGGCGCGACTTGGCCGGTCGTCCGACGACGCCGATCACGTCCCCGAGGTGGACGTCGAGCTCGCCGGTGACGGCGACGTCGCAGATCACCTGGATGCGGCCGGAGCGGTCGACGAGGTCGAGGAAGACGAGCTTCCCCATCCCCCGCCGCGCCATCGCCCGTCCCGCGAGCCGGCGGGACGCCGCGACCTCGCCGCCGGCCTCGAGCGGCTCGGCCTCCGCCCGGACGGCGGCGATGTCGTCACGGTTCGGGAAGCGCTTGGGTGCTGGCGGCGCGGGCACCGCCGGATCGTATGCAGAAGAACCGGCACGAACCCACGGCTACACGAGTCTCGCGTGGCGCTCCGGGGCGGCGCTCACCGCGCCGGGCCCCGGGGGACAGCCCGACAGCACAGACCGGAAGGCACGCGCCGCGAGCGTCGTCAGCGCGTCGCGGAGGGCGGCTTCGCCGCCCGGGAGCGACTCGCTGCCGGTGCGTCAGGCGGCCTTGATCTCCATGATCTTGAACTTGACCACCGAGCCGCGCGGCGTCGTCACCTCGACGGTCTCTCCCTTCTTGTGGCCCATGATCGCCTTGCCGACCGGGGACTCGTTCGAGAGCTTGCGCTCCGCCGGGTTCGCCTCCGCCGAGCCCACGATGTGGTACTCGAGCGTCTCCTTCGCGTCGACGTCGCGCAGGCGCACCACCGAGCCGACGGAGACGACGCTCGTGTCGACGTCCGCGGTGTCGATCACACGTGCGTGCGCGAGCCGCTCCTCGAGCTGGGCGATCTTGTGCTCGAGCATCGCCTGCTCGTTCTTCGCGTCGTCGTACTCTGCGTTCTCGGCGATGTCCCCGAACTCGCGCGCGGTGCGGATGCGCTCCGCGATCTCGCGCCGCCTGTCGGTGCGCAGGGTGTCGAGCTCGAGCTTGAGAGCGTCGTAGCCCTCAGGAGTGAGGATTACGTCCTTCAGGAGAAAGACCTCCAGTCGCCAGAAACGAGAACGAGGCGCCTATCCGCGCCACGCGGACGCGCATGGTAGCGGCCGCATGGACGCCTCGCAACCCCCGCCACGAAGTTCGGGGGAAGGGTCGCGACTACCATTTCCGGACGATGGTCGACCTTCGCGAGCCCTGGTCGATAGGGCCGGTCGAGATCCCGACCCGCCTCGTTCTCGCGCCGATGGCGGGCGTCAGCGTGCAGGCGTTCAGGCGGCAGGGCCGCCGCTTCGGGGCCGGGCTCGTGTGCTCGGAGATGGTCAGCTGCGCGGGGATCGAGCACCGCAACGAACGCACGCTCGGCTACCTGCGGGTCGCCTCGGACGAGCATCCGCTCGCCATCCAGCTCTTCGGCTCCGAGCCGCGGACGATGGCCGAGGCAGCCCGGATGGTCGAGGCCGCCGGAGCCGACCTCGTCGACCTCAACTTCGGCTGCCCCGTGCGCAAGGTCACGAAGACGGGTGCCGGGGCGACGCTCCTGGACGACCCGGACCGGGCGTCGGCGATCGTGGCCGCGATCGCCGACGCGGTCGACGTCCCCGTGTCGGTCAAGCTCCGTCGCGGCCTCCGCGACGGCTCGCGCGACTGCCTCTCCCTCGGTCCGCGGCTCGTCGAGGCGGGCGCGGCGTCACTGACCCTGCATCCGCGGTCGGCGCAGCAGATGTACACGGGCACCGCCGACCATTCGCTGACCGCGGAGCTCGTGGCGCTGGTCGACGTCCCCGTCGTCGCCTCCGGCGACATCGTGAGCCGCGCGAAGGCGCAGTCGGTGCTCGCGACGACCGGCGCTGCCGCGGTGATGGTCGGCCGCGCCGCCCAGGGCAACCCGTGGGTGCTCGAGGAGATCGTCGACGGCCGGGGACGCGAGCCCTCTCGCGAGGAGGTCGCGGCGGAGCTCGTCCTCTTCGTCCGCGAGACCGTCCGGGAGCTCGGCGAGCGCCGCGCGAGCGGGTTCCTCAAGAAGTTCTACGGCTGGTACCTCGGCCGCGGGCGCTTCCCGCGGCCGTTCAAGCAGGAGCTCGTGCAGCTCGACTCGACGGACGAGGTGGAGCGCCGCCTGTTCGCGGCAGCGCCGGGCGCGATCGAGCTGGTCGAGCGGCTCGAGGCGGAGATCCCCTCCGGCGACGAGGTCACGCTCGAGCTCCCCATCTCGATCTACGGCGGCGGGTAGCCGCACTCAGTGCGAGCGGCCGGCGGTCGCGGCAAGTCCGCCGAGGCCGATGAAGATCGTCCCGGAGACGTAGCGCTGGACCCGGAGGAACGTGCGGCTCCGCCTCAGCACCGCGCCGGCGGTGCCCGCGACGAGCGCCCAGGCGAGGTCGCTCGTCAGCGCGATCACCACGAAGACCCCGCCGAGGAGCGCGAGTTGGGCCCGCGTCGACTCGTGCGGGTCGACGAACTGCGGCAGGAAGGCGATGAAGAAGAGCGCCGTTTTCGGGTTGAGCACGTTGACGACGACTCCCTGCCGGTACGTCCGGCCGAGCGTCCGTTCCGCGGTGCGTCCTCCGATCCGGTCGTCCTTGCTGAGAAGCGTCCTGATCCCGAGCCACACGAGATAGACGGCGCCGAGGATCTTCACGGCGGTGAACGCCTCCGCCGAGGCGGCGAGCAGGGCGGAGAGCCCGACCACGGCGGCAAGCACGTGCACGAGCCCGCCGTTCGCGACGCCGAGAGCCGAGACGACTCCGGCGCGGCGGCCGCCGTGGATGCTCTGGGCGACGATGTACAGCACAGCCGGCCCCGGCACGACGGCGAGCGCCAGCGACGCGAGCGCGAACACGGCGAGCGTGCCGGGATCAGGAATCACGGTTCAGCTTCCACACGAGCCGGAGCCCCTCGAGGGTAAGGAACGGGTCGACGTGCTGGATCATCGAGCTGTGCGGAGCGATCAGCTCCGCGAGGCCGCCCGTCGCGACGACGGCCGCGTCCGGCGCGCCGAGCTCGTCCCGGATACGGGCGACGATCCCGTCGACCTGGCCCGCGAAGCCGTAGACGAGCCCGCTCTGCAGGCCGCCGACGGTCGTCTTGCCGATCACGCTCTCCGGAGCAGCGAAGTCGACGTTCACGAGCCGCGCCGCCCGGGCGAACAGCGCCTCCATGGAGATCTCGATTCCGGGCGCGAGGACGCCGCCGACGTATTCGCCCTCCGCGGAGACGACGTCGAAGTTCGTGGACGTCCCGAAGTCGACGACCACGGCCGGCGCGCCGTATCGCTCCCTCACCGCGACGGCGTTGACGATCCGGTCGGGGCCGACCTCGCGGGGGTCGTCGTAGCGGATCGGGATCCCCGTGCGGACACCGGGCCCGACGACGAGCAGCGCGGCGTGCGCCCAGCGCTCGGCCACGCTCTCCCACTCGCGCAGGATGCTGGGGACGGTGGTCGAGAGGCAGATGCCGTCCACCGCATCGGGATCGAGGAGGCCGCCGAGCAGCACGGCCAGCTCGTCGCCCGTGCGGCTCCGGTCGGTCGCGACGCGCCAGTGCTCGGCGAGAGCACCGTTCCGGTACAGGCCGAGGACGGTCTGCGTGTTGCCGACGTCGACCGCGAGCAGCATCGCCCGAGCGTAACCCGGGAAGGCAGAACGGGTGCCGCCGAACGCGGTGTCGCTTCAGGAGAAGAGGCGGTGCGCGGCGGCACGGTCCGCGCTTTCTGGGATCTCCCCGCCCGAGGCCGCGATCGAGCGGCGGCGTTCCGTTCTGCGAATCCCGCTTCGCGGGTAAAGCTCAGAACGACTCGTCGTCGTCCGCGCGGCGGATGTCGCCGAGGCGCTCCGCGAGGGCCTCGGCCGTGAGACGTGGCTCGTCGCCCTCGCCGCGAAGCTCCTCGACGGTCACGTCACCGGACGTGTAGACCTCGGCGCGCGGGATGATCCGCGTCGGCCGGTTCTTGTCCCACACCCAGACGTCCTCCATCTGGGCGTGGAAGAACGGGTAGCTCGCCTGCGGCACGACCTTGAGGTCGAGCTTGTTGCAGAGGTACGTCGCGTCCTGGGTCAGGACGCAGTAGCGAAACAGCGGGAAGACGGCGGTGTACTCCCGCTTGAGCTGGAGCTCGAGCTCCGCCTCGAACTCGTCGAGCTCGTCCAGGTGGCTCATGCCGTCAGTGTACGGCGTCGACCAGGGGCGCGGCCCGTGCGTCGCTTCAGCCGCGCTCCTGCAAGGCTGCCAGCAGCTCTGCTGCCGTGCCACGCCCGGGGACGACCGCGGCGGGAGCCAGCTCCGCGAGCGGCTCGAGCGCGAACCGCCGCTCGTGGAGGCGCGGATGCGGAACAGTCAGACCGGCCTCGTCGACGGTCAGGTCCCCGTAGAGGAGGAGATCGACGTCGATGGTCCGCGGCCCCCACCGCTCGCCGCTGCGCTCGCGGCCGAGGGCCCGCTCGACGGCGAGGAGCACGTCGAGTAGCCCCCGTGGCGGCAGGTCGGTCGTCACCTCGGCCGCGCCGTTCAGGTACGGCGGCTGCTCCACGGGGCCCCACGGCTCCGTCTCTCGCAGGCTCGAGACGGCGACGAGTTCGACGCCCTCGGCTCCCGAAAGGAGCTCCAGCGCCCGCGCGATCGTCGCCTCGCGGTCACCGAGGTTCGAGCCGAGCCCGACGAACGCGCGCACGCGCAGACGGTACCGCGCCCGTGCACTCCACCCCGGATAACGCCGACTTAACGGGGACCACACGGTGTTCCACTCCGTCTCCGCGATGATGGCGTTCACCCGTCATCGTGCTCACCCCCACTCGACTTCTCGCCGTCGCCGCTCTGGCGGCCTCCGTGCTGGGCATCGCCCCGGCCGCGTCGTCGTCTCCCTCGAGGGCCTCGGCGCAGCCCGCGATCGTGATCCAGCTCACCGGGGCCGCTGCCTGCCGCGAGTCCGCGCGTCTCACGCAGGCCGGAGCCGACCAGGTCGACGCGCGGCTGCGCCTCTGGCGGCTCGGGCCGGAGCTAGCTGCGACCGTCGTCCCGACGCTCCGCGCCGCCGCCGACCTCGTGTTCGCGCAGCCCGAGCGGACGTATCGCGTCTCGGCGACGACCGACACTCCCGACCCGCTCCAGGGCGAGGAATGGTGGCTGTCGCAGATCGGCGTCGACGGGCTGACGCCGCCGGGCCCGGGCGTGCCGATCACCATCGTCGACTCGGGCCTCGACGTCTCCCACCCCGAGTTCGCCGGGCGCGCGGACACCCTGACGCTGAACCCTCAGGAGCCTGCGGGCATCGGCGGCGAGCACGGAACCTCGGTCGCCTCGGTCATCGCGGCGCCGCTCAACGGCGTCGGCCTCGTCGGGATCTACCCACGTGCCCTCCTGCGATCGTGGGACGCGGCCAAGGGCGACGGCACGCAGCTGGAGTCCAGCGAGATCGCCGGGGGGATCCTCGCGGCCGCGCGGGCGGGCCGAAGCGTGATCAACCTCAGTCTCGGCTCCGACGCGAGCGACCTGCCGATCGAGCTCGCCGTCGACGAGGCCGTGGCGTCGGGATCGCTGGTGGTGGCGGCATCGGGGAACGACGGCGACCGTGCGAACCCACTCGGCTATCCGGCCGCCTACCCCCACGTGACGACGGTTGCGGCAACCGACCGGGCCGGCAACGTCGTAGCCTTCTCGAGCCGCTCGCACTACGTCGACCTCGCGGCGCCGGGGACCGACATCCTGGTCGCAAGTGCACTCGGCAGGAACTGGCGTCCCGCGTCGGGAACGAGCTTCTCGTCGCCGATGGTCGCCGCGGCGGCCGCCTGGGTGTGGACGGCGCGCCCGAGCCTGACGGCGGGGCAGGTCGCGGAGATCCTCCGGCGCTCCGCGCACGATCTCCCCCCGACCGGGCGCGACCCGGCGTCCGGTTTCGGGATGCTGAACGTCGCCGCGGCGCTGGCGCTGCCCGCTCCGGTCGCGGATCCGTACGAGCCGAACGACGACATCGACGAGGTCAGCCCCACCGGCGACCGCTTCGTGGCCAAGGCGCAACCGCTGACGACCACCACGCGGCGCTCGACGCGGATCGTCGGGCGCGTCGACGCCTACGAGGATCCGCGCGACCTTTACCGCACGTGGCTCGCCCCGGGCCAGAGGTTCACCGCGGCACTGACGTCGTCGTCGGACGGGGACCTCGTGCTCTACGCGAGCTCGGCGCCGAGCGTCGTCGGCCGCTTCGCGACGACCGGCCGGCTCGCCGCAGCCGCGACCCGCGGGACCGGCGAGCGCCTCGTCTACGTGAACGGCAAGCGCGGGCGGTGGGCCTACGTCGTCGTGAGGCTCCCGAGCGGGACACTCGACGCGACGTACCAGCTCCGCGTCGCGAACGCCGTCACGAAGCGCTGACGCGCCGCTCGACGCGGACGGCCGCGTGCTCGACGGGGCGCGCGAGCTCGACGTCGGGCTTCCGCACGCGAACCCGCGCGGCGGCGACGGGGAAGCGCTCGACCAACGTGTCGGCGAGCGCCGCGGCGAGCGCCTCGAGCAAGTAGTAGGCCCGGCCGTCCGAGATCTCGACCACTGTCGCGACGACGTCGCGGTAGTCGAGCGCGTCCTCGATCCGGTCGGTTTCCGCCGCAATGGCGTCCGCGAGGTCGAGCTCGACGTCCACGAGGAAGCGCTGGCCCTCGCGGCGCTCGTGCTCCAGGACGCCGTGGAAGGCGTGCAGCTCGATCCCGTGCAGCTCCATCGTCATGTGCCGACGGTACCGCGCTCCACCGCCGCCGCCACCGCGAGCGCCTCGACGTGCGAGCGCACGTCGTGAACGCGAAAGATGCTCGCGCCGCGGTCGAATGCGGCAACCGCCGCGCCCACCGACGCGGCGTCGGTCCCGATGCGGGCCTCCGGCCCCGCGACCACGCGGGCGAGCGTCCACTTCCGTGAGAGCCCGACGAGCACGGGACGGCCGATCGCGACGATGCGGTCGAGCTGCCGGACGAGCTCGAGGTTGTGGTCGGTCGTCTTGCCGAAGCCGAAGCCGGGATCGAGGCAGATCCGGTCCTCGGCGACACCCGCGGCGACGGCGGCCGACAGGCGCTCCTCGAGGAACGCGGCGACCTCGGAGACCACGTCCGCATAGTGCGGGGCGTCCTGCATCGTGCGAGGCTCTCCCTGCATGTGCATCAGACACAGACCCGCGCCGGCTTCGGCGACGACCTCCGCGAGCTGCGGCTCGCGACGCAGCGCGGTCACGTCGTTCACCATCGTCGCGCCGAGCGCGAGCGCCCTGCGCGCCACGTTCGCGCGTGACGTGTCGACGGAGACGGGGCATCCCTCCAGGAGCTCGAGCACCGGGACGACCCGCCGGAGCTCCTCGTCCTCGGAGACGTCCGCTGCGCCGGGGCGCGTCGACTCGCCGCCGACGTCGACGATCGAGGCGCCGTCCTCCAGCATCCCTCGCGCCGTCGCCGCGGCGTCCGCCGGTGACGAGTACGCACCGCCGTCGGAGAAGCTGTCGGGTGTGACGTTGACCACGCCCATGACGGCGGGGCGCGGCCAATCGTCCGTGAGCAGCTCGCGTCTCATGGGGCATGGACGCTAACGCGCCGCGGCGTGACAGGTCGGGCCGGCGCACCGCGGCGGTCGGCGTTGCGGTCGTCGGGCTCGTCGCCGTCGTCGCGATCGCCTCGAGGGGCTCGCCGCCGAACGAGCGGGTTGGCGCGCATCGTCCGTCGGAGGGCCTGGTGGATGCTGCCCTGAGCCTCTTCCTCGTCGGTCTGGGGCTCGCGGCCGTCTTGGCCGCCGTGCTTCTCTCGTTCTTCGGCCGCTACACGCCCGGCGACGACGTGCGCAAGCGACGCGGTCCCCTGCGCTCCGTCGTCTCGTTCGTCGTCGCGATGATCCTTCTCGCGGTGGTCGTTCGCGCCCTCGCCGGAAGCCGCGGTCCCCGTCTGCGGCCGCTCGTCCCCGAGGGCGGCGGTCAGGGCGCAGCGGGTCCGAACGGCGAGGGTGGCAGGTACGAGCCCCAGTTCGTCCTCTGGCCCGTGCTCGTGGTCGGAGCTCTCGTCCTCCTCGCGATCGTGGCGTGGTGGCTCGCGGCGCGTGGTCGTCGGTCGGCACGCGAGCCGCTCGCCGCGACCCCGCACGAGGCGCTCGCAGACGTGCTCGCGGCGACGCTCGACGATCTCCGCGCCGAGCGCGATCCCCGCCGGGCGGTCATCGCCGCCTACGCCCAGATGGAGCGCGCGCTTGCCGCGTCCGGCCTGCCACGGGGACCGGCGGAGGCTCCGGAGGAGTACCTCTCGCGCGTGCTCGAGGAGCTCGAGCTCTCGTCCCGTGCGGCGGCGCGCCTGACGGCGCTCTTCGCATGGGCCCGCTTCTCGGGGCACGATGTGCGCCCCGAGATGAAGGACGAGGCGATCGAGACGCTCGAGCAGGTCCGCGCCGAACTGGCGGCCGTCGACGCCGCACGCCGGGCCGAGCAGGCGGGCGTGGCGGCGTGAGCCGGCTCGACCGCACCATCGCCGTCGCTGTCTCGGCAACCATCTGGGCGGGAGTCGTGCTGGTCGCGGCGCCCGGGAGCGCCGGGACGATCGCGCACATCTGGCTCGCCGCCGTGCTCGCGCTCGCGCTCGGCTACACGCTCGACCGGCTTCGGCGAGCGATCCCCCGCCGGCGGACGTCGGCCTTCGACGCCGCTTTCGCGCCGTCCCGCCGCGGCCGCGCCCGCCCCGCCGCACTGGCCCGCGTCGAGCGCGAGGTGACGCTCGCAACCGGAACGGCGTTCGACGTCCACTTCCGCCTGCGCCCGCTCGTCGCCCCGCTCGCGACGGGCCTGCTGCTTCGGCGCGGCGTCGACCCCGAGCGTCGACCCGAGGCAGCGCGCGACCTTCTCGGAGGCGACCTGTGGGAGCTGGTGCGGCCCGACCGGCCGGCCCCCGACGACCGCACGGCTCCGGGCATACGGCTGTCCGACGTCGCCCGTGTCGTCGACGACCTGGAGCGGCTCGCGTGGAGCTGAGCGAGGTCGCCGGGCAAGCAAAGGCCGTGCTGGACGAGGTCGAGCGTGCCGTCGTCGGGAAGCGCGACCGCCTCGAGCTCGTGCTCGCCGGGATCCTCGCCGACGGGCATGTCCTGCTCGAGGACGTCCCGGGTCTCGCGAAGACCCTGACGGCCCGCTCGTTCGCCGAGGTGACGGGCCTCCGGTTCGCGCGCGTCCAGTTCACGCCGGACCTCCTCCCCTCGGACGTGATCGGCTCGTCGATCTGGAACCAGCGCGACGCGGTCTTCGAGTTCCGTCCGGGGCCGGTCTTCGCGAACGTGCTCCTCGCGGACGAGATCAACCGCGCCCCGCCGAAGACCCAGGCGGCGCTGCTCGAGGCGATGCAGGAACGGCAGGTGTCGATCGACGGCGAGACACGCCCGCTCGAGCCGCCGTTCCTCGTCCTCGCGACGCAGAACCCGATCGAGTACGAGGGCACCTACCCGCTGCCCGAGGCCCAGCTCGACCGGTTCGTGCTGCGCACCGGATTCGGCTACCCGTCGCCCGACGCAGAGTGGGAGATGCTCGAGCGGCGGCTCGGGCGCGGCACGGACGATGTCGAATTGCGACAGGTCGTGGATCGCGCCACGCTGCTCGCGATGCAGCGCGCGGTGGAGGACGTCCACGTCGACGAGAGCATCGGGCGCTACGTGGTCGCCCTCGTCGCCGCGACGCGCGAGAGCCCGAGCGTCTCCGTCGGCTCGAGCCCGCGCGGCTCGCTTGCACTCGTGAAGCTGGCGCGCTGCCATGCAGCCCTCGCCGGCCGTGACTTCGTCACCCCCGACGACGTGAAGGGCGTGGCCGTCGCCGCGCTGGCGCACCGGCTCGTGCTGCGTCCCGAGCTCTGGGTGCAGCGGAGGAGCGGAGAGGACGTCGTCCGGGAGGTGCTCGACGAGGTGCGGACTCCCTCGACCGAGACAGCGTGACGCGCTCCGCGGACGCCCGGGTGGGAGCGTACGCACTGCTCGCCGCAGCCGCGCTCGTGGCCGCGCTCGCTCTGCGTCGGACCGAGCTCGCCGCCGTCGCCGCACCGTTCGCGCTATTGGTCGCTCTCGGTGTGCGCTCGACCGCACCCGTCGTCAGAGCCTGGGTCGACGTCGACCGCGACCGGGCCGTCGAGGGGGACAATCTCGACGCGCTCGTGACCGTTCGCAGCGAGTCGGCCGTCGACCGGCTCGAGGTCGGGCTGGCGCTCCCCGACGGACTCGAGCTCGCCGAGGGCACGAATCCCGTCGCGATCAGGCTGGCCGAAGGCGAGGAGCGGGAGCTGCAGCTCCGAGTGCGCTGCGTGCGCTGGTCGGCCCTCGAGCTCGGTGAGGTCTGGCTGCGCGCGCGAGACCGCGTCGGCCTCGTCCGCCACGAGGGCCGGATCGACCGCCGACGACCGCTCCGCGTCTATCCGACACCCGAACGCCTGCAACGGCTCGTCGCGCCGGCCCACACACAGGCCGCCACCGGGTCCGAGGTCGCGCGGGTGCGCGCCGAGGGACTCGAGTTCGCGGACACACGACCCTTCGTGCCCGGCGACCTCGTCCGCTCGATCAACTGGCGGGCAACGGCGCGCCGCGGGAGCCTCGTGGTGAACGAGCGCCACCCGGAACGCAACGCCGACGTCGTGATCTTCCTGGACAGCCTCGCCGAGGCGCGGGCCTCCGCGCAGGGGACGCTCGAGCAGGCCGTGCGGACGGCCGCGACGCTTGCCGGGCGATTCCTCGAGCGCCGCGACCGTGTCGGCCTCGTGACGTTCGGCGGCTTCCTCCGCTGGCTCGAGCCCGGCAGCGGTCTCGTGCAGCGGTACAGGCTCGTCGACGCGCTCCTCGAGACGGGGATCGAGCTCAGCTACGCGTGGAAGGACGTCAACGTGATCCCTGCGCGGACGCTCCCCCCGCGGGCGCTCGTGATCGCGGTGACGCCGCTCCTCGACGAGCGCTCGATCGCAGCGCTCTTCGACCTCAGAGGACGCGGTCATGACCTCGTCGTCCTCGAGGTCTCTCCGGAGCCGTACCTCGAGCCGGGGGACGACCCGAGCGACGCGCTCGCGCTCCGGCTCTGGCGCCTCCAGCGCGCAGAATTGCGCGCCTCGTTCGAGCGGCTCGGCGCGGCGGTCGCGACGCTCGGTGACGACACGGCGCTCGAGGAGGCGCTCGAGGGGGTGAGGGCATACCGGCGTCACGCCCGCCTCGCGAGGCGCTAGCGACCGCGGCAGCCGCCGTGGCCGTGTCGGGCGGCCTCGCGCTGTGGCTCGGGCTCAGCGCGACCCCCGACGCGGCCGGCGCGGTTCTCGCGGCAGGCCTGCTCGGCACGGCGGCGACGGCGATCGCGTTCCTCCGGCCCGTCGTGCTCGGTGCGGCGCTGACGGCCTCGGCCGGTGCCTATGCGCTCCTGCTCGCGATCGACGATCCACCGCTCGACAGCCGCGCCGCAGGCGTGGCGGCGGCCCTGGTCGTCGTCGGCGAGCTCAGTGGCTGGGCGCGCGAGCTGGCGGGAACGAGGGACGAGCCGGGCGGCGTCTGGCGCCGCCCGGCGTGGATCGCCGGCGTCGCCGTCGGCGCGCTCGGACTCTGCTGGATGGTGCTCGCGATCGCCGACGTGACGCGGCTGGAGGGACTCGGGATCGAGGCCGTCGGGGCGCTCGCGGCGCTCACCGCGCTCGTCGTCGCGGCGCGGCTGGCCGGCACGCGCGGCGGATCCTAGGTCCCGCGCCCGAAGGCTACGACGCGGCAGGGTCCGGCGGAGGCTGCATCGCGGCGCCGGGAAGCGGCCGCGGTGAGGGCTTGAGCGCCGGCTTCTTCTCCGGCTCGGGCTCGGGCTCGGGTGTGGCGGGCGGTGTCTCGTCCGCGAAGATCGACTCCTCGGACTCGCCGTGCAGGAGCCGCTCGAACTGGCTCTTGTCGATCGTCTCGCGCTCGATGAGGATCGCCGACAGCTTGTGCAGCTCTTCCATGTGCTCGCGGAGAACCGTGGTGGCCTTGTCGTGCGCCTCCTCGATCACACGACGGATCTCGTCGTCGATCTCCTTCGCGATCTCCTCGGAGTAGTCCGGCTCGGCGCCCATCTCTCGCCCGAGGAACGGCATGTCGTGGTTCCGCCCGAGCACCCGGGGGCCGAGCTTCTCGCTCATCCCGAAGCGCATGATCATCTGCTTCGCCGTCGACGTGATCCGCTCGATGTCGTTCGCAGCGCCCGTCGTGACCTCGTTGAAGACGAGCTCCTCCGCCGCGCGTCCGCCGAGGGTCATCGCCATCTGATCCATCAGCGTGCTCTTGGTCGTGAGGTACCTGTCTTCCGCGGGGAGCGAGATCGTGTAGCCGAGCGCCTGGCCGCGCGAGACGATCGAGATCTTGTGCACCTCGTCCGTGCCCTCGAGGTAGTAGCCGACGAGCGCGTGACCCATCTCGTGGTACGCGGTGATCTTCCGCTCCTTCTCCGAGAAGAGCCGGGACTTCTTCTCCGGGCCGGCGATCACCCGCATGATCCCTTCCTCGAGCTCGAGCTGGCCGATCGTCTTCTCGCCACGCCGTGCGGCGAGGAGCGCCGCCTCGTTGATCACGTTCGCCAGGTCGGCGCCGGTGAACCCGGGCGTCGCGGCCGCGAGCACGTCGAGGTCGATCTCCTTGTCGAGCGGCTTGCCCTTCGCGTGCACCTCGAGGATCTGCTGTCGTCCCTTGCGGTCGGGCCGGTCGACGACGATCTGCCGGTCGAACCGGCCGGGGCGGAGCAGCGCCGGGTCGAGGATGTCGGGCCGGTTCGTCGCCGCGATGAGGATGATGTTGTCCTTGAGCTCGAACCCGTCCCTCTCGACGAGGAGCTGGTTCAGGGTCTGCTCGCGCTCGTCGTGCCCGCCGCCGAGGCCGGCGCCGCGGTGGCGGCCGACCGCGTCGATCTCGTCGATGAAGATGATGCAGGGGCTCGCCTGCTTCGCCTGCTCGAAGAGGTCGCGGACGCGCGAGGCGCCGACGCCGACGAACATCTCGACGAAGTCGGAGCCCGAGATCGAGAAGAACGGCACGCCCGCCTCGCCGGCCGTCGCGCGCGCGAGCAGCGTCTTCCCGGTACCCGGCGGGCCGTAGAGCAGGACGCCCTTCGGGATGCGCGCCCCGAGCGCCTGGAACTTCTTGGGGTTCTCGAGGAACTCCTTGATCTCCTGGAGCTCCTCGACGGCCTCGTCGGCGCCCGCGACGTCCTTGTACGTCACCTTCGGCGAGTCCGGCGACATCCGCTTGGCGCGGCTCTTGCCGAAGCTCATCACCTTCGAGCCCCCGCCCTGCATCTGGTTCATGAGGAAGATCCAGAACCCGATCAGGAGGAGGAACGGCAGGAAGCCGGTGAGGAGCGCCCACCACGCGCTCGTTCCGATCCCCTTCGAGTCGAACCGGACGTTGTTGTCCTCGAGGACCTTCTGGTAGGCGGCCTGCGACTGCGGCGACGGGTAGTTGACCTTGACCTTCTGTCCGGAGTCGAGCACCGCCGTGATCGACTGGCGGTTCGGCGAGAAGGTCACCTCGCTGACGTTGCCGTTCTTCGTCTCCTGGATCAGCTGCGAGTACGTCAGCTTCTGCCCGCTGTCGCGTCGCGGCATCAGCGTCTGGCTCGCCAGGTAGACGAGCAGCACGATGACGACGAGCGGGAAGAGCGCGCTGCGGAAGAAACGATTCACCTAGTCGGAGGGTAGCAGCGTGCCTCTGGACTTCCAGAGCACGCCGAGGAGTCCTAACGTGCGGCCAATCTTCCCCGCTGGACGGAAAACCCCTGCATCAGATGCCGTTCGGGACGAGGTCCGGATGCAACACCCCGATATAGGGGAGATTGCGATAGCGCTCGGCGAAGTCGAGCCCGTAGCCGATCACGAACCGGTTCGGGATCTCGAAGCCGACGTACCGGACGGGGACGTCGACCTCGCGGCGCTCGGGTTTCGTCAGGAGGGCGCAGATCTCGAGCGACGCGGGCTTGCGAGCGCCGAGGGTCCGGCGGAGGTACGAGAGCGTCAGGCCGGAGTCGATGATGTCCTCGACAACCAGCACGTCGCGGCCCGAGATGTTGATCTCCAGGTCCTTGAGGATCCGGACGACCCCCGACGAGTCCGTCCCGGCGCCGTAGCTCGAGATCGCCATGAAGTCGATCTCGCACGGCACGGTCAGCTCACGCATCAGGTCGGAGATGAAGAAGATCGCACCTTTCAGGACTCCCACGAGGAGCAGGTCTCGCCCCTCGTAGTCCGCCGAGATCTCGGTTCCCAGCTCCTCGACGCGGCCTCGGAGCGTGTCCTCGTCGATCAGGACCTCGCCGACGTCGGCGTGCACCGACGTCACGAGCCGGCTCTCCGGGCGCTCACCGCACCCTCCCAGCCGGGTGCCGTCTCGAGGCCCGGTACCGCCACCACCGCTCCGTCCTCGGTCGCGACGAGCGGCCACTCGTCGCGGTCGCGCCTCGGCACCTTCGCGTCCACGAGCACATCCTGCACCTTCCGCGAGCGCCCTGCGATGCGATCGCCCGGCCGGCGGGAGCGGACGACGAGGCCGGGCTCGTCGCTCTCGATCGTCCACGGCCCCCACTCGACGGCGCCCTCGAGGCGCAGCTCGCGGTAGGCGCGGACGGCCCGGATCCCCCTCCCGAGATCGACGCCGCGGGTGCCCTCGAGCGAGGAGCACAGCTCGACGAGCGACCGCTCGAGGGCCCGTGGGAGCCGTGGCGGCTCGTCGGCGAGTGCGAGGAGGTTTGCGCGTGCCCTCGGGTCGAGCTCCTCGAGGAGCGGCAGCAGGCGATCGCGGATCAGGCCCCGCTTCGTGCCGGGGTTCGTCGCATCGTTTCGCCACGCGAGGCCGTGCGAGCGGCAGTACGTTTCGGTCTCCTCGCGCCAGAGCGGCAGGAGCGGCCGCACGACGCCGTCCGCCCGCCGAGCGCGGATCCCGCGCGTCGACCCGCTCGAGACGATCCGATAGAGCACCGTCTCCACCTGGTCCGACGCCGTATGGCCGGTCGCGCGGACGCCGCGCCCCCCGGTGAGCCTGTAGCGGAGGTCTCGCAACTCCGCCTCGGTCGCAGCGGGCGGTGCCTGGACGACCTCGGCGCCGAAGGTCGCGGCGCAGTGCTCCGCGTCGGCGTCCGCCTCGGAGCCGCGCAGGCCGTGGTGGACGTGGACGGCACGGACGCGATAACCGAGCGCGCCGAGCAGGTGCCAGAGGCACGTCGAGTCCGCGCCGCCCGAGACGAGGCACGCGACCTCGCCGCCCGGCTCGAGCAGGGCATCGTTGCGGATCGATCGCTCGACCCGCTCCTCGACGGATTCGGGCATGCCTCCGAAGTGTGCAACACGCGGCGACCCGGCGCGCCCGCGGATCGCGTCGACGCGGGCGGGAGCCGCTACGTGAGCCCGTGCTCCCGCAACCACGCCCGCACGAGCGGGAACAGGCCACGCGCGTAGCGGTCGGAGCGGAGCATCTCGGAGGTGAGCCCCGTCCTCGTCTCGACGAGAGCATGGTTGGCGCGCGGGAAGGTCGCGACCGTGAAATCGTGATCGGGCTCGGCCGCCAGCGGCGCGAGCCGCTTCGCCGACAGTCGCGGCGGGACGATGTGGTCGAGCGCGCCGTAGAGCCAGAGCGCGGGGATGCGGAGCGCGTCGATCCAGGGAATCGGGTCGACCCCGCCCCGTCCCGAGCGCTCCACGCGAGCGTCGACCTCCGCGTCACTCAGCCGCTGCGGTCGCTCGCCCTCGCCCGCGAGGGTCTGGTAGAGGTCGTTCTCGTCCGCCGACACCGCGGGGCCCGAGAACGTGACGAGAAACCGGATCGCCGGCTCGCGCGACGCCGCGAGCGGCATGATCCACCCGGCCTGGCTGTGGCCCGCGAGCCCGACACGGGCGGGGTCGATCTCGCGTCGGACGGCGAGCAGGCGCGCAGCGGCTGCCGCGTCGCGGGCGAGCTGGTCGATCGTCGCCTCGGTGGGCGACTCGCCCGGGTACGTGCCGCCCGATGCGCCGACGCCGCGCTTGTCGTAGGCGAGTACGGCAACCCCCGAGTGGAGCAGGAGGGCCTGCAGCTCCGGCAGGTACTCGCGGGTGGTCGGCCCCGACCCGGTGACGTAGGCGACCCCGGGGCGGCGTCCGCCGCCCGGGGGAAGCATGAGCGTGCCGGCGAGCGTTGCGCCGTCGCTGCGGAAACGCACGGCGATCGCGCGCATCCCGAGCAGGCGCACGCGCCGTCCTGCGATCGTCGCGCCGCGCGCGTCGACCGCGGCACGTCCCCGGACCGGGGTGTGCGTCGCGAACCCCGAGCCGATCGAGAACGCCCGGGCGGAGGGATACAGCGCGTGAACGCGGCCGTCGGCCAGATCGACGAGCCGAGCCGGGCCGTACGGGTCGTCGACGATCGCGAGGTTGCCGCCGTAGAGACGCACCGACGAGTCGGCGACGGGTGGGGACACGAGGACGGCGAGCAGGACGGGGGCGAGGAGGAAACGGATGCGGGACATAGTGCGTTGACGCAGTATTTTACTGCGTTGACGCACTGTCTGCCACACTGACCTCGTGCAGCGGGACGACAGGCTCTTCCTCGATGTCTCCGTTGCCGCGCAGTACGTCGGCCGGATCCTCGAGCACCAGCTCGAGCCGAGCGGAATCCCGCCGTACCAGCTGGCCCTCGTGACGCACATCCGTGAGCACCAGCCGGTGAGCCCGACCGCGGTCTCCCGAGCGTCCGGCGTGCCCCTCACCACATTGCGCGACAACGTCCAGCGCCTCGTCGAGCGGCGGCTCGTCCGGCGCCTCCCGCACCCGACCGACGGCCGCTCCTACCTCCTCGCCCTCACGCCGCGCGGCGAGGTGATGGCGCGCGCCGCCGACCCCGCCCTCGCCGAGGGGTACGCGACGCTCGAGCGACACCTGCCGAAGCCGCTCGCGAACTACCAGGCGACGCTCGCCGAGCTCAACGCCGCACTGGCGTCCGCGTCGGCCGAGCTCGCCGAACGGCACGCGGACCGGAGCTCGCCGTCGTAGCGGCGCGCCTCCGGTCAGGCGTCGCGAAATCCCGGCGCGCCCGCCCAGCGCCGCAGCGTCGCCGCGGCGGCGAGCACCTGGTCGCGTGTGAGCGCAAAGGGGCGGGCGTGCGGCACCGGCGTGATGCGCGCGGCCGGGAACGCCCCGTCCGACGCGTCGAGGACGTACCGGACCGGCAAGGCGTGCGAGATGGCCAGGATCACGTTCTCCGCGCGCTCGAGCAGCGCGTCGAGACCGGTCGCAATGCGCTGCGCCGCCTCGACCCTGCTCTCGCCCGCGCCCGGACACGGCGCGTCTGCCGCGTGCGACCAGGCCCAACTCCGGTACGCGTCGAGCGGCCCGCCCTCGTAGGCGCCGAAGCCGATCTCTCCCAGCCCGGGCAGCACGATCCGGGGGACGTCGCGCCCGGCGAGCGCGAGCGCGAGCGTCTCCTGCGTCCGTGCGAGTCGCGTCGCGACTCCCAGCCCGATCGGCTCGGAGGCGAGCGTCTCGCCGAGCGCCCGGGCTTCCTCGACGCCGAGGTCGGAGAGACCCTCTCCCGGCGGGAGCGAGCTGACGACGTCCCCGACGTTCGAGCGCGCATGAGCATGGCGCGCGAGCAGCAGCGTCCTCAAAACAGCACGCTGCGGTAGTCGAGGACGTGCTCCATGCCGACCGTCTCGTACAGAGCGATCGCCGGCGTGTTCTCCGCGCGGACGAAGAGGCAGACGGCAGGCACCTCGGCGAGCAGCAAGCGGATCAGGTCGCGCAGCGCGCGCTCGGCATAGCCGCGCCGTCGGACGGGCGGATCGACCCAGACCTGCTGGAGCTGCACGGCGCTCGGAGTCCACGCGGACGCCTCGGCCTTGAAGCGGATCACCCCGTCCTCGCGCCAGACCCACGAGCGGCCCTCCTCGATCTGCACGCGGGTGCGCCAGCGGAAGCCGTTCGGGTCGCGGCGCAGGGGATCGACGCCGAGCTCCTCGAAGTGCGCCTTCGCGCACGCAGGGACGAGGACGTCGATGTCGGCGCGCGTCGCGGCACGCAACCCGGTGTCGCCGGCCGCGGGGGGCGTCGTCGAGACGTACACCGGTTGGCTGATCCGGTCCTCGCGTGGCTTGCCGAGGCGGCGGCGGGCGTCCTCCCACAACGCGCCGACCGCGCCCTGTTCACCGATCAGCATGCGTGGCGCCGCCCGCGCGGCGACCTCGGCGAAAGCGCCGCAACCGCTGCCGGACGGCACGACGTTCGTCCCGAGGTGGCAGAGCGCGCGGAGCCCTCCGTCCTCGATCCGCTCGAGCGCGACGAAGCGGCCGCTCTCGCGCCGCGCGACGTCCTCGAGGAACACCCGCTCGACGGGATCCTCGGCGCAGTAGGCGAGGATCTGCTCTCGGGCGGGCTCGACGAGGGCCGGGCGCATCGAAGCGACACTCTAGGCGGGGAAGCCGTAGGCTTCCCCGCCATGCCGATCCACGTGCGCGCGAACGAGGGCGACTACGCCGAGGCCTGCCTCCTGCCGGGCGACCCTCTGCGGGCGAAGTACATCGCCGAGACCTTCATGGAGGACGTCGTCCAGCGGAACTCCGAGCGCGGGATGCTCGGCTACACGGGCACCTTCCAGGGCAAGCCGGTCTCCGTCCAGTCGAGTGGCATGGGCTGCCCGTCGGCGGCGATCGTGATCGAGGAGCTCGTCCAGCTCGGCGTGAAGAAGCTGATGCGCGTCGGGACCTGCGGAGGGCTCCAGCCCGACCTCGCAATGGGCGACCTCATCGTCGCGCTCTCGGCCACGCCCGCGGACTCCACCGCGACGCACTACGTCCTCGGCGAGCCACATGCGCCGACCGCCGACTTCGGACTCGTCCACGAGGCGGTGCACCAGGCGAAGGAGCTCGGCAAGCCCGTGCGCGTCGGCCCCATCGTCTCGAGCGATATCTTCTACCAGCCCGATGCCGGCCTCGCGGGACGCTGGTCGGAGCGCGGGATCCTCGCCGTCGAGATGGAGGCGGCGATCCTCTTCACCCTCGGCGCCCTGCGCAAGATCCAGGCCGGCTGCATGCTGATCGTCTCCGACGTCGTCGTCGAGGGCGAGTTCGTCCGGATCACCGACGAGGAGATGCGCGCGGCGGTCGACCAGATGACGGAGCTCGCGCTGCACGTCGTCACCGCCGGATAGGGCAGTCGACCGCGCTGCCACCTTGTGAAGACCGTCTTCCTCGTCAACCCGGCTTCTGCCAACGGCTCGACCGGCCGGAGATGGCCGGAGCTGGCGCGACGCGCGGCGGCGGCGGGGCTCGAGGGCGACACGCTCTTCAGCGAGCGGCAGGGCCACCTCGCCGAGCTCGCCCGTGAGGCGACGCTGGACGGCGCGGAGCTCCTCGTGGTCGTCGGCGGCGACGGCTCCGTCAACGAGGTCGCGAACGGCCTCGTCGGGCTGGGGCGTCAGCCCGAGATCGCGCTCGTGCCCCGCGGGACCGGATGGGACTTCTCGCGCACGTTCGGGATCCCCCGGAAGATCGACGAGGCGGCGCGCGTCGCACTCGACGGCGACGTGCGGACGGTCGACCTCGGCCAGACGTCGTACCGCGCGTGGGACGGCTCGGAGGCGACGGCGGCGTTCGCCAACGTCGCGAGCGCCGGCATGAGCGGCGCGATCGCGAAGCGGGCGAACGAGACGACGAAGGCGCTCGGGGGGAAGGCGTCCTACCTCTGGGCGATCTTCGCCGTGTTCTCGGGCTGGCAGGCGAGCGAGATCGAGCTCGACGTCGACGGCGAGCGGCGGGCGGGCAGGATGTTCGACGTCGTCGTGGCGAACGGCCGCTTCTTCGGCGGGGGGTTGAAGGTGTGTCCTGACGCGGAGCCCGACGACGCACTGCTCGACGTGCTGACGATCGGCGACATCACCAAGCGCGACCTCGTCCTGACGGTGCCGAAGATGTACCGAGGGACGCATCTCCCCCACCCGAAGGCAGAGCTCCTCCGCGGGACGGCCGTCACGGTCACGAGCGACACGCCGCTCCCCATTGAGATCGACGGCGAGCAGCCGGGGACGACGCCGGTTCGCTTCGCGATCGTCCCGCAGGCCCTACGCCTGCGCGTGCCGCGTCAGGGCGACGCCTTGCGCGAGGGAGACTGACCCGAGACCGGCTTCTGCGCGCGACGCAGGGCGGCAACCTCCTTCTCGAGCTTCACGACCCGCTGCTCGAGCTCGTCGATCCCGCGGATCCGCTTCGAGAGGTCGTCGACGCGGTTGCGGAGGTCGTTGAACGCCTGCAGCGTCCGCGAGCCGCCCGGGAGGTCGGCGAGCTTCTGCAGGGCCTCTTCGCCTTTCCCGGCGAGGCGCCCGATGACGTCGTCGTTCTTCGTCGTGGCCACGGCGACATTCTACGTCAGCTCGCCCGCGACCGCGGCGAGGGTGGCGCCCGAGGCGTCACGGACGATGGTCGCGGCGTGCGTGTCGTACGGCGTCTCGTGGAGGTTGACGATCGCGAGGGTCCCACCCGCCGAGAGCGTCTCGTTCGGAAGGCCCGCGACCGGCCACACCTGGAGCGACGAGCCGACTACGAGCAGAAGCGGCGCCTCCCTGCACAGGCGCTCCGCCCGCAGCATCGCTTCCGACGGGAGCAGCTCGCCGAACATGACGACACCCGGCTTGAGGATGGAGCCGCAGGCCGCGCAGACGGGCGCCTCGCGTGTCTCGAGCTGCGCCAGGACCGCCTCGAGCGCCTCCTCGGCCCCGCAGGCGAGGCACGTGAAGTGCGCGATCGAGCCGTGCACCTCCGTCACGTCGGCGCTGCCCGCGCGGGAATGCAGCCGGTCGATGTTCTGCGTCACGATCGCCCGCACGTGGCCCGCGCGCTCGAGCGCGGCGAGCGCGACGTGTCCCGCGTTCGGCTCCGCCGCGAGCAGCCCGGCGATGCGCGGGCCGTACCAGCGCCAGACCCGGAGCGGGTCTCGACGGAACGCGTCGATCGACGCCACCTCGAACGGGTCGACCTCGGCCCACAGCCCTGACGACGAGCGGAAGTCCGGAATCCCGCTCTCCGTCGACATCCCCGCCCCCGTGAGCACGACCGCCGGCCCGCGGTCGCGGATCAGCACGGCGAGACCCGCTGCATCCCCCACGCACCGCATCGTACGGCCCGATATATGTCGCTCCGATGGACGGCTTCGCCTTCACGCATCGGGTGCGCGTGCGCTTCGCGGAGACTGACGCACAGGGGATCGCACACCATGCGTCCTTCGTGATCTGGCTCGAGGAGGCGCGCGTCGCGTACCTCGCCGCCTTCGCCGGCGGCTACCGCGCGATCCGCGAGCGTGGCATCGAGGCGCTGACGACCGCCGTGCACGTCGAGTACGGGCGCGCGGCGACCTTCGACGACGTCCTCGAGATCGGCGTGCGGTGCGGCGAGCTTCGCGGCGCTCGGTTTCGGTTCGACTACGAGGTCGAACGGGACGGCATGCGCGTCGCGTGGGGTTGGACGGCCCATGCCACGGTCGACGCGGCGACGCACCGGCCGACGCGCGTACCCGAATGGTTCGCGGCCGACGTCCTCAGGGCCGAGAAGTGGTCGTCGTCGCCTGAGGCGGCGAGGGCGGCTCCTTCATCGTCCGAGTCGTAGAGGTCTTGGCGTCGGGCTTCGCCGGCTCCGGCTTCGGGCGGGGCTTCGTGCCGAGGCGGACGACCGTCGGCTCGCCGACGTAGTACGAGCGCCACGTCGTGTCGTAGAGCAGGGTGCCGTCCGGTTTGTAGACGCGCCTCGTCACGCTCGTCGAGCGCGGCGGCGAGCCCCACTGCTCCACGAGCTTCTGGCCCTTGAACATCGTGTCGTCGTCGATCCGCTTCCACGGGACCTTCCCCTCGACCTCGAGCGGCGCCGTCTCCGTCTCGACGCGCCGGCCCGGCGACGTGCCGTACAGGTTCACGGTGAGCGATCCCGGGCTCACGAACGTGCGGAGCAGGAGCCAGTGCTCGGTGTCGTTGCGGAAGACGAGGTCGAGGTCGGGGTAGTTCACCGTGGCGTCCCGCCCGAGTGGGTAGTGGCTGATGTAGAGCGCATGGTTCGTGCGCTTCTCGATGGAGAGGCCCGCCTCGAAGGCCGCGTTGAAGACGGTCGTCGAGACCTGGCAGACGCCGCCGCCGATTCCGCTCTCGAGCTCGCCGTTGATGATCACCGGCGCCTCCTCGAACCCCTTGGCCGCATTCCGCTCGCCGGTCGTCTCGTTGAAGGAGAAGCGCGCACCCGGCGCGACGAGGGCGCCGTCGATGAGCTCCGCAACCAGCTGCACGTTGTGAAGCCGGCCGGGGGTGCCACCGTAGGTCGTCGTGTACGAGCCGACCACCTCGTCGATCCCCATCGCCCGGGCGTCCTCGGTGGTGCGCGCCGCGGGCGTCGTGCTCGTGGCGACCGTCGCTGCGCGGCCGGTCGTGGAGAACACGGCATTCTCGAGCGCCGTGCGTGCCGCGGCGAGGTCGAGCCTTCGGCCGGCATGCGACGGGACGAGCTCGATCCCGCCCGAGACGACGCGGAACGTCGCGTCACGCGGCGTGCGGTCGACGGAACGCGCGAGCGATGCAAGCCAACGCGCGGTGGAGGGCCCGGCGAGCGAGACCCGGGTCGCCCCGCCGTCGGGAAGATCGAGCAGCTGGGCGATCTTCCAGCGCGGCAGCCGGAAACGGGTGGGTCCGACCGTCAGCGTCACCGGTCCCGAGACGGCGGTCTGCGCTGTCGTCAGCGCCGTGGCGAGATCGTCTTCGAGCACATGCGGCTCCGCCCTCGCGATCGGCAGCCGCACCGGCCCGTCGCGCTCGAGCGACGCGAGCGCCGTCACGATCGTCGCCGCGGCGCGGGCCTTGTCGAGCCGCGCCCCAGGGCGGGGTGGCGTCGTGACGAACGAGAGACCGTGCCGGGCGACCGACGCATCCACCGCCGGGCGATCGACCGCGGCTGCGATGCGGCCCACGGTGTAGCGCAGGACCGAGGGGAAGACGTCGACGCGAGGCTCGACGTCCTCGCCGAAGATCCGGGCGCGCACGCGCTTCAGCCCACGGACCGGAGCAAATCCGTCGGTCGACGCGGCTGCCTCCCTGACGGCGGCCGCCCAGGCGGGCCGGACGCCGAGCTGTGACGCACGCAGCGAGAACGTCCGGCCGGCGGCGACGAACTCGACCGGCTCGTGCTCGAGCGCGTCGGAGCGCCGCTCGAGCGCAGCGGTCGCGGCGTCGCGGCCGAGTCCTCCGACGTCGAGACCTCCGACGGTCGTGCCCGGCGGCAGTCGCGAGGGCGACCCAGCGAAGAGCGTTGCCGCCCCACCTGCGACCAGCACGACGACGCCGACCACGAGGACGGCCCTGCGCACCGCGTTGCGGGACGAGCGTCGGCGGCGCGCCACTCCAGAGACGCTGGACGCGCCGGATGACACGACCCGGAAATGTACCCGAGGTCACGAGCGAGATTTCTCACCCGTTCGAGGGACGACCCGCCTCGGACACGACCAGCAGGACACGCGTGGTAGAAGCCGGCACGTGGAGCGTCTGAGCGTCGACGAACGGCGGGCTCGGCTGATGCGACGCCATCGCCTCGCCGTCGAGACGCGGGCCGGCCGCCCGCTCGAGGTCGTCGAGTCGCTCGTCGCCTTGCACTCGACCGACCCCGCCACGGTGTTCCTCTCCACGCGGGCGCGGTCACTCGAGTTCCGGGCGGATAGCCTCGAGGACGCGCTCTACGAGCACCGGTCGCTCGCCCGCATGCTCGGGATGCGGCGGACACTGTGGGTCGTGCCGCGCGAGCTCGCGCCCGTCGTCCACGCCGCCTGCACGCGGGCGGTCGCGGCCCGCGAGCGAACGCGCCTCGAGGGCGTCGTCGCGCAGAGCGGCGTGACGGACGACCCCGCCGCGTGGCTCGACGAGATGGGAGCGGCCGCCCTGCGGGCCGTCGAGGCCCGCGGCGAGGCCTTCACGTCGGACGTGTCGCGGGACGAGCCGCTCCTCGCGGCGAAACTGCGGCTCGGAGCGGGCACGCGCTGGGAGGCCGAGGTCAGCGTCGCCTCGCGCGTCCTTCCGCTGCTCGCGGCAGAGGGCGCGCTGTCGCGCGGGCGGCCGCGGACGTCGTGGACGAACGGGCAGTACCGCTGGGCGCCGACCGCCAGGTGGCTCGGAGAGCCGCTCGACGAGGCCGACCCGGCCGCCGCGCGCGCGGAGCTCCTGCGCCGCTGGCTGCACTCGTACGGCCCCGCGACGGAGACGGACATCAGGTGGTGGGCCGGCTGGACCGCCCGCGAGACCGGCGCTGCCCTCGCCGCCGTACCCCACGCGGTCGTCGACGTCGACGGCGCCAATGGCTACGTGCTGGCCGACGACCTGGGGACCACAGTGCGACCGGGTCCGTCGGCTGCGCTGCTCCCGACGCTCGACCCGACGACGATGGGCTGGAAGGAACGCGACTGGTACCTCGGCGAGCACGCGTCGGTGCTCTTCGACCGGAACGGCAACGCCGGACCGACCGTCTGGTGGGACGGCCGGGTGGTCGGAGGCTGGGCGCAGCGAAAGGACGGCGAGGTCGTCTTCCGCCTCCTCGAGCACGTGGGCCGCGAGGGCGAGCAGGCCGTCGAGGCCGAGGCGGAGCGCCTCGCCGCCTGGCTCGGCGATGTCCGGGTCGCGCCGGGTTTTCTCCCGCCCTTCCAGCGCGCGCTGGCGTCCGAGGGGCCGCCGGTGTCCGACTGACGCCGGACACCGATCCGCTCACCCTTCCCCGAGGAAGATCTCCTTGGCGATCACGAGCCGCTGGATCTGCGACGTGCCCTCGTAGATCTGGAACAGCTTCGCGTCGCGCATGAGCTTCTCGACGGGGTACTCCTTGATGTAGCCGTAGCCGCCGAAGACCTGGACCGCGTCGGTCGTGACCTTCATCGCGGTGTCCGCCGCGAACCGCTTGGCGAACGACGAGTACTTCGTCGCCCTGCGACCGTAGCCCTGGTCGATCATCCACGCGGCCTGCCACGTGAGCAGCCGTGCGGCCTCGATCTCGGCCGCCATGTCCGCGACGAGGAACGAGACACCCTGGTTCATGGCGATCGGCATCCCGAACTGGACGCGCTCCTTCGCGTAGTCGACCGCCAGCTCGTACGCCGCCTGCGCGACGCCGACCGCACCGACCGCCGTGCCCGGGCGCGTGAAGTCCAGGGTCTGCATCGCGATCTTGAACCCGTCGCCCTCCCCGCCGAGCCGGTTCGCCCCCGGGACGACGACGTCCTGGAACGCGACGGCGGACGTATCGGTCGCGCGCTGCCCCATCTTGTCGAGGTGCTTCTCGATCGTGACGCCCTCGGCCTCCATGGGGATCACGAAGGCGGAGAGCCCGCGGTGGCCCTGCGACTTGTCGGTCGACGCGAAGCAGACGATCCACGACGCCTGCCCCGCGTTCGTGATGAACATCTTCGAGCCGTTCACGACGTAGTCCTCGCCCTTCCGCACCGCGGTCGTCTGGATGCCGGAGACGTCCGACCCGGCGCCGGGCTCGGAGAGGCCGAAGCAGCCGAGGATCGGCTCGGCGACGAGCGGCGCGAGCCACTCGCGCTTCTGCTCGTCCGTGCCCGCGATCAGGATCGGGCCCGCGGCGAGGCCGTTGGCGCCGATGGACGTGCCGATGCCCGAGCAGCCCCAGTTGAGCTCCTCGCCCACGAGCATCCCGTCGAAGGCCGACAGCTCCGGCCCCCCGAGCGACTCTGGCAGATGCAGGTTCATCAGCCCGAGCCCGTGTGCCTTCGCCACGATCTCGACGGGGTGGGTCTGGTGCTCGTCGTGCTCCGCCGCCTTCGGGCGGATCTCCTTCTCGGCGAATTCCCGTGCGAGCGCACGGAGCTCCTTCTGCTCGTCGGTGAGCGCGAACGAGACGCCGTTCGCGAGCCCGGTCTCCATGGTCGCCATGCGTGCTCCTGGGGCTTCGATTGACTAGTCAGTCAAAAGGGTAGCCCCCGCGCGCGGAGGTGGCAAGAGTCCTCCTCAGCGGTCGGGAGCGCCCATGCCGGGCACGGCACGGTGCACGCGAGGCGGTGCCGGCGCGACCGGGAGACCCAGCCGAGACCACCCCTCGAAGCCGCCGACGACGTCTCCCGCCCTCCCGCAGCCGAGGTCGACGAGCGTCGCCGCAGCGAGCGACGAGGAGTAGCCGTGCGAGCACAGGAGCACGAGGCGGCGGTCGGGACCACCGACGTGCGGGTTGTGCCATGGGCTCGACGGATCGACCCGCCACTCGAGCACCGTGCGCGGGATGTGGATCGAGCCCGGGACGATGCCGGCCATGCCGCGCTCGTCGTCGGAGCGGATGTCGACGATCAGCGCGTGTCCGCTCGACGCCGCCGCCCAGGCGGCCTCGGGCTCGAGCCGCTCGATGCGGCGTCGTGCGGCCTCGAGCAGCTGCTCGACTCCGGGCACGCCCTCCATCATCGGCCCTCCAGGCGCACGATGTCCAGGCCCGAGCGGCGACCCCGCCTCTTCTACAATCACAAACGCCTCTACCGACGGAGGACCGAACAGTGGCGACCACGACCCAGGCACCGCCCCAGCTCGACCCACTCGACTTCCTCGCCCTCGATGCGCTCCTCGACGACGAGGAGCGGGCGATCCGCGATACCGTTCGCCGCTTCGTCCGCGAGCGGATCCTTCCCGAGGTCGGCGACTGGTTCGAGGCGGGAATCCTTCCGCGCGAGATCGTTCAGGAGCTCGCGAAGCTCGGCCTCTTCGGGATGCACCTCGAGGGCTACGGCCTGCCCGGTGCCAGCTCGGTCGCCTACGGCCTGACGTGCCTCGAGCTCGAGGCCGGCGATTCGGGGGTTCGCAGCGCGGTCTCGGTGCAGGGGTCGCTCGCGATGTTCGCGATCTGGCGGTGGGGCTCGGAGGAGCAGAAGGAGCGCTGGCTCCCTGCGATGCACCGCGGCGAGGCGATCGGCTGCTTCGGGCTGACAGAGCCCGACGCGGGCTCGGATCCGGGCGCGATGCGCACGCACGCGCGCCGCGACGGCTCGGACTGGGTCCTGAACGGCGCGAAGATGTGGATCACGAACGGGACGATCGCGGACGTCGCGGTCGTCTGGGCCCGCACGGAGGAGAGCGAGATCCGCGGCTTCCTCGTCGAGAAGGGAACCGCCGGATTCTCGGCGCCCGAGATCCACAAGAAGCTCTCGCTCCGTGCCTCCGTGACGTCCGAGCTCGTGCTCCAGGACGTACGCGTCCCGAGCGAGGCGATGCTTCCCGGGTCGTCGTCGCTCCGGGGGCCGCTCTCGTGCCTCGACGAGGCGCGCTTCGGGATCGTCTTCGGCGCCGTCGGCGCGGCCCGCGCGTGCTTCGAGGAGGCGCTCACCTACGCCCGCGAGCGCATCGTCTTCGGCAAGCCGATCTCCGCCTATCAGCTCACCCAGCAGAAGCTGGCCGAGATGGCACTCGAGATCAACCGTGGAAGCCTCGTCGCCCTGCACATCGGCCGCATGAAGGACGACGGGACACTCCGGCCGGAGCACGTGAGCCTCGGGAAGATGGGCAACGTCCGCGGAGCCCTCGAGGTCTGCCGCTCGGCGCGGACGATCCTCGGCGGGAACGGGATCACACTCGAGTATCCCGTCATCCGGCACATGAACAATCTCGAGTCCGTGCTCACCTACGAGGGGACGCACGAGGTGCACACGCTCGTCGTCGGCCAGGCGCTGACGGGCGAGAACGCATTCGGCCGCGCGTGACCCGGCGGACGGCGGCGCTCCTGGCCGTCGCGCTCGTCGCGGCGCTCGCCGCCCGGACGTCGGCCGCCGCGCCACCCGACGCGGGCGTCCTCGTCCCGGGGCGCTCGCTCGGCGGCGTCACGCTCGGCGCGTCCTTCGACGACGTCGTCGCGGCCTGGGGCCGGGCCTACGGCCGCTGCCGCGGCTGCCCCGCCGAGACGCTCTACTTCAACCGCTTCGCGTTCCGCCCGGAAGGCGCAGGAGTCGAGCTCCGCCGCGGGCGCGTCGTGGCCGTGTTCACGCTCTGGGCGCCGGCGGGCTGGCGCACGGCCCAGGGCTTGACCATCGGCGAGCCCGAGCTTCGGCTGCGCTCGACGTACACGCCGCTCGAGCGAACCGCGTGCCGCGGCTACGAGGCGTTCGCCCTCCCCGGCTCAGGTCCCCGGTCGATCGTCTACGTCGTCGACGGCGATGTCTGGGGATTCGGGCTGCTCGCCCGCGGCCACGCGGTCTGCCTCTGACTCGACCCGCGCCAGGCGCACGACGAGCGGGATCGCGAGGATGATCGGCAGCCCGAGGACGGGCCAGAGCGCCTGGTAGCCCTCCGTCGCCTCGAGGTGCGGGCGGAGGATGTCGATGACGGCGCCCGCGGCGAGCGGCCCGATCACGAGGCCGATGCCCTTGGTCGTCGTCGCGAGCCCGGAGATCGCACCGCGCTCGCCCGGCGGCATCAGCTTGAACAGGAGCCCCCAGGCAAGCGTCATGACCGTGCCGCCGGCGATCGCAACGACGAAGATCAGCCCCAGGTACCAGGCGTGCCACTCCCGTCCCAGGCCGCCGGCCAGCAACCCGACGCCGTAGACCGCCGACGCGGCGCTGATGACGCGCGCGAGCCCGACCCGGTCGCCGATCCGTCCCGCGACGAGCGCCGCGACGATGTAGCCACCCGCGACCGCCGCGAGAATCTCGGTCGACGTCGAGAGCGGCTCGTCGAGCCCGTCCGTCACGTAGAGCACGACGAACGTCCGCGCTCCGGCGAAGGTCCCCTCCCACGCCGTGTTGCAGGCGAGGAATGTCGCGACGTCGCGGTTCCCGCGGAGCACCCGCCACGAGTGCGCGACATAGACGCGCACTCCCTCGAAGACGCGTCCATGGCCGCCGTCCTCGGTGACGAGCAGGATCGGTACGAGGCAGGCGGTCGCGACCACCCCGGCGGCGACGAGGAACGGCGCCGGCCGCCACACGTGGAACAGGTAGCCGCCGCCGATCAGCGCGCCCGCGATCGCGATGCCGCGAAAGACGTGCTGGACGCCCTGCGCCCGCCCGAAGACGCTGTCGGGCAGCACGTCGGGGTACAGCCCGCGGTACGGCGGCTCGTAGACGTAGTACGCGAAGAACAGCCCGAACAGCATCAGCGCCGTCGTCCAGAGGTTCGGCATGAAGGCGAGCAGCGCGAGGGCGAACGTCATCGGCCCGAGCGCCGCGAGCATGAACGGCCGCCTCCGGCCGAGCGGCGTGTGGAACGTGTCGCTCCACGGGCCGATCACGAGCGGCAGGGTCAGCGCGAAGACGCCCTCGGCCGCAAGGACGAGCCCGACGAGCGTCGTCGACTCGGTGTACCGCCCGAGGATCGGCGGGAGGTACGCGGCCGTCGTCGTCAGCGACCAGGCGAGGCCGAGCGCGCCCGCCCCGAGGACGAGCGTGTCGCGGCCCGCGCCGCCGTCAGGCGACGACCGCCGGCGTGCCGAGGCCGCCCAGGACGACGTCGACGATCGTGCGCTCGGCACGGGCGACCTCCTCGTCGCCGTCGGGAAGCCTGCCCATCACCCAGCCGGTGAGGATCTCCTCGAGGCCGCCGTACACCACCCAGCTCGCGAGACGCGGGTCGAGCTCGGCCCGGAAGACCCCCTCTGCCTGGCCCTGCCCGATGACCCGCTCGATCGCCGCGAACCCCTTGCCGATGTCCTCGATCTGGCTCGCGAGGTGCGCGCTCCGGCCCACCTCGCGCACCATGACCGTGACGAGGTCCGGATCGTTCCGCCATGTCCGCAGCAGGATCTTGACGATGCCGCGCAGCTTGTCGTCGGCCGGCTCGTCCGACGCCTCGACCTGCTCGAACCGCGCGAGCAGCTCGGCCCAGTTCTCGCGGAAGACCGTCTCGAGCACCTCGTCCTTCGATGCGAAGTAGTGGTACAGGAGACCGTGCGCGACGCCCGCCTCTTCGGCGATATCACCGACGCGCGAGGCGTGGAAGCCCCGGCGCGCGAAGACGCGAACAGCGGCGTCGAGGATACGCCGCCGCTTCTCTTCGGCACCGGGCTGGCGCTCGCCGGGGGAGCGCTCGCGTGCGATTGAACCGCCAGTCAACGCACCCAGGATAGGCCCGCCTTCGGCGACCGCGCAACCGCCGCGTTCCGATAGAGCCTTCGTCGAACGCTGACCGCTACGCGGCGAGACCGAGAGCGGCGGGTAGCGCGAGGAGCGTGTCGATACGGTCCGGCTCGCCGACGTGGGTGCCGTCGCGGTCGAGCAGGATCGCACGCATTCCGAGCGCGCGGGCGCCCTCGATGTCGTCCGCGTAGCTGTCGCCGACCATCGCCGCCTCCTCCGGCGGCGCGCCGAGCGCTGCGAGCGCCGCCTCGAAGATCGAGCGGTGCGGCTTCACGCGCCCGTGACGCATCGAGCCCATGCAGACGTCGACGTCGAGCCGGTGGTGCCGCGCGAACTCGTCGAGGTCCCGCTGACCGTTCGACACGAGCCCGATCCGCAGGCCGTGGCGCCTCAGCGCATCGAGTGCCGGAAGCGCGTCGTCGTAGAGGAAGAAGTTCTCATGGCGCTCCCACTCGCGGACGAGGTCGACGGCGCAGTTCCGCGCGAGGACCGGGTCGCCGCCCATGCCGACGACGATGTCCTCCGTGAACCGGATCCACAGCTCCTCGTCGTGGACGAGCTCCGGATCTCGCTGCAGGCCAGTGATCGCGGCCAACCTCGCGCCGTCGTAGCGTGCCCCGTCGAGCGTCAGGCCGTGTCGCGCGCCGATCCGCTCGTATCCCTCCGGCCCGAGCTCCGGCCCGGGCCGGAAGAGCGTGAAGTCGACGTCGAGCAGGACCGCCTTCAGCATCGTCGGAGGATACGTGGCACCTCCGTCGGCTCCAGGACGTGGTGTCGAAAACCGCTACCCTTCGCGCCCCGGGGTGTGGCGCAGCCTGGTAGCGCGCTCCGTTCGGGTCGGAGAGGTCCCCAGTTCGAATCTGGGCACCCCGATCGGGCGTGGGGGAACGCGTGGTTCCCCCACGACCGCGCCCGTACACTCGGCCCGATGGCGTCCAGGGACGAGATCGTCGCCTACGCGAGCGAGCTCCTCGAGGTCGCGCGCTTCCCCGAGTTCGCCCCGCAAGGGCTCCAGGTCGTCGGCACCGCCGGGGTCGCCACGATCGCCTGCGGCGTCTCGTGCTCACGCGAGCTGTTCGAGCGCGCCGTCGACCTCGGCGCCGAGCTCGTCCTCGTCCACCACGGCCTCTTCTGGCGCAACGAGCCCCTCGTCGTCGATGGGCGGCTGCGAGGACGCCTCGAGGCGCTCTTCGCCGGGAACGCATCCCTCGTCGCCTACCATCTCGCGCTCGACGCGCACCCGACAATCGGCAACAATGCGCAGCTCGCCGCGCGGATCGGCGCGCTGCCGGTCGGCCCCTTCGGCGCAGTCGGCCGTGGCTGCACGCTCGAGCCCCAGGCCGTCGACGACCTCGCGGCGAAGGTCGAGGAGGTGCTCGGCCGCCCGCCGGTCGTCCTCCGCGGCGGCGAGCGGGAGATCCGGCGTCTGGCCGTCTCGACCGGCGCCGCCGGGCACGATCTCGTCCAGGCGGCGCGGGAGGGCTACGACGCGCTCCTCACCGGCGAGCCCGAGGAGCCGAGCGCGGCGACCGCACGTGAGCTCGGGATCCATCTGATCGCCGGGGGCCACCACGCCACCGAGCGATTCGGCGTCCAGGCGCTCGCGGCCCACCTCGCCGAGCGCTTCGCGCTCGAGTCCCACTACGTCGAGGTCGAGAATCCTGTCTGACCGGTCGCTCGCGGATTGCGGACCGCCCGGGCCACCGACTATCCTGGGGGCACATGAACGTTTTCGGGAGGCGGGCCCGTTGACCCCCGCCGCGAACGAGGAGCGCACATGAAGCCCGCCTGCACACAGTTGCGTCGGCGGGCTTTTTCGTGGCGCGAGGGAGGACACGGTCGATGGCGAATCACCTGACGCCCGACGAGCTCGCGAAGGAGCTCAACATGGATCGCGAAGCGGTCATCAGGCTCTGTGTCGAGGAAGGCGTGCCGATCTACCAGGGAAAGATCGACAAGCACCTCTTCCAGGCCCAGCTGCAGGCCGTCGGGGCGTCGCAGGCGGCAGCGCACTAGCCCGCCGACACGTGATCGTTCTCGAGGGGCCCGAACGGGCCCCTCGTCACGTCGGGAGCCCTATTTTCGCGCGGCCTTGCGCGCAGGGCGCTTCGGTGCGGACTGCTTGGCCGCCGCCTTCTTCGGCCGCGCCGACGACGCCTTCGCCGCCGCCACGCTCGCCTTGAGAGCCTCGATCAGGTCGACCGCGGGAGCGGGCTCCTCGGTGGGCTCGGGTGCCGTCAGCTCCTCGCCGCGCAGCTTCGCCTCGAGCAGCTCGCGGAGGTCGCGACGGTATTCGCTCGCGAGCTCGGACGGGTCGAAGTCCGCCGCGAGCCCCTGGACGATCTGGCGCGCGAGGTCGAGCTCGTTGCTCTTCACCTCGGTCTCCGCCATCGCCTCGTCGATCTCGGCCTGCGAGTAGACGTCTTCCACGAGGTACATCGTCTCGAGCACGAGGCCGCTCCCGCGCGTACGGACGAGGCAGAGCGACTCACGTCCCGAGCGGACGAACCGGCCGATCGCGCCGACACCGGCCTCCTCCATCGCCTCGAGCAGCAGCTTGTACGGCCTGCGCTGCGCCGGGGCCGCGCCCGGGACGAGGAAGTACGTGCGGTCCATCCAGACCGGGTCGACGTCTGCCAGGGGGACGAAGCGCTCGATCGCGATCGTGCGTGAGTCGTCGTGGCGCTCGAGCGCCTCGAGCTCGGCCTCCTCGACGACGACGAACTGTCCCTTCGCGACCTCCCAGCCCTTGACGAGCTCGTCGGGCAGCACCTCCCGGTCGTGCTTCGGGCACCAGCGCTTCTGGCGGATCGGCGTGAGGCACTCGCGATGGAGCAGGCGGAACGACACGTCCGACTGGCGGGCGGCAGGCTTCGTCGCCGGAGCGAGGCCGACGGGGATGCTCACGAGTCCGAAGCTCAGGGATCCGTTCCAGGTGACGCGCATGACCCTCCAGTCTAGGGGCGGAGGTCGGGATTCGGGATCGACGGCTCGTTCCCTCCGACTACTCTGCCTTGTAATGGCAGGGGTTCGCACGATCCCGCGGCTCTGGCGCGATGCCGTCGCCCGCAACACCGGGGTTGCGTACCTCGTCGACGAGGGCGAGAGCTGGCGCGAGGTCGGCTGGCCGGAAGCCGCCGAGCGGGTCGAGCTGCTCGCGAACGGCCTCCTCGCCCGCGGCGTCGGCAAGGGTGACGCGTTCGGGATCCTCGCGCGGAACTCGCTCGAGTGGGCGCTGTTCGACTTCGCGCTCGCGCACGTCGGCGCCGTCGGCGCCGCGATCTACGCGAACTCGTCGCCCCACGACGTCCATTACGTCCTCGAGCACTCGGAGTCCGTCGGTGTGCTGTGCGAGGACGACGCGCAGCGCTCGAAGGTCGAGGCCGGGCACAGCGGCCTGCCGGGACTCCGCCACGTGCTCACCTATGCCGACCTGCCGGCGCTCGAGGACGAGGGGCGCGCGTTCCGCGAAGCCCATCCGGCCGCGCTCGGGGAGGCCGTCGCGGCGATCGACGAGGACGACCTCTTCACGTTCATCTACACGTCTGGCACGACGGGGCCCCCCAAGGGCTGCATGATCCGCCACCGCAACTACTACGCGATGGTCGCCACCGTCGACGATCTCCCCGACCACAGCGCAGCGAGCGACGTGATGCTGCTCTACCTGCCGCTCGCACACAACTTCGGGCGCCTGATGCACCTCTCCGGGCCGTACGTGGGCTACACGATCGCCTTCGTCGCCGATCCACTCGACGTGGCGCGCGCCCTGCCGCAGGTGCGACCGACGATCCTCCCGAGCGTCCCACGGGTCTACGAGAAGGTGCACACGGCGGTGAGCTCGACGTTCGCGCAGGCGACCGGCGTCAAGCGCAAGCTCGTCGACTGGGCCCTCCGCGTCGGGTACCGGGAGAGCGCGCTGCGGCAGGCTGGACGCTCCCTGCCCAGCGGGCTCGCGCTGCAGCATCGCCTCGCCGACCGGCTCGTGTTCTCGAAGGTGAAGGAGCGCCTCGGCGGCCGGCTGCGCCGGCCGATCTCGGGCGGCGCACCGCTTGCGAAGGAGATCGCCGAGCTGTTCGACGCGATGGGGATCACCATCCTCGAGGGATATGGCCTGACCGAGTGCACGACGGCGGCCACCACGAACCGGCACGACCGCTACAGGTTCGGGACGGTCGGCCCCGCGCTGCCGGGCTTCGAGCTGAGGCTCGCCGACGACGGCGAGCTTCTGATCCGGAGCGAGACGGTCTTCGCGGGCTACTACAAGGAGCCCGAGGCGACCGCGGCCGTGCTCGACGACGACGGCTGGCTCTCGACCGGCGACATCGCGTCGATCGACGACGACGGCTTCGTCACGATCACCGACCGCAAGAAGGACATCCTCGTGACCGCGGGTGGGAAGAACATCGCACCGCAGAACCTCGAGAACGAGCTCAAGACGTCACCGTTCGTCTCGCAGGCCATGGTCGTCGGCGACCGTCGACCGTTCCCGGCGGCGCTCATCACGCTCGACGAGACGGAGATCGAGCGCTGGGCGGCCGAGCAGGGGATCGAGGGGGACCTCGCAACACTCGCGCGCGACCCCAAGGTCACCGAGCTCGTCGCGGGCATCGTCGCCGACGTCAATCGCGAGCGGTCGCGCTACGAGCAGGTCAAGCGCTTCGCGATCCTCCCGCGGGACTTCGAGCTGGAGCACGGCGAGGTCACTCCGACGCTGAAGCTGCGGCGCCGCGTCGTGCTCGAGAACTTCGCCGACGAGGTCGACGCTCTCTACGACGCGTCGACGCCTCCCGAGCGGCGCGGCGACTCGGAGGCCCGGCCGACGCCCGCTATGTGACGCGCTTCGCGCCGACGTAGGTCGACGCGTACCAGGAGTCGTCGAGGCTCGAGATCTTGACGACGTCTCCCGTGTGCGGCGCGTGGATGAACTGGCCGCCCCCGATGTACATGCCCATGTGGCCGAGGCCGTCGAAGAAGACGAGGTCGCCCGGTTGGAGGTCGCTCCTCGAGACGGGGACGCCGACCGAGCTGTACTGCATCGCCGCATTGTGCGGCAGCGAGATCCCGACCTGCGCGTAGACGTACATCACGAGGCCGGAGCAGTCGAAGCCCGACGGGCTCGCGCCGCCCCAGACGTACGGGACGCCGAGGTACTGCATCGCGATCCCGACGACGCCGCCGTACTTCGACGGGGGCGGAGCCGGGATCGACGGCGAGGACGACGACGACAGCGTTGCGTCGCCGGGGTAGTCGGTCGCTGCGCTCGAGGACAGCTCGAGCGTCTGCTGCCGGGCCGACTGCCGGGCGGCCGCCTCGGCCGCGAGCCGGGCGCGGGCCTGCGCCTCGAGCTGCGCCTGCCTGCGCCGCTCCGCCGCCTCCATCCGGGCGATCTCGTCCTTGACGGACGCCAGGAGCCGCTGCCGCTCCGCGAGCTGGCCCTCGATCCAGCGCTTCTTGGAGGCGCGCTCGGCGACGACCTGCGCCTGCCGCGCCCTGTCGCTGCGCAGCTTGGCCCGGCGCGTCTGCACCTCGTTCCGGAAGCGGCGGACGTCGGTCAGGACCTGGGCGTCCTGACCGCCGACGCGCTGCGCCATGTCGAGGCGGTCGAGGAGGTCGTCGAGGCTCTTCGCGCCGAGGATCACCTCCACCGCGCCGCTCGCGTCACCGTTGACGTACAGGGCCCGGAGCCGCTTGGCGATGTGTGTCTGCGCCACGCCGAGGCTCGACCGGGCGATCACCAGGTGGCGGCCGTTGGTCTTCAGATCCGCGTCGATCTGGCCGAGCTGGATGTTGGCGAGGTTGTAGGACTCGATCGCGTGCGAGAGGTTCGAGTCCATCTGCTGGATCTGGCCCACGATCGCCTGCGCCTGCTGCCGCTTCGAGCTGATCGACGGGTCGGCGGTGGCGGGCCCGGTGGCCACGACGAGGAGCGCCGCGAGCGCCGCGAGCGGGAGGATGAGGAGTGGAGCCCGTCGCCGCGAGAGGTGCGTCATGCCGCGTCTCCGTAGCCCGACACGGGGCCCGCCGATGGTGGGGTCACCGGCCACAAGTCGGGGAGCCTAGCATCGCCACACGACGTCTGCACGGTCAACCGCCACGAAAATCTCTGCAAACAGCCCTGATTCGTCTGGTACGGTCCTCCGCCCTGTGCGGGGGAGTGCGCGACAACTCGTTCCATGCGTCGCCGTCGCACGGCTCGGCTGGACACCGGCGACGCCGCCCGCGGACCCACGGCCCGGGTCGCTCGTCGCCGCCGAAGGTTCCGCCGTGCTCGACCTCTACGCCTTCGAGTCGTCACTGGCCCGCGCACGAGACGAGGCCGCCGGGGCCGAGCGGAGACGATCGCCGTCGAAGGGTCCCTCCGGCGCGCGCGGGCGCATCTCGCGATCGTCCGGGCGTCGCTCGCCGCGACGAACGCGCGAATCGCGACCCTGCTCCGCCGCCTCTACACGGACGGAGACGCGGAGCCCGTGGCCGTGCTG
>DATAPC010000130.1:0-16341 GCA_036265415.1 Gaiella sp.
CACGAGGAGGCCGTCCGCGCAACGGAGGACGCGCTCGCCGGAGAAGACCTCCTGGACGAGGGCGACGCCGAGCCGGACGCCGAGCCGGCCGACGCCGGAACGCACTGACGAGAGGGCCCTGCGGGGCCCTCTTCCGTCCACAGGCTCGTCCACATACCCCACAGCGCCGGTCCGCCGCCTGTGGAAGGCAGGCGGGATTTCCCGCTCCGAGCGGACGCGCGTACCCGGAGCACGGCCGCCGCGTGGTGGAGAACTCCGCCGGTGCCGTGGATATGATGGGAACATGTGTTCTGTTGTCCCTGCACCGGAGGGCGCCGGCGGCCACGGTGGTCAACAGTGGACATGACCACCGGAGACAGGTTGGATCCGGCGCCGTGAGCACCGTGCACGCACCACATCTGGCGGAGGTGCCGCCCCAGAACCTCGAGGCCGAGGAGGCGGTGCTCGGCGCGATGCTCCTCTCCGAGACGGCGATCGGCGCGGTCACCGAGATCGTCGACGCCTCGGATTTCTACCGCGGCTCGCACGGCACGATCTACCGCACGTGCCTCGCGCTGTGGGCGAAGGGCGAGCCGGTCGACGCGATCACCCTCGCGAACGAACTGGAGGAACGGGGCGAGCTCGAGCAGATCGGCGGGACGTCGCGTGTCGCCGAGCTCGCCGCCCTCGTCTCCGCCACCGCGAACGTCGAGCACTACGCGAGGATCGTGAAGGAGACGGCGACGCTGCGCGGGCTGATCCGCGCCGGCCAGGAGATCGCCCGGCTCGGCCGCGAGCGGGTCGGAGAGACGAGCGAGCTCGTCGACCAGGCCGAGCAGATCGTCTTCGACCTGTCGCAGGAGCGCGTGCGGGGCGACTTCGCGCACATCGGGCCGCTCCTCACCGAGAGCTTCGAGCGGATCACGAAGCTCTACGAGGCCGGCGCGGACGTCACCGGCGTCCCATCCGGCTTCCGCGAGCTCGATCGGCTGACGTCGGGCTTCCAGCCCGGGAACCTCGTGATCCTCGCCGCACGCCCGTCGATGGGGAAGTCCGCCCTCGGCCTCTGCATCGCCGCCAACCTGGGCGTCCGCAGCCAGACGCCCGTGGCGCTGTTCACGTTAGAGATGTCGAAGGCCGAGGTGACGCAGCGGCTCATGTGCAGCGAGGCGAAGGTCGAGTCGGAGCGGGTCCGCTCGGGGAAGCTCACGCAGGAGGACTGGCCGCGGCTCACCGCCGCCTGCGACAAGCTCATGAAGGCCCCGATCTACGTCGACGACACGGGCTCGATCACGATGATGGAGCTCCGCTCGAAGGCGCGGCGCCTCAAGGCGCGTGAGCCCGGCCTCGGGCTGATCGTCGTCGACTACCTGCAGCTGATGACCTCGGGCGGGACGGCCGAGAACCGGGTGCAGGAGGTGTCGCAGATCTCGCGGAACCTGAAGGTCCTCGCACGGGACCTCGACGTCCCGATCCTCGCGCTGTCGCAGCTCTCGCGGGCAGTCGAGCAGCGCCACGACAAGCGGCCGATCCTCTCAGACCTCCGCGAGTCGGGCTCGATCGAGCAGGACGCCGACCTCGTGTTCTTCGTCTACCGCGACGAGTACTACAACGGCGAGGAGTCCGACCAGCAGGGGCTCGCCGAGCTGATCCTCGCGAAGCACCGAAACGGGCCCACCGACTCGGTCAAGCTCAGCTTCCTGCGCCGGTACGCGAAGTTCGCCGACCTCGCGGGCGCCGGCGCCTGAGCGCCTCTTCCCGCCACGCGCGCGGAGCCGCCTCGGCGGTCGCTGCATAGACTCGCGCGCATGAGTGCCTGGGGAGCGTGCAGCGCCGGCGAGGAGGGGCGGTGCCGCGAGACGTCCGGCTGACCAGCTCCGACCGGCTGCTCTTTCCCGACGTCGGCGTCACGAAGGGCGACCTCTTCGGGTACTACGGCGCCATCGCACCCGCGATCCTCCCGCACCTCCGGAACCGGCCGTTCACGATGAAGCGCATCCCGATGGGCGTCGGGACGCCGTCGTACTTCCAGAAGCAGGCGCCGAGGGGGATGCCGTCGTGGATCCCGACCCGTGCGTTCCGTACCGTCCGCAGAACCGGCGAGACGAGGATGGTCGACTTTCCGCTCGTCGGCACCCGCGAGGCACTCCTGTGGATGGTGCAGATGAACTGCATCGACATGAACGCCTGGTACTCGCGCGTCGACAAGCCCGACCGGCCCGACTACGTCGTCTTCGACCTGGATCCGCCCGACGGCGAGTTCGCGCTCTGCATCCGCGCCGCCCACCTGCTCCACGAGCTCCTCGAGGCGCTGGGGCTGCGCTCGTACGTGAAGACGAGCGGTGCCGACGGCGTCCACGTGCTCGTCCCGGTGACGCGGCGGTATGGGTTCGACGAGACCTACGCGTTCGCCGAGGCGGTCGCGCGGCGGCTGGAGGCGGACAACCCCGGCGTCGTGACCACCGAGTGGCTCAAGCGGAAGCGGGAGGGCGTCCTCCTCGACCACCGCCAGAACGGGCACGGCAAGACCCTCGCCTCGGTCTACTCGGTGCGTCCGAAGCCGGCCGCCTCCGTGTCGACACCGGTCCACTGGGACGAGCTGACCGAGGACGTCGTTCCCGAGCGATTCACCATGGACGTCGCCCTCGCTCGCGTGGCCGAGCACGGTGACCTCTTCGCCCCGACGCTCGAGGGCGGGCAGTCGCTCGGCGCGGCGCTGAAGCGGCTCGGCTAGGACTGCGCGAAGGCCGACTCGATGGCGTCGACGGTCGACTCGGTGAGTCTTCGGGCCTCGAAGACGTGGCCCGTCCCGGCGCCGAGCGGCCCGCACCGCCCGGCGCCGCGCTCGAGCGTCGCTCGCGCGAAGTACTCGACGTAGTCGACGCCGCCGGTCAGCCGCTCGTAGGACAGCGCCCCCCGGCCCGTGTCGATGTCGTGCAGCGTGCGCCACTCGCGTCTGCCCTGGACGAGCACCGGACACCGCCACGCGACGCGCCGCTTCCCGGGCACACGCGCGATGGCCTCCGCGTGGTGGACGAGTGTCACCGTGTCGAGCGGCGCCCCGAGGAGCACCACCTGGCCGCCGTGCTCGACGACTCGGGCGTAGGGTGTGCCGTGGCCGTACGCGTCGTCGAGCGGGTGCGGGAGCGCGACGGCGTCGGCGTCGCGACCGACGGCGGCCACGCCCGCCTCGGGGTGCCGCGAGTGCACCGCGCCGGGCCAGGTGCGGAGCACCTCGGCGATGCGGCCATGGTCGCGTCGGGCGCGGGCGACGGCCGGGTCGTAGACCGGTTGCTCGGCGAGGAACAGCTCGCGGTCCCCAGGGGCGAGCGAGTCGGGGTCATCGGGTGGCGCGTCATCCCATCCGACGTAGGCGACGAGCGTCCCCTCCGGGCCGACGACGTCGAGAAGGGCCCGCACGACCGTCTCCGCACCGCCGACCACCGTGCCGAGCGCCGACATGCGGCAGTGGACGAGGATGACGGCGCCCCCACGCAGGCCGAGTGCCGACAGCTCGCGGGCGAGCCGCGTGCGGCCGACCACCATGTCGACGAGGCTAGACGATCGAGTCGAATTGCTCGCTCACGCCAGTCCGGAGCGAGCGTCCACCGGCGGACGCCGGGACGCGTGCGAGAATGGAGCGGTGCCCGCGACCGTGATCGTCGGGGCGCAGTGGGGCGACGAGGGGAAGGGGAAGATCGTCGACCTGCTCGCCCAGGAGTCCGACCTCGTGTGCCGCTACCAGGGCGGTCCCAACGCCGGGCACACGATCGTCGTCGACGGCGAGACGTACAAGATCCGCGCCATCCCCTCGGGGATCGTCGCGGGCGTCGCGAGCGCGATCGGCGCAGGTTGCGTCGTCGATCCCGCAGTGCTGATCGACGAGCTCGACGACCTGGAGTCGCGTGGTCACCGGACGGACGGGCTCGTCTTCGTCTCGGGCAACGCGCACCTGATCATGCCCTGGCACGTGGCGCTCGACGGCGCGCGCGAGCGCCGGCTCGGAAACCTCCAGATCGGCACGACCCGGCGTGGGATCGGCCCGGCCTACGCCGACAAGGCGACCCGGATCGGGATCCGCGTGCAGGATCTCCTCGACCCGAAGATCCTGCGCGAGAAGGTCGAGCTCGCCGCCGGCGAGAAGAACGTCTGGCTCGAGCGCGTGTACGGGATCGATCCGTTCGACGCCGAAGTGGTCGTCGCGCAGACGCTGGGCCACGCCGAGCGGCTCGCACCGTACGTGGAGGACACGTCCCTGCTCGTCGACCGCGCGCTGCGCGATGGGCGCGACGTCCTGTTCGAGGGGGCGCAGGGGACGCTGCTCGACCTCGACCACGGGACGTATCCCTTCGTCACGTCCTCGAGCCCCATCGCCGCCGGCGCGGCGGTGAGCTTCGGCATCGGCCCGCAGCGGATCGACGAGGTCGTCGGCGTCTCGAAGGCGTACGTGACGCGAGTCGGTGAGGGTCCGTTCCCGAGCGAGATCACCGGGCCGGCGCAGGATCGGGTGCGCGAGCTGGGCGGCGAGTTCGGCACCGTCACGGGTCGCGAACGCCGCTGCGGCTGGCTCGACCTGGTTGCGCTCCGCTTCGCGGTGCGCGTCAACGGCATCACGTCGCTGGCGCTCACGAAGCTCGACGTCCTCTCGGACTTCGACGAGATCCCGGTCTGCGTCCGCTACCGCCTTCCCGACGGCTCCGAGACCGAGGACTTCCCGGCGCACCAGTCGGACTTCCACCATTGCGAGCCCGTCTTCGAGAACCTCGCGGGCTGGCGGGAGGAGCTCGTCGGGCCATCGCTCCCGGGCGCGGCGGCGAACTACGTCGCCTTCGTCGCGGACGCGCTCGACGTCCCCGTCACTCTCGTCGGCACCGGTGCCTCGCGCGACGCCGTGCTCGCGCTCCAGCCCTGACCGGTTCGAGCCGCGCAGGCGGACGGCCCTCGTAGACTCGCCGCATGCGGGTCCTCGTCGTCGGCTCGGGCGGTCGCGAGCATGCGCTCGTGTGGCGACTCGCGTCGTCGCCGACGCTGACCGAGCTTCATGCGGCGCCCGGGAACCCGGGAATCGCCGCGCTCGCGACGTGCCATCCGGTCGCGACGGAGGACGGGGACGGACTGCGGGAGCTCGCGCGCGCGCTCGGGGCGGATCTCGTCGTCGTCGGACCCGAGGCTCCGCTCGTCGCGGGGGTCGCCGACACCCTCCGCCACGTCGGTATCCCGGTCTTCGGGCCGTCCGCCGCCGCCGCCCGGATCGAAGGCTCGAAGCGGTTCGCGAAAGAGGTCATGGCCGCGGCGGGAGTCCCGACGGCGCGGCTCCTCGAGGAGCCGCGCGCGCCCTGCGTTCTCAAGGCGGACGGCCTCGCCGCCGGCAAGGGAGTAGTCGTCTGTCGGACGGAGGCGGAGCTCGAGGACGTGCTCCGCCGGAGCGGCGGCGTCGACGAGTCGACGCTCGTCGAGGAGCTGCTCGACGGCCCCGAGCTCTCGCTCCTCGCCCTCTGCGACGGCCGCGACGCGATTCCGCTGGCGCTCTCGCGCGACTACAAGCGGGCGTTCGACGGCGACGAGGGACCGAACACCGGCGGCATGGGCTCCTTCGCGCCCGTCGGCCCGCGGCTCGACCCCGATGCCCTGGTCGAGAGCTTCGTTCGACCGGTTCTGAGCGAGCTCGCGCGCCGGGGAACGCCATTCGTCGGCACGCTGTTCGCCGGGCTCATGCTGACGGCCGACGGACCGCGCGTCCTCGAGTACAACTGCCGCTTCGGCGACCCCGAGACGCAGTCCGTGCTCCCGCTCGTGGAGGGAGACCTCGTCGCCGCCCTCGCCGCCGCCGCGACGGGCTCGCTCGCAGGAACGTCGCTCGGCCGGCGTGACGGCGCCGCCGTGACCGTCGTCCTCGCTGCGGGAGGCTACCCCGCGTCGAGCGACCGGGGAACGCCGATCGACGGGATCGACCGCGCGGAAGCGTCGGGCGCACACGTCTTCCACGCAGGCACGGCGCTCCGAGCGGGCAGGCTCGTGACGAACGGCGGCAGACTGCTCGGCGTCACCGCGACCGGGCCGACTCTCGCCGCCGCCCGCGAGCGGGCGTACGCCGCCTCCGACCTCGTTCGGATCGACGGCTGTCGCAAGCGGGGCGACATCGCTCTCGGGGTGGCCGAGGAGGGGTAGCCCGACGTCCCGCGATTTCGCAAAGAGCGGGCTGCTCTCGGGGCACCCCAACCCACCACCCACTTTTCATTCTATCGTCAGTTCGGGCAACAACGGGCACGACTTCCTGGCGAATGCGTGCCGACTTCGTGTCCAGGACGCCGGCCCGCTGCGTCCACTGCCCTTCCCTCCAGGGGCCGCCCGGAGCGCCGTCTACGATGACCGTGTGATCGAGCGCTACTCCCGCCCCGCCATGACGCGGATCTGGTCGGGGGAGGCGACGCTCGAGCGGTGGCTCGCCGTGGAACTCGCCGCGCTCGACGGCTGGGCGGTCCTCGACGTCGTGCCGCGCGACGCCGTGGCCCGGATCCGGGCTGCTGCCGCCGCGCCCGACCCGGCTCGCGTGGCCGAGATCGAGCGCACGACCAACCACGACGTCGCGGCCTTCGTCGACGCGGTCGCAGAGACCCTCGGGGCGGACGGCCGCTGGTTCCACTTCGGGCTGACCTCGTCGGACGTTCTCGACTCGGCGCTGTCGCTCGCCGTCCAGGACGCTGGTGCGCTCGTGCTCGCCGGCCTCGACGGTGCGTTCCGGGCCGTCGTCGCACGCGCCGAAGAGCACCGCACGACGCTCTGCATGGGGCGAACGCACGGCGTACACGCCGAGCCGACGACGTTCGGGCTCAAGCTCGCGGGCTGGGCGTTCACGCTCGACCGCGAGCGCTCGCGCATCGAGCGAGCGGTGGAGGGACTGCGTGTGGGGAAGCTCTCGGGAGCGGTGGGCCAGTACGCTGCGATCGATCCCGAGGTCGAGCGCCTTGCGTGTGAGCAACTCGGCCTCGAGCCGGCACCGACGTCGACGCAGATCCTGCAACGCGACCGGCATGCCGAGCTCCTCGGAGCGCTCGCGCTGCTCGGCTCGTCCCTCGACCGGTTCGCGACGGAGATCCGCCATCTCGCCCGAACCGAAGTGCGCGAGGTCGAGGAGCCGTTCGGGCGCGGCCAGAAGGGGTCGTCGGCGATGCCGCACAAGCGGAACCCGATCGTCGCGGAACGCATCTGCGGCCTCGCCCGCGTGGTCAGGGCACATGCGCTCGTCGGACTGGAGAACGTCGCGCTGTGGCACGAACGCGACATCTCGCACTCGTCCGCCGAACGTGTGGTGCTGCCGGATTCCTTCCTGGCGATCGACTACATGCTCGACCGGTTCACGTGGCTGGTCGAGGGACTTGTCGTGCGGCCGCAGCGGATGCGAGCGAATGTCGACGCGGGCCACGGCGCGTTCTTCAGCCAGCGGCTGCTCTCTGCGCTCGTCGAGAGCGGCCTGTCGCGCGACGCCGCCTACCGGATCGTCCAGCGCCACGCGGCACGGGCATGGGACGAGGAGCTCGATTTCCGCGACCTGGCCCGCGCGGATCCCGAGACAGCCGGCCGCGTCGACCTGGACGGTGTGTTCTCGCTGGCGGCGTACACCGCGCACGTCGACACGGTCTTCGAGCGGCTCCACGCGCTCGTCGACTCACGGGGGGTCGCCGTCCGTGCCTGATGCGCTGCACGTCGCGAGCGGAAAAATCCGTGAGCTCTACGCGATCGACGACGACCGGCTGCTGCTCGTCGCGACCGACCGCATCTCGACGTTCGACGTCGTGCTCCCGTCGGAGATCCCCGACAAGGGGCGCGTTCTCACGGGCCTCTCGGCGTTCTGGTTCGCGCGCACCCGGCAGATCGTGAGGAACCACCTGCTCGGGGTGCAGGAGGACGGCCGGACGCTCGAGTGCCGACGGCTCGACATGCTCCCCGTGGAGATCGTCGTGCGCGGCTACCTCGCCGGCTCGGGCTGGACCGACTACCAGGCGACAGGCAGGATCTCCGGTCACCGCCTGCCGAGCGGTCTGCGTGAGTCGGAGCGGCTCGGCGAGCTGATCGTCACCCCTGCGACAAAGGCGACGGAAGGCCACGATCTCAACATCGGCGAGGACGAGGCGGCCGCGGTCTGCGGCCACGAGCCGTATGCGCAGGCGCGTGCTGCCGCGATCGAGCTGTACCGCTTTGCGGCCGCGCACGCGGAGGCGCGAGGGATCCTCGTGGCCGACACGAAATTCGAATTCGGCGTCGACGCTGCGGGTGTCGTGACGCTCGCCGACGAGGCACTGACGCCCGATTCGTCACGGTTCTGGCCTGCGGACGGGTACAGCGCCGGTGCGCCGCAGCCGTCGTTCGACAAGCAGTACGTCCGCGACTGGTGCCTCGCCACCGGCTGGGACCGCACGGCCCCCGGGCCCGAGCTGCCGCCGGACGTCGTCGCAGGGACGCGCGCCCGGTACGTCGACGCGTTCGAGCGTCTCACCGAGATCCCGTTTGCGCGCTACCTCGCCGACCCCCGGGTGGTGCTGTGCGACTGACGGTGCTCATCCGTCCGAAGGCAGGGATCCTCGATCCTCAGGGCGAGGCCGTCCAGGGTTCACTCGCAACACTCGGCTTCGCGGTCACGAGCGCCCGCGTGGGCCGGCTGGTCGACCTCGAGGTCGAGGCCGCCGTCCTCGACGAGGCACGGGGCGAGGTCGAGCGGATGTGTGCGGAGCTGCTAGCGAACCCCCTGATCGAGAGCTTCGAGATCGTCGAGGGGGACGCGTGACGGGGCGGCCCCGGATCGCCGTCGTGACCTTCCCCGGCTCGAACGACGACGGCGACGCACGCCTCGCGCTCGACCGTCTCGGCGCCGAGCCCGTCGCGGTCTGGCACACGGCCCCCGAGCTCCCCGCAGGCGTCTCGGGCATCGTCCTCCCGGGCGGGTTCTCGTACGGCGACTACCTGCGGTGCGGCGCTCTCGCGCGGCTCGCGCCGGTGATGGATGCGGTTCGCGCGTTCGCCGAGGACGGGGGGCCGGTGCTCGGCATCTGCAACGGATTCCAGATCCTGTGCGAGGCCGGCCTGCTTCCGGGCGCCCTCCGCCCGAACCGGCAGCTCGAGTTCATCTGCGCGGACGTCACGGTTGTCGTCGAGACGACCGCCACGCCGTTCACCGCGTGGTGCACGGAGGGGGAGGAGCTCGTGATCCCGGTCAAGCACGGCGAGGGCAACTGGGTCGCCGGTGACGACCTCTTCGCCGACGTACTCGCCCGCGGCCAGGTCGTGCTGCGGTACACCGAGGACGTGAACGGCTCGCTCGACCAGGTGGCAGGCGTCTCCAACCGCGAGGGCAACGTGCTCGGGCTGATGCCCCACCCGGAGCACGCGGTGGACACGCTCCTCGGCCCGACCGGAGGCGTTCCGCTGCTCGGCGGCCTGATCGCCGCGGCACGCGACGGTGCGTCGGTCGGCGCGCTCGCCCGCGGATAGCGGCCCGCCACGTTCGCCCGGCGTGACGTCGAAGGTCAGGCGTCCATGCCGGCCTCCCCGAGCGCACATCGGAGGTCGGGCGACCGCTCGAGCGCAGCACGGAGCTTCGCGAGATCGCGCAGGCGGAGGGTGACCGGCCCACGGCGCGCGGTTCCGCTCGTCGCGTACGAGAAGCGCACCAGGCGGTCGCCGTCCGCCGCCTCGAGGAGCTCGACGCGCGTGGTGAACCGCTTGTCGCCGGCCCGCTGAGCGACCGAGACCTCCTCGACGGTCGTCGCCCGGCCCCAAGGTGTCGTCACCGTCGTCATGTCAGACAACGTAGCGACGAAGGCGTGGCGTCTTCGTGCCGAGATCGTGCCGACTCTGCGACGATGCCACGGTGCTCGAGCTCTGGCAGGCGGAGTGGTGCCCGCATTCCCACCGGGTCAGGCTGCGTCTCACAGAGCTCCAGGTCGACTGGATCGCGCGCACCGTCCCGGTCGACCGCGACGACCGTGCCGAGATGGAGGCCGCGACGGGACTCCGGTCGATTCCCACGCTCGTCGACGGAGACACCGTCGTCGACGGCGCCGACGCGATCGTCGACCACCTCGACGCGCACCATGTCGAGCCGCCCGGCGCCGGCCGTCACCGTGCACAGATGCGTGCGGAATGGCCTCACTGGGTCGAGCTCGAGAGTGCGTAGCGCCCGCGTGCACGACGTCGTGATCGTCGGAGCGGGGTCGGCCGGCTGCGTGCTTGCAGCGCGGCTCACGGAGAACCCGTCGACGAGCGTCCTGCTGCTGGAGGCAGGGCCGCGCGACCGCAAGCTCCACGTCCGCGTTCCAGCCGCGTTCTCCAAGCTGTTCGGGTCGCCGCTCGACTGGGGCTACCGGACGACGCCGCAGGCCGCGCTCGACGGCCGCCGGCTCGTCTTCCCGCGCGGCAGGGTCCTCGGGGGCTCGTCGTCGATCAACGCGATGATGGCGATCCGCGGACACCGGGCCGACCACGACGCGTGGCCACACGGGTGGAGCTGGGACGATGTCGCGGACGCCTACCGCCGCAGCGACGCACGGTTCCCACGTGCGACGCAGCGGCACCCGAGCCCGCTGACCCTAGACTTCCTCGAGTCCGCCGCTGCGACGGGGATCCCGCGCGTGCGAGACCTCAACGCGGGCGACAACGAGGGCGTGGGGCTGACGCCGGTGTCGATCCGCCGCGGCCGCCGGTACAGCGTCGTCGACGGGTACCTGAGGACGGCGATGCGCCGCCCGAACCTGACGGTGGTGACCGGAGCCCGCGTCACGCGCCTGCTGGTCGACCGCGGACGGGCGCGCGGCGTCGCGTACCTGGCAGGCGCGTCCGTGAACGAAGAAGAGGCGCACGCCGGTCGCGAGGTCGTTCTCGCCGCGGGAGCGATCGACACGCCGAAGCTGCTCCTCCTGTCGGGGATCGGCCCTCCCGACGAACTCGACCGGCACGGCCTCGAGGTCGTCGTGGCCTCTCCGGGCGTCGGCCGGAATCTCAAGGACCATCTCGCCAACGGCGTGCTGGCGTCGGTCGCTGCGGAGACCCTCTTCTCCGCCGAGCGCCCACGCCACCTCCTCGCCTGGCTCGCCTATGGGCGCGGGCCGCTCACGTCGAACGTCGCCGAGGCCGCCGCCTTCGTGCGGACGGACCCCGGCGCGCCGGCGCCCGACCTGGAGCTGATCTTCGCGCCCGTGTTGTTCGAGGAGGAGGGGATGGTGCCTCCGTCGCAGGACGGCGTCACGGTCGCGACCGTCGTGCTGCAGCCACGCAGCGTCGGGGAGGTCCGCCTCGCTTCCCGCAATCCGCTCGCAGAGCCCGAGATCGATCCGCGCTACCTCACCGACCCCGAGGGCCGCGATGCAGCGCTGCTGCTTGACGGCATCCGGCGCGCGAGGCGGATCCTCGCGACGGAGCCGCTCGCGCGACACGTCACGGGAGAGCTTCTCCCCGGTGCCGACGCAGCGGACGACGCAGCGCTCCACGGCCACCTCCGTGCCCGCTCCCAGACGCTGTACCACCCCGTCGGGACGTGCCGCATGGGCGAGGACGAGGCTGCGGTCGTGGGTCCCGATCTGCGCGTCCGCGGCGTCGACGGGCTGCGCGTCGTCGACGCCTCGGTGATCCCCGGGCTGCCGCGCGGGCATACGAACTGGCCGACCGTGATGGTGGCGGAGCGTGGGGCCGAGCTGATGCGCGCCCCGTGACCGACGACCGGCCGGTCCTCTGCTGCCCCGACAAGTTCCGCGGCACGCTGACGGCACGTGAGGCCGCCGAGGCCCTCGCGGCCGGGGTCGAGCGAACCGGTCGGCCGGCTAGGCGTCTGCCCCTTGCGGACGGCGGCGAGGGCACGCTCGACGTTCTCTGCCCGGAGCCCGGGAGCCGCCGGCCGGAGCGGGTCACGGGCCCGCTCGGGCACGTGGTCGACGCCGAGTGGGGGATCCGCGGCGACGCTGCGGTCGTCGAGATGGCGCGTGCGAGCGGCCTCGCGCTCGTCGAGGGAGCGAACGATCCGCTCCGCGCGACCACTGTGGGCACGGGAGAGCTGATCGGCGCGGCGCTCGACGCGGGCTTTCGCCACGTCGTCGTCGCCGTCGGCGGCTCGGCGACCGTCGACGGGGGGCTCGGAGCGCTCGAGGCGCTCGGCTTCGACCTGCGGGGCGCGGAGGTCGTCGTCGCCTGCGACGTGTCGACGACGTTCGTCGACGCAGCACGCGTCTTCGGCCCGCAGAAGGGAGCGGACGACGCGGCGGTCCGCGAGCTGGAGGAGCGGCTCGACCGGCTCGCCGAGCGCCTTCGTCGCGAGCGCGGCGTCGACGTCCGCGGCCTGCCCGGATCCGGCGCCGCGGGTGGTCTCGCGGGTGCCCTGGCCGTGCTGGGGGCACGGCTCGTCCCGGGCGCCGCGCTCGTCGGCGACGCTGTCGGCCTGCGTCCCGCGACGGCGTCGTCCTCCCTGGCGCTGACGGGCGAGGGCCACGTCGACGCGACGTCCCGCGCCGGAAAGGTCGTGGGACACGTGATCGACGTGGCACGCGAGCTGGGGGCCGCGGTCGCCGTCGTCGCCGGCGCAGCCGATCCGGAGGCGCTCCCCGACGACGTCCCGTGCAGGACGCTCGTGGAGCTCGGGGGCTCCCCCGAGGCTGCGCGTCGCGACGCTGCAGCGCTCGTCGCGGCGGCCGCCCAGGCCCTCGTCGCGCCCCGCTGACGACGACGAACACGCCGGTCTGCGCCCCCGCCCGGTGCGGACAACCGCACCGAACGCCGCGGAGCGCGCAGCCACGCTCGGGAAACGACACCGACTGCACAGGAGACCCTTCGACATGACCGAGCTCGTCGACTCCCGCAACCCGACCCGCGCAACCCGCCCCGCCGCGTCGCCCGACATCCTTCTCTTCCCCGGCGACCCCGGCTGGGACGACGCAAGGCGTGCGTGGAACCTCGCCGTCGACCAGCGTCCCGCCGCGGTCGCCCTGCCCCAGACCGTCGACGACATCGTCGCGGTCGTCGAGCACGGCCGCCTCGTCGGGCTCGAGGTGGCCGTGCAGAGCACGGGGCACGGCGCCGGTGCGTCGCTGCACGGCACCGTGCTCGTGAACACGTCCCGGATGACGGGAGTCGCGATCGACCCCGCCGCGCGCGTCGCCCGCGTCGCGGCCGGAGCCGTCTGGGCGGACGTCGTCGACGCCGCGGTCGAGCATGGCCTCACGGCGCTCCACGGCTCCGCCGCCGACGTCGGTGTCGTCGGCTACACGCTCGGCGGAGGCATCGGCTGGCTCGCCCGCAAGCACGGGCTGTCGTCGTCGAGCGTGCTCTCCGCGGAGGTCGTGACCGCGGACGGGGAGGTCGTCCGGGCGGATCGCGAGACGAACCCGGACCTCTTCTGGGCGCTCCGCGGCGGCGGCGGGGGCTTCGGCGTCGTCACCGAGATCGAGATCGCCCTCTACCCCGTCTCGGAGGTGTATGCCGGCTGGCTCGTCTGGCCGATCGACCGCGCTGACGAGGTGCTCTCGGCGTGGGCCGCGTGGACGCGAGACGTGCCGGACGAGGTCACGTCCGTCGGCCGCCTGCTGCAGATCCCGCCCATCCCCGAGCTGCCGGAGCCGCTCCGCGGCCGGCAGCTCGTCGTGGTCGAGGCCGCCTACCTCGGCGATGCGGGCCGGGGCCGCGACCTCCTGCGACCGCTCCGTGACCTCGGGCCCGAGCTCGACACGTTCGCAACCGTGCCGGCGCGTGCGCTGACGGAGCTCCACCGCGATCCGCCCGGCCCCGTCCCGGGCCGTGGCGATGGCTGCATGCTCGACGGGCTCGACGAGGACACCGTGCGCCGGCTCGTGTCCGCTGCGGCGATGGACGGCACATCGCCGCTCCTCTCGCTCGAGGTGCGCCACCTCGGTGGGGCGCTCGGAAGCCCGGATCCGAACGGCGGCGTGCTGTCGCACTTCGAGGCGCCGTACGTCGTGTACGCGGTGGGTGTCGCGATGTCGCCCGAGTCCACGTCGGCGATCGACGAGCGCATCGCCTCGGTCCGCTCGGAGCTGGCGCCCTGGCTCTCGCAGAGGGCGTATCTCAACTTCGCCGAGCGCCGCGTCGACCCGAGCGCGTTCTACCCGGACGGCTCGTACGAGCGGCTCGCGGAGATCCGGGCCGACGTCGACCCGGACGGGTTGTTCCGCGCGAAGCACACGATCCGCGCGACCGGCGACTGACGTGGGCGGGGGGAGCGCGCGCTCCCCTCGCCTAGCCCTCCTCCTCGGCCAGGAGGCGGTAGAGCGCGCGCCGTGCGTCGCGCAGGACGGCCTGGGCCGCCTCGATCTGCGCCGTCGTCCCGGCGTGCGCGACCTGCCGGGTCGCGGCGAGCACCTGGAACCCGAGATCGCGCAGCGCGACCAGCGCGTCCTCGCTCTCGCCGGCGACCGCGTTCCAGGGCGCCTCGGTCGAGGCTGCCTGCTCGCGGCCGACGTCCGTCAGCTCGTAGACGCGCTTTCCGGAATCGGACGCGGTCTCGCGTACCAGCTCCTCGTCCTCGAGCTGCTGGAGCGTGGGGTAGACCGAGCCGGGGCTCGGCCGCCACACGCCGCCGGTCCGCTCGGCCAGCTCCTGGATGATCTGGTAGCCGTGCATCGGCTCCTCGGCGAGGAGCACGAGGATCGCGGCGCGGATGTCGCCGCGGCCGGCGCGGCGGCCGAACGCGAAGCCGGGCCCGAAGCCACGGTCGTGGCGGCGGTGGCGGCGGCCGGTCATGAACCGGATCCGGTCCTTGCGGTGGCACCGTTGTGGTGCGATGGCGAATGCCGACATGGCACTCCTTTCGTCGCTGTATCGCGATATATCGTAACAGATCACGAGTATGGCGCGCAACCGCCACGTCGTGGTCCTGTCAGGAGGCGCGCACGGGAACGCGGGCCGCGTGCGCATCCGTCTCGACCGCAGAGATGTCCGGGAGCCCCGACCCCGCGCACGGGCTCTCGACCCCTGCCCTCGAGCCGACGATGCGGTCGGCCGGCCCGCCGATCGCGCGGACGCGCGCGAGCAGGGGCAGTGCGAACGCCGTGGCGAACCCTCCCGCCACGAACGCCGCGCCGACGGACCGGCTCTCGCCCACTGCGCCGAGCCCGATCTGGCCGCCGATCCCGCCGGTGTTCGAGATCATCGAGTCGAACGAGACGACCGTCGCGCGCTGCCTGCTCGGCACGACTGCGTGGAGGTACGCCTGGCGCACCGGGCTCGTGACCCCGGACGCGCCCATGATCAGGAACAGCGCCGGGAGCGCGGCCCAGAACGAGGAGACGAGGCCGAGCGCGACGGCGGCGCACGTCTCCACAGCAGCGGCGCCGAGCAGGAGCGTGGTGCGGCGGCCGCAGCGCCGGGAGAGGACGCCGACGATCTGGTTTCCCGCGATCGTCGAGAGCGCGATGCCCGCGGTCACGAGCCCGGCGATCCACACGGCGTCGCTCGAGAGCAGATCGAGCAGGTACGGCTGCGACGCGTAGAAGGCCCACATCATGAACCCGAGCTGGAAGAACGAGGCGAGCATGAGCAGCCGGAGCGGTCGTTGCCCCCAGCCGTACGTGACGCCGTCGCGTGCGTTGCGCGCGACCTCGGAGGGAAGTTCGGCGACCGTGACGCGGCGCGGGGCGAAGCCGACGTCGTGCATCACGGCGTAGGCGATCGCGAAGACGGCCACGAGCAGCACGGAGCGCACCAGGTAGGGGAGCGAGAGGTCGATCTGGCCGAGGAGGCCGCCGCCCACGGTCCCGACGAGCATCGCGGCACCCGTGATCTGCTGCCCGCGGGCGAAGACCGCGTCGAGGGCGCCCGAGTACCCCGTCACGGCGAGCGCGTCGACGAGCCACGCTTCCATCGCACCCGAGTAGAACGTGAAGCCGAGACCCATCAGGACGGAGACGAGGGCGAAGGCGACGACGCCCGCGTTCACCTCTGCGAGGCCGACGTACAGAAGCGTCGTGGCGGCGAGCACGGTGACGGAGAGAAGGAACGAGATCCTCCGGCCGAGGGTGTCGGCGACGACCCCGGTCGGAACCTCGAAGAGCACCATCCCCGCCGAGAACGCGGCGTTCGCGACGAACACCTCGAAGAAGGAGAGCCCGGCGCCGAGCAGGAACAGCGTGTTGACGCCCCAGATCAAGGCAGCCGAGAGCGTGTACAGCCCGGCGAGCGTGAAGTAGCCGGTGAGGATTCGGCGGGTCGAGGGCGATTGCGCAGATGCGGCCTCGCTCACGCCGGCAGCCTACGCACGGGCGGCGCGCGTAGAGTCGCGCGCGTGGAGGCCTTCCGCACCCCGGACGAGCGCTTCGAGGCGCTCGCCGGCTGGCCGTACGCGCCGCGGTACGTCGAGCAGGACGGCCT
>DATAPC010000131.1:0-25634 GCA_036265415.1 Gaiella sp.
TCGTCTACGTCGCGGCGCTCCTGGCGCTGCTCGTCCAGGGCTTCTGGACGACGGACTCCTTCACCGGGAAGGTGATCCACTCCTGGAACCTCGACAACTTCCGTGCGATCGCGGACGCGCCGTACCCGACGATCATCATGCGCACGATCGGCATGGCGACGGCGGTCACGGTGACGTGCATGGTGCTCGCCTTCCCGTATGCATACTTCCTGGTTCGCGTCGCCGGGCCGCGGCTCCGGGTCATCCTGCTCGTCGCGACCGTGCTGCCGCTCTGGGTCAGCTACCTCGTCCGTGTCTACTCGTGGCGGCTGATCCTCAACCCCGACGGGGCGCTCAACTGGGCCCTGAACCTCGTCGGCCTGCCCGACCTCAACATCGCGTACACGAACTGGGCGATGTGGATCGTCTTCACGTACATCTGGTTCCCGTTCATGGTGCTGCCGGTCTACGCGGCACTCGAGCGGATCCCGCAGTCCTACCTCGAGGCCTCGGCCGATCTCGGCGGCCGTGGGCCCACAACCCTGCGGCGCGTCATCCTGCCGCTCGCCGTCCCCGGTCTCGCCGCGGGCTCGATCTTCACGTTCTCGCTGACGCTCGGCGACTACATCGCGCCGTCGCTCGTCGGCGGGCCGGGCTCCTCGCTGATCGGCACCGTCGTCTTCGAGAACCTCGGCCTCGCGAACAACGCGCCGTTCGCGGCCGCGTTCGCGACCGTGCCGCTCGGGATCATGGCCGTCTACCTCCTCCTCATGAAGCGCCTCGGCGCGTTCGAGTCGCTCTGATGGAGACGCGCGCGACACGGATCGGGCTGTGGGCCTGGGGGGTGCTCGTCGTCGCGTTCCTCTGGATCCCCCTCGCGATCATGGCCGTCTACGCGTTCAACTCCTCGAACATCCAGAGCTGGCCGATCCCGGGCTTCACGACCAAGTGGTTCTCACAGGCGTGGCACGACGAGGAGGTGCGGACGGCGCTGTGGCTCTCGCTGCGGGCCGGGCTGCTCGCGACGGCCCTCGCGCTCGTGCTCGGCTCGCTCGCGGCGTTCGGGCTCGCGCGCACGCGGTTCTTCGGGCGCGACTCGATCTCGTTCCTGTTCGTGCTGCCGATAGCGCTGCCCGGGATCATCACCGGCCTCGCGCTCAACTCGTTCTTCGTGATCTGGGGCGTGAGCTTCTCGCTCTGGACGATCGTGATCGGACACGCGACGTTCTGCGTGGTCGTGGTCTACAACAACGTCCTCGCGCGGCTGCGGCGCACGTCGGGGTCGTTCTTCGAGGCGTCGGCCGACCTCGGCGCGAACGGCTTCCAGACGTTCCGCCTCGTGACGTTGCCGACGGTCGGCACGGCCCTCGTCGCGGGGGCGCTCCTCGCGTTCGCGCTCTCCTGGGACGAGATCGTCGTGACGTACTTCACGGCGGGTGCGCAGAACACGCTGCCGCTCCTCCTCTTCGGCTTCATCCGGCAAGGCCAGAACCTGCCGATCGTCAACGCGATCGCGCTCGTCGTGATCGTGGTGTCGGCGATCCCCGTCTGGATCGCGCAGCGGCTGACGAGCGGCTCGCGTCCGGCCGGTCGCGGCTGACCCCGCCTCGTCACGGTCCGGCCTCCGGGCCGAGGCGATGGCCAAGCGCGGAGCCCCGGAGGGTCAGAGATCCTCATGCCGCTGGGGCGGCAGGAGGAACGTCGCGACGAGGCCGAGGAACACGACGCCGGCGGCGACGAGCGCGTTGCGGGACGCGCCGGCCTCGCGAAGAAGCGTCGGCGGCCGCCTCCGGCAGCTGCGCCACGAGAGACGGAATCGCGGGTCCACCCGAGAATCCGACGACCCGCGCGTCGTCCGCACGCGGGCGCCGCGGCGTCGGTACGCGAGCCGCTCCTTCGGCCTCTGGCCGATCCCCGCTCGCTAGCCGGTGGCTGCCTCCACCGCCCCTGGCAGAACCCACGCGGGTCGTACGAAGTGGCAGGTGTAGCCGTTCGGGTATCGCTCGAGGTAGTCCTGATGCTCGGGCTCGGCCTCCCAGAACGGCCCCGCAGGCTTCACCTCGGTCACCACCGTGCCCGGCCAGAGCCCCGACTCGTCGACGGCGGCGATCGTGTCCTCGGCGATCCGGCGCTGCTCGTCGTCGAGGTAGAGGATCGCCGAGCGGTAGCTCGGTCCGACGTCGTTGCCCTGGCGGTTCGGCGTCGTCGGGTCGTGGATCCGGAAGAAGAACTCGAGGAGCTGGCGATACGACGTCCGCTCCGGGTCGAAGACGATCTCGACCGCTTCGGCGTGGGTGCCGTGGTTGCGGTAGGTCGCGTTCGCCACGTCGCCGCCCGCATACCCCACCCTCGTCGAGAGGACGCCGGGCTGCTTCCGGAAGAGATCCTGCATGCCCCAGAAGCATCCGCCGGCGAGGATCGCCTTCTCCGCTGCTTCGCTCATGTTCGACTTCCTCCTCACTCGACCCGGTCGCACCCACTGTACGGCCCGCTCGAGGGGTGCCGCCGGCGTTTCGGCAGATCCGCCACCGCCGTTCGGTCACGCCTCGCAGGACGGCGCCTCCCCGCGCTGCGCTTCACTGGCGACAGCAGCGTCCTTCACCGACGCATGAGAGGAGCGCGATGAGCGAGGAGGAGCGGGCACCCGAGACGAGAGGGGTCACCACGGAGCTGCTCGGGACGGTCGACCTCGGCCCCGAGATCGAGGGCATGGCGGGGCGTCGACTTCGCATGCGCCTGGTGACGATCGAGCCGGGCGGCGTCTTCGGCCCGGTCCACGACCACAGGGACAGACCGGGGTTGGTCTACGTCCCGCAAGGAACGATCACCGATCATGGCGACGGAGTCGCCACCGATTACGGGCCGGGACCGGGCTGGCCCGAGGACCGCAACACCGTGCACTGGCTGGAGAACAGAGGAACGATCCCGGCCGTCGAGGTCTCGGTCGACATCGTCAGGCACGAGTGAGGCTCGGCCCGCCCGTCGGTCGTGCGTGACGGGGCCATGGGCAGTGGAAAACCCTGATGCGAGGAGGATCCCGGCGTCGTACTGTCGAAGCGAGATGTCCGGCGACTACGGCGCGTTCGACGACGCCGCGCGGGAGTACGTGATCCGGCGGCCGGACACGCCGCTTCCCTGGCTCAACTACCTCGGCCAGGACGATCTCTACGGCCTCTGCACCAACACGGGCGGCGGGTACACGTTCTGGCGTGACGCGCGCCTGCGCCGGCTGACGCGCTACCGGTACAACGACGCGCCGCTCGACTCGGTCGGCCGTTACCTCTACGTCTGCGACGGCGACACCGTCTGGAACCCCGGCTGGAAGCCGACGAAGACGCCGCTCGACCGCTACGAGTGCCGCCACGGGCTGGGCTACACCCGCCTCGTGGGCGCGAAGGACGGCGTCGAGGTGGACCTCTGCTTCTTCGTCCCACCCGGGGACGACGTCGAGATCTGGTGGACGACCGTCCGCAACCACGGCGCCACGAGCAGACGGCTCCGCCTCTTCTCGTTCGTCGAATTCTGCCTCTACGAGGCACTCGACGACATGACGAACTTCCAGTCGACGTACTCGCTCGGGGAGGTGGAAGTCGCGCGCGGCGGTGCGGCGATCTTCCACACGAGCGGGCACCGCGCGCGGCGCGCGCACGTCACGCTCTTCGGGTCGACGCACGACGTGATCGGCTTCGACACGTCGCGCGACGCGTTCGTCGGCGTGCACAACGGCCTGCACGAGCCAGCGGTCCCGCGCGCCGGAGGAGCGACGGAGAGCATCGCGCACGGCTGGAACCCCATCGGCGCGCACGAGATCGAGCTGGACCTCGCGCCCAAGGAGTCGGAGACCTTTTCGTTCCTCCTCGGGTATGTCGCGGAGGGCGGCGTCCCCGCCGGGCTCGAGCTGCTCGACCGCTACGCCCGGCCCGGCGCTGTCGAGGACGCGTTCGGGCGCCTGAACGCTCGCTGGGACGAGCTGCTGTCGCGCTTCCACGTCGAGTGCCCCGATCCGCACGCCACGCGGATGCTGAACACGTGGAACCAGTACCAGTGCATGGCGACCTTCAACCTGTCGCGTTCGACGAGCCTCTTCGAGTCGGGGATCGGCCGCGGCATGGGGTTCCGCGACTCCAACCAGGACGTCCTCGGCTTCGTGCACCTGATCCCTGACCGCGCGCGGCAGCGGATCCTCGACCTCGCTGCGACGCAACTCTCCGACGGAACGTGCTTCCACCAGTACCAGCCCCTGACGCGGGAGGGGAACGCGGAGATCGGCGGCCACTTCCTCGACGACCACCTCTGGCTCGTCGTCTCCACGTGCGCGTACGTGAAGGAGACCGGCGACACGTCGATCCTCCTCGAGCCGGTCGGCTACGCGGACACGCCGGGAAGCGGGGAGGATCTCCTGCACCACCTCGAGACGAGCATCGCCTACACGCTCGCGTACCGTGGCCCGCACGGGCTGCCGCTGATCGGCCACGCCGACTGGAACGACTGCCTCAACCTCAACTCCTTCTCGACCGAGCCGAACGAGTCGTTCCAGACCGCCGGCGACGTCGAGGCGTCACGCGCCGAGTCGGTGATGATCGCGGGCCTGTTCCTCTACGCGGCCGGCGAGCTCGCCGCGCTCTACCGTCACCTCGGGCGCGACGCCGACGCGGAGCGAGTCGCGGCCGTCCGCGCGGAGATGCTCGCCACGGTCGAGGCGGAGGCCTGGGACGGAGAGTGGTACCTGCGCGCGTTCGACGCCGAGAGCCGGCCGATCGGCTCGCGCGCGTGCGACGAGGGGCAGATCTTCGTCGAGAGCCAGGCGTGGTGCGTGCTCGGCGGCGCCGGCGCGTCCGACGGCCGGGCCCGACGCGCGCTCGACAGCGTCCACGAGCGGCTCGCGACGCCGGACGGGATCGTGCTCCAGCAACCCGCGTACGGCCATTACCGCCCGGAGCTCGGCGAGATCTCGAGCTACCCGCCGGGCTACAAGGAGAACGCAGGCATCTTCTGCCACACGAACCCGTGGATCACGCTCGCCTGGTGCAGGGTGGGCGATGCGGAGCGCGCGCTCGAGACGTACCTCGCCATCTGCCCGTCAACCCGCGAGGACCGGGCCGAGACGTACCGCTGCGAGCCGTACGTCTACGCCCAGATGATCGCAGGCCCCGACGCGGCGACTCCCGGCGAGGCGAAGAACTCCTGGCTCACCGGCACGGCGGCCTGGACATTCGTGAGCGGAGCGCAGGGGCTGCTCGGGATCGTGCCGGACTACGAGGGGCTGCGGATCGACCCGTGCATTCCTCCGGCCTGGACGTCGTTCCGCGTGATGAGGCGCTTCCGCGGCGTCGATTACGAGATCACCGTCGCCAACCCGTCGGCCCTGAGCGGGGGGGTCCGCTCGCTGCGCGTCGACGGCACGGAGGTGCTCGGCAACATCGTCCCGCTCGCAACCGGCCGCGAGCGCGTCAAGGTGGAGGCCGTCCTGGAGGCTGCGACACGGACGGCCGCGGCGGCTCCGTAGAAAGATTCCGGCTCAGGCCCGAGCGAGCGCCTGCTCGAGGTCCGCCCAGAGGGCGTCCGGATCCTCGAGGCCGACCGAGAGGCGGATGAGGCCCGTCGGGATGCGGTCGCCCTCCCAGCGATGCCGGGCCTCGAGCTTCGAGCGCGTGCCGCCGAGGCTCGTCGCATTCTCGATCGTCCCGAGCGCACGCTCGAGCCGTCCCGCGGCATCGCTGTCGGCGACGTCGAATGAGATGAGGAAGGAGAACCCCGGGTACCTCACCGTTCGCACGGCCGGATGGGCGGCGAGGCGCTCCGCCAGCACCCGCGCGGACGCTTCCTGCCTGCCGAGCCGCACCTCGAGCGTCTCGAGCCCGCGCAGCACGAGCCAGGCGGTGTCAGCCGCGGCGACCACTCCCGTGAGCCTCCGGGTGAGGTGCAGGCGATCGCGCAACTCCTCGTCGCGGGTCACCGTCACGCCGGCCAGGACGTCGTCGTGACCCGCGAGCACCTTCGTGGCCGAGTGGAGCACGACCTCGCAGCCATGGTCGAGCGGACGGAGCCGGAGCGGGGAGGAGACCGTCGCGTCGCAGACGACGGGCGCAGGGTGCGCGACAGCCGCCTCGAGATCGGGCATCGTCAGGATCGGGTTCGCAGGCGCCTCGACGAGGATCACGTCGACGCCGGCCGGCGGCGGACCGGTCTGGTCGAACTCGACGACGCCGATCCACGACAGATGGTCGAGCAGCTTGCGGTGGCCGTAGTAGGCGCCCTCGGCCAGGGCGACGGTGTCTCCCGGGCGGAGAAGCGTGAGGAGGACGGTCGTCACCGCGCCCATGCCCGACGGGTAGAGCAGCGCATGGCCGCCGTCCAGAGCACCGAGGGCCGCCTCGCAGGCGGCGCCGGTCGGATGGTCGTCGCGCACGTACGAGAAGCGTCCCGGCTCCCCGTCGCGGTACGGCCAGGTCGCCGAGCGGTCGAGCGAGGAGTCCACGCGGCGACGCTATCAGGGCCCCCGCGCGCCGAAGACCCGTTCGGACGGGCTGGGAGTAGGGTGACGGAATGATGCTGCCCGACAGCGCCCGCGCGATGATCGAGTCCGGGCGGCTCGCACACCTCGTCACGCTCAACAGCGACGGCTCGCCGCAGGTCTCGTGCGTCTGGGTGGGGCTCGAGGGCGACGAGATCGTCTCGGCGCACCTGAACGCGGCGCAGCAGAAGCTCCGCAACATCCGCCGTGACCCGCGTGTGTCGCTCTCGATCGAGGGCACGGAGATCCAGCCCCCCGGACTGCTGCAGTACCTGGTCGTCCACGGCGGCGCGCGTGTCACGGAGGGCGGCGCGCCCGAGCTGCTGCAGGAGCTCGCCCACCGATACCTCGGGCCGGACGTCACGTTCCCCCCGATGCCGGATCCCCCGCCAGGGGTGCTCGTCCACGTCACCGTCGAGCGTGTCGGCGGCGTCGGTCCCTGGGCACCTCCCCGCGGCTGAGTGCTCGTTAGGCTCCGCGTCGATGTCGGCGCGCCACGAGACGACGAAGGAGAAGCTCGCGTGGCTGCGCGAGCTGACCGAAGCCGCAGCCCGCGCGGGTTCCGAGAAGGCGATCACGCGGCAGCACGAGCGTGGCAAGCTGCTGGCGCGTGAGCGGCTCGAGCTGCTGCTCGACCGGGGGTCGTTCGTCGAGCTCGACCGGTTCGTGCGGCACCGCGAGAGCGAGTTCGGGATGCGAGACAGGCGCCCCTGGGGCGACGCGGTCGTCACGGGCTACGGAACGGTCTTCGGTCGTCCGGTCTGCGTCTTCAGCCAGGACTTCACCGTGTTCGGCGGCTCGCTCTCCGAAGTCTTCGCGGAGAAGGTCTGCAAGGTGATGGATATGGCGGTGAAGGTCGGCTGCCCCGTGGTCGGGATCAACGACTCGGGCGGCGCCCGGATCCAGGAAGGCGTCGTCTCCCTCGCCGGCTATGCCGAGATCTTCTGGCGGAACGTGCAGGCGTCGGGTGTCGTGCCGCAGATCTCGCTGATCATGGGCCCGTGTGCGGGCGGGGCCGTGTACTCGCCGGCGATCACTGACTTCGTGCTCATGACCGAGGGGACGTCGTACATGTTCATCACGGGTCCCGACGTGGTGAAGACGGTGACGGGCGAGGACGTCAGCTTCGAGGAGCTCGGCGGCGCGACGGCGCATGCGACCAAGTCGGGCGTGGCGCACCTCGTCGCGCCGGACGAGCAGTCGTGCATCGACGACGCGCGCTACCTCCTCACCTTCCTGCCGCAGAACAATCTCGAGACGGCGCCCTACGCGCCGCCGACCGATCCCGTCGAGCGCGAGTCACCCGAGCTCGACGCGCTGATCCCGGACTCCCCGCACAAGCCGTACGACATGAAGCGCGTCATCGAGACGGTCGTCGACGACGGGGCTTTCCTCGAGATCCAGCCGTCGCACGCCGAGAACATCGTCTGCGGCTTCGCGCGGCTCGGCGGCCATGCCGTCGGCGTGGTCGGGAATCAGCCCTCCGCGCTCGCCGGCGTGCTCGACATCGATGCGTCCGTGAAGGCCGCGCGGTTCGTCCGCACGTGCGATGCGTTCAACGTGCCGCTCGTGACCTTCGTGGACGTGCCCGGCTTCCTTCCCGGAACGTCGCAGGAGTGGGGCGGGATCATCCGCCACGGCGCCAAGCTCCTCTACGCCTACGCGGAGGCGACGGTCCCGAAGCTCACCGTGATCACGCGCAAGGCGTACGGCGGCGCCTACGACGTCATGAGCTCGAAGCACATCCGCGCCGACGTGAACGTCGCCTGGCCGACCGCCGAGGTCGCGGTGATGGGGCCCGAAGGGGCCGTCAACATCGTCTTCCGCCACGAGCTCGACGGCGTCGAGGATCCCGAGGCGCGGCGCGCGGAGCTGATCGCCGACTACAAGGAGCGCTTCGCGAACCCCTATTCCGCCGCCGAGCGCGGCTACGTCGACGATGTGATCGAGCCGAGCCGGACGCGTCCGTACCTCGTGCGCGCGCTCGAGGCGACCTTGAGCAAGCGCGAACCGGCCCCGAAGCGCAAGCACGGGAACATCCCGCTCTAGGCGCGGGTCGGGGGTTCCTCGGGCCTTGACGGTGCGCCGCGAGAGAATCCAGCGCGGGTGAGACCCGACCCCGGGCCCCGGTGCGCCGACGCGGCCGCGCTCGGCGGGGCGCGCATCCTGCCGGCGCCCGCCTCGGTCATGTCGCCACACATTCGGCACGAGCACGTTCCACTCCCGTCACGAGTTCTCGGTTACCGTGACTTCAGGGGCTTGCGCATCCCCTTGGGGGGCTGACCCGCGGGGGAGCGTGACGGCTGCGTGAACACCGGCGCGGCGCACGACCGCGCGGGGAGGCACTCAACCCTGGAAAGGGCGCCGCGCACGGCGTCAGCCGAGCACCCAGCGGCCCCGCTCGAGGATCGGGACGGTCGCGTCGTCCGAGCCGATCCCGTCCACGTCCACGTCGGCCCCGCCGACCATGAGGTCGATGTGGATCGCAGAGATGTTGATGCCGGCAGCGAGCCGCCCGTCGTCGTCCAGTGCGGCCGCTCCCTCGACGGCATCGGTGTACCCGAACCCGATCGCGATGTGGGAGGCGGCGTTCTCGTCGAGGAGGCCGTTGCGGAAGACGAGGCCACGCCTGCCGATCGCGGAGTCGACGTCGACGAGCGCCACCTCGCCGAGTCGGCCCGCGCCGGGGTCCGTTGCGAGCTCGGAGCGGAGGAAGTCCTCGCCGCTGTCGGCCCGGGCCTCGACGACCTCACCGTTCTCGAAGCGCAGCCGGCCGCCTTTCACGACCGAGCCGTACCAGTGCAACGGCAGGGTCATCCGCACAGTCCCCTCGGTGAGCTCCCGGTTCGGCGTGGTGAACACCTCCTCGGTGGGAAGGTTGACGACGATCTCCTGGCCCCAGGACGTGCGAGACACGCCGGAGAGCCACCGCGCACCGTCGAGCAGCCCGACGCGCAGATCAGTCCCGGGGCCGCGAAAGCGGAGTGAGGAGAAGCGCCGCACGTCCAGCTGTCGCGCGCGCTCGTGAAGCCGGGCGACGTGGGCGCGCCATTCCTCGACCGGGTCCTCGGCGTCCAGACGCGTGACGATCGCAACCTCGTTCCACAGCCGCTCGACGTCGGCCTCCCCGAACAGACTCCGCGCCCAGCCCTCCGTCGGGCAGACGATCACCGTCCACGCAGTCGCCTGCCGGGAGGTCATGTCGCGCATGATCTCGCGCGCGCGACGTGGCTCGGCGCGGGCGGCGCGCGACGGTTCGACGTCTGCGAAAAGGTCCGGGTCTGCGTCACCGAGGACGCTGACCGTCGCGGCTCCCTCGGTTCCGAGCGCCGCGCTCTCGACCCATGCCGGCGTGCGGTCGAGCAGTTGCTCCGGGGCGTGGATCGCGTGCAGGCGCCGCACGTGGTCGTCGAGGTAGATGCACTCGACGTCACCCGCGCCCGCCCGCCAACCGGCCTCGGCGAGTGCGCGCAGCAGCGGCGCATGCTCCGGCTCGCCCAGGAGGACGAGCTTCTGGCCCGGCTGGACGTTCGCCCCGACGCGCACGGCGAGCTCGGCATAGCGGGCGACGACGTCCATCGCCGCCACCCTCCCGCCGCAGGGCCTGCGCGTCAAGCAGGGGGTCGTCGGGCGAATGCGAGCTCGCGCGAATCGCAGACGGGCTCGTAGCCGATGCGCATGTAGATGCCGTTGGACGTGGGATTCGCCAGGTCGGTGTAGAGGAAGCAGAACCGCACTCCGCGGTCGAGGAGAAGCCCCGATGCCGCCGCCGTCACAGCGCTGCCGTAGCCGCGGCCACGGTGTGAGGGCGGCGTGTAGACCGGCCCGATGCGCATTCCGTTCGGCGTCTGTCCTCCGAACGCTGCGAGCGAGCCAGCCTCGCCTCCAACCTCCCACAGGGCGATCCCGCCCGGGCTCCCCGGGTCGAGACGGGCGTCGACACTGCGCTCGATGCGCCTCGTGTCGCCGTCGTCGTGCAGTGCCTCAGCCGTGAACTCGCGCATCCACCTGAGCACGAGTCCGCGGTCCCTTGCGTCCGCGAGGCGCATCGCGCCGTCCGTCGGTCGGTGCGGCACCAGTCGTTCGAGTGCGTAGATGCGCTGCTCGAAGCGAACGGCCGCGGTCGTGTCGTGCCGGGTCGTCCACCCTGCTGCGAATGCGTCGACCTCCGGCCGCGCACCGACGACGCCCGGCAGCTCCGGCGAGATCGACGCCACGAGGGCCTCGAGCGCGCGATCGTCGGTCGGTCGGGCGAGGATGAGGTTGTACGGAGGCGTGCGTACCGCGACGCCCGTGATCCGCCGGCCGTCGCGGACGATCCAGCCCTCGAGCTCGGGGTAGACGTCGGGATGGTCGCGACCGAACGCGAGGATCCCGAGGGCCAGGTTGTGGCGCGCCTCGTCCGCGACGAGAAAGGGTTGGACGCGCGCGAGGAGGTCGCCCGGATCGCCAAGCAGGTCGACGTCCACTTCGTCGATCGTACGGTGACCGCCGTTACGGTTGCGCCGTGCGCGTCTCCGCGAAGGTCGACTACGCGCTTCGCGCGATGCTCGAGCTCGCCGCGGCCGGCGGCCTCGTCAAGGGTGAGCAGCTCTCCCTCGCTCAGGGCATTCCGCAGAAGTTCCTCGAGTCGATCCTCCTCGACCTCAGGCATGCGGAGCTCGTCACGAGTCGCCGCGGCGTCGAGGGCGGCTACGCGCTCGCGAAGCCGGCGGCGGCGGTCAGCATCGCCGACGTGATCCGCGCCGTCGAGGGCCCGATCGCCACGGTACGCGGCGTCCGCCCGGACGACGTCGAGTACGAGGGCCCGGCGACCGCCCTTGCACCGGTCTGGCTCGACCTCCGAGCGGCGATGCGGGGCGTCCTCGACGAGACGACGCTCGCGGACGTCGTGGCGCGCTCGCGGAACCGCTAGGCGGCCGTCGGCGCAGCCGCGAACACGCGCTCTCGATCCGGGCGCACCCACACGATCTCGCCTCGCGCCAGCTCGAGCACGTCGAGCCGATCGCGCGTCATCTGCACATGGACGGTCCGGCCGTCGGCGAGCGTGAGATCGATCCGGGCGTCGAAGCCGTACGGCGTGATGCGTTCGACGAGCGCCTCCACGGCGTCCACGGACGGCTCGTGGGCGATCTCGAGCTCGTGCGGCCGGACCCAGCCGTCGCCGAGCCGGTTGGCCTCGCCGACGAAGCTCATCACGAACTCGGTGGCAGGCTCGTCGTACAGCTCCGTGGGCGTCCCGACCTGCTCGATCCTGGCGTGGTTCATCACGGCGATCTGGCTCGCGACGTCCATGGCCTCCGCCTGGTCGTGCGTGACGAAGATCGTCGTCACGTGCACCTGCTCGTGGAGTCGTCGGAGCCATTCGCGGAGCTCCGAGCGGACGCGGGCGTCGAGCGCCCCGAACGGCTCGTCGAGCAGGAGCACGCGCGGCTCGGGCGCGAGCGCGCGGGCGAGCGCCATCCGCTGGCGCTGACCCCCGGAGAGCTGCGACGGATACCGGTGGCCGAACGCCTCGAGCTGCACGAGGCGCAGCAGCTCGTCGACTCGCTCGCGAATCTCCGCCTTCGGGCGCTTGCGCACCTTCAGGCCGAACGCGACGTTGTCGCGAACCGTCATGTGCTTGAAGGCGGCGTAGTGCTGGAAGACGAAGCCCACGTTCCGCTTCTGCGGCTCGAGGGTCGTCGCGTCCTCGCCCGAGATCCGGATCTCGCCGCTGTCCGGCGTCTCCAGCCCGGCGATGATCCGCAGGAGCGTCGACTTCCCCGAGCCGCTCGGCCCGAGCAGCGCCGTCAGCGACCCGCCCTCCACCTCGAGCGAGACGTCGTCGAGCGCCGTGAAGGTGCCGAAGGACTTGGAGACGTTGAGAACGTGGATCGACACGGCTACGCACGCTCCTCTCTGGGGCGGATGACGGTCATCAGGACGAGGACGGTGACGGCGATCAGCGCGAGCACGATCGAGATGGCGTACGCGCCCGCGACGTCGAAGCTCTCGTAGGCCTCCTGCACGCGGAGCGTCGCCGTCTCCGTCTGTCCCTGCAGTCGGCCGGAGACGACGGCGACGGCCCCGTACTCGCCGAGGCACCGCGCGGTCGTCAGGATCACCCCGTAGACGACGGCCCAGCGGATCGAGGGCAGCGTGATGCGCCAGAACGTCTGCCAGCCGCTCGCACCGAGAGTGTGCGCAGCCTGCTCCTGCTCGTCGCCGATCTCGCGCAACGTCGGAATCACCTCCCGCGCGACGAACGGCAGCGAGACGAAGATCGTCGCCACGATCATCGACGGGAGGGCGAAGAGAAACTGGATGTCGTGCCGATCGAGCCAGCCGCCGAACCATCCGTCCCGGCCGTACAGGAGGTAGAGGGCGAGCCCGACGACGACGGGGGACAGCGCCAGCGGCAGGTCTATGAACGCGTTCAGCAGCCCCTTTCCGGGGAACGAGCGGCGCACGATCGCGAGCCCGCACACGATCCCGAAGACGGTGTTCACCGGAACCGCGATCGCCGTGATGATCAACGTCAGCTCGAACGCGTGAACGGTGTCCGGGTCGGACAGCGCCTCCCACGCCGACCCGAAGCCGTCCTCGAAGGTTCTCCAGAAGACGATCGCGAGCGGGCCGACGAGGATCGCGAGCAGGTAGCCGATGGCGACCAGTCGGAGAGCGAGCCTACGCACGTCTCGCCGCTCCGGCGCCCGCAGCGCCGGCGCCTCCGCTCATTCGTGCTCCGTCGAGCCTACGCACGGTCGTGCCTCACCGTGACGTGGCGGATCACGCCGATCGAGAGCAGCACGCCGAACGAGATCACGAGGAGGACGACGGCCGCGGCCGCGGCCGCGGTTCCGTCCCCACTCTCGATGCGCCCGAAGATGTAGACGGACGAGACCTCCGTCTTGTACGGGAGGTTCCCCGTGATGATCACGAGGGACCCGAACTCGCCGACGGCCTTCGCGAAAGCGAGGGCGACGCCCGAGAGGATGCCGGGCAGGATGTTGGGCAGGATCACCCGCCCGAAGGTCTTGGCCTCGGACGCCCCCAGCGACTTCGCCGCCTGCTCCATCTCGCGGTCGAGCTCCTGGAGCACCGGCTGCACCGTCCTGACGACGAACGGAAGGGTGACGAACATCAGGGCGAGGACGATCGCGGCTCGCGTGTACGCGACGTCGATCCCGATCGGCGACCTGGGGCCGTAGAGCGCGAGGAGTGTCAGCCCCGCGACGATCGTCGGTAGCGCGAAGGGGAGGTCGATGACGGCGTTCATCATGGCCTTGCCCCGGAACTCGTCGCGGACGAGGACCCATGCGGTGATCGTCCCGAGGACGGCGTTTACCACGGCGACGACGAGCGACGCGCCGAGCGTCAGCTTCAGCGCGGCGACCGCTTGCGGCGAGCTGACCGCGTCCCAGAAACCGCTCCATCCGTCTTCGCCGGACGCCGCCACGAGCGCGGCGATCGGCAGCACGACGATGACCGTGAGGAAGGTCGTGACGAAGCCGAGGGACAGGGCCGTACCGACCCTGTCCCCCGAGACGCGCGCGGGTGGCGCGAGCCGTGCGGCGTCGCTAGCCAGTGACGCCCCCCACCCGACGCTCGATGGTGGCCATCACGCCCGCGTTCGGGTCGAAGAAGGCCTTCTGGACCTTGCCCCAGCCGCCGAGACCGAGGTTGTCGATCGTGAACAGATCCGGTCGCTTCGGGAACTTCTTCCGGTTCGCCTCGAGCACGCTCTTGACGACGGGGCGGTAGCCGTAGTCGGCGAAGATCTGCTGCGCAGGCGGTGTCTTCAGGTACCGCAGGAAGCGGTTCGCGGCGTCCTTGTTCTCGCTGTTCTTGAGGACGGCGATGGGGTTCTGGATCAGGATCGTCGCCTTCGGGATGATGTACTGGACGGGCTGCTTCGCGAGCTGGGCGGCGATCGCCTCGTTCTCGTACGTCAGCAGCACGTCACCCTTTCCCGAAAGGAACGTGTTGAGGGCGTCCCGCGCGCTCTTGTCCTGAACGCCGACGTTCTCGAACAGCGCCTGGAGCTTTCTCTGGGCCTGCTTCGGCTTCAAACCCTGCTTCAGCCATGCGCCGTAGGCCGCCATCACGTTCCAGCGGGCGCCTCCCGACGTGAACGGGTTCGGGGTGATCACCGAGACGCCCGGCTTCGTCAGGTCGTCCCAGGTCCGGAGCTTCTTCGGGTTGCCGTCGCGGACCGCGAAGACGACGACGGAGTTCGTGACGATCCCCTTGTACGACTGCCTGTTCCACTTCGCGTCGACGAGCCCGGACTTGACGAGCGTGTCGACGTCGGGTGCGAGCGAGAGGTAGACGATGTCGGCCTCGAGACCCGCGTTGACGGCGCGGGCCTGGTCGCCGGACGCTCCGTACGACTGGCTGAACGAGACGTCGTTTCCGGCCGGCGTCTTCTCGAACGCCGCGATCAGTTTCGCAAGCGGCTCGCGCGGCGTGGAGTACGCAACGAGGCTCAACCTCGTGTCGGACGAACGCGCGGACGCCGTCGTGGCGGCGGCGAGCGTCACTCCCAGGGCAAGTGTCAGGACTGCGGCGACGAGGCGACCTCGCATGTGCTCCTCCGGTTCTCGACAATGTCCATCAGAGTGGTGGAGATTAGCAGATCATATTCTATGCATTAGCGAGGCACATGACAGCATCTACTTGCCCGCGAAATGGCGAGAGGACGGCTACGCATCCGGCTCGGGCTGTCGCCGCTGTCGAGAGGCGCGCATGCCTCGCGCGCGAGGGCTGTCGTCGAGCGCGGCTGTCCCGACTCGGCTCCGCCTCTCGGCCGACGTCGATGTGATAGTCAGTAGGTAATGCCTAGGAAGACTCTTACTGCTGCACAGGCGTCGCGCGCGCTCGGGATCAGTCTCGACACGCTTCGCCGCTGGGACCGCGAGGGGAAGCTTCGGGTCGAGCGCGACGCTGCGAATCGCCGCGTCGTGCCGGCGGCGGAGGTCGAGCGCCTGCGTGGCGAGGAGGGCGCGGAGGGACTGACGGCACGCAACCGCTTTCGCGGGATCGTCCGCTCCGTCCAGACTGACGGGCTTCTCGCCCGTGTCGAGATCGACATCACCGAGCCTGCGCGTGTCGTCGCCATCGTCACGCGCGAGTCCGTCGAGGAGCTCGGGCTCGCGCCCGGCATGAGCGCGGCCGGCGTCGTCAAGTCTACGAGCGTGATGGTGGAGCGGTGACGGCGCAGCTCAGTCGCCGCAGCCTGCTCGGTGTCGCCGCCGGCGGCATCGCGTTCGCGGCTGTCGGCGTGCGTCCGGCCCGGGGCGCCACCGACGACGAGCTTGCCTATGCCAACTTCGGACTCGCAGCTGCGTACCTGGGAGCCGACTACTACGCGCGGGCGCTGAAGGGAGCCAAGCAGACCGGCGCGGGACGCACGCTCCGCAGCGGCCGGTCGGCGTCGCTGGCCCAGGCGAGCGCCCTGAGCGATCTCATCACGGGCGCGGGGGACACTCCCGCCGCCACCGAGGACTTCGAGTTCACTTGGCCGAGAAGTGCGTTCGCGAGCGCAGTCGGCACGCGAAAGACGGGCTTCGGCGTCCTCCGCCCGACACTCGCCGCGTACCAGAGCGCCGCGGCCTCGGTGACGATGGCCTCGTACCGCGTCCTCTTCGCCAGCCTCGCCGCGAGCGTCGCGCAGCAGATCGGTGCGCTCGGCGGCCCGAGCGAGGCGGCCGCGCCGTTTCCCCCCGCGTTGGATCTCGAGGCGGCGAGCGCCGCGCTCGAGTCGTACCTCGGTTAGGAGACCCGATGAGACATCGCCTCGCACCGCTCGTCCTGGCACTCGTCGTCATCGCATTCGCCGCGAGTGCGGCGAGCGCGCCGGCTGCCGCACCGCCGTTGACGATCTACGCAGCGGCGTCGTTGACCGAGGTGTTCAAGGCGCTGGATCCGGCCGAGAGCTACAACTTCGGCGGGTCGAACGCGCTCGAGACGCAGATCCGAAACGGCGCTCCGGCGGATGTCTTCGCGTCGGCTGCGCCGCTCAACACGCAGCGGCTGTTCAAGGCGGGAATCGTCGACAAGCCCGTGACGTTCACGGCCAACCGGCTGGCGCTCATCGTCCCCAAGTCGAACCCCGCGGGGATCCGGTCGATCTACGACCTGCGTTCGAAGCCCGTCAAGCTCGTCGTGGCCGCGCCGGCCGTCCCCGTGGGCGGCTACACGCTGACCGTCCTCAGGAAGATGGGCCTGTCGGGGGTGCTCGGCAAGGTCGTGAGCCGCGAGTCGGACGTGAAGGCCGTGGCCGGCAAGGTTGCGCTGGGCCAGGCCGACGCCGGCTTCGTCTACGTGACCGACGCCCGCCCGGTGAGCGACCACGTGACCGTCGTCCGCATCCCGGCGTGGGCGCAGCCACGAGTGCGCTACGAGATCGCGGTCGTCTCGCAGTCGCCGAACAAGGCGGCCGCCCAGGCGTGGATCAGGATGGTGCTCTCCGCGAAGGGCCAGGCCGCGCTCAGGAACGCGGGCTTCCTCCCGGTGCCGAAGTCATCGACGTAGGGCGACACGCCTTCCGGGCGGCGCTCGTCGTTGCAACGGGCGTGGCGCTGACGTTCCTGGTGCTGCCCGTGGTGGCGGTCTTCGCGCGCGTGCCGCCGGGCGACCTCGTCTCCGCGCTCGGGACGGAGGCGGCGAAGGACGCGTTGGTCGTGACCGCGAAGACGAATCTGATCTCGATGGCGTTGATCCTCGCCTTCGGAACTCCCGCCGCGTACTGGATCGCCACCCGCGACACCCGTCTGCGCGATGCGGTCGTGACCCTCGTCGAGCTGCCGCTCGTGCTCCCGCCCGCCGTCGCCGGAATCGGGCTGCTCGCCGCCTTCGGCCGGCTCGGGCTACTCGGTGGCACGATCGAGGCGCTCGGGATCGACATCGCGTTCACCCAGACCGCCGTCGTCCTCGCGGTGACGTTCGTCGCGAGCCCGTTCTACGTTCGCACTGCGGTCGCCGCCTTCGAGTCGGTCGATCCGACGCTTCCTGCCGCGGCACGGACGCTCGGTGCAGGCCCTGCGCGGGTGTTCGCGCGCGTCGCGCTTCCGCTCGCGGCCGGCGGCCTCGGGGCGGGCGCGGCGCTTGCCTTCGCCCGGGGAATCGGCGAGTTCGGTGCGACGATCATGTTCGCGGGCTCGCTCGAGGGACGGACGCAGACGCTCTCCCTCGCGATCTACGAGCAGTTCGACCTCGACTTCGACGTGGCGCTCGCGATCTCGGCGGTCCTCGTGGCCGTGAGCGGCACCGTTCTCCTCTCCGTCAAGCTCCTCACGCGATGGCGCTCCGGATCGACTACACCCATTCCCTTCGCGCCTTCGACGCGCACGTCGAGCTGAGCGTCGGCGAGGACGAGACGCTTGCGCTCGTCGGACCGTCGGGCGCGGGGAAGACGACCACCCTCCGCGTCGTCGCCGGGTTGCTGCGGCCGGCGCAGGGCGTCGTGGCCGTCGACGGCGAGACGTGGCTCGACACGGGGAGCGGCGTCGACGTCCCCCCGGAACGCCGCCGCGTCGGATACCTGTTCCAGGAATACGCCCTCTTCCCCCATCTCGACGTCGAGGCGAACGTGCGGTTCGGTGCTCCGCGCGGCGCCGCCGTCGACGTGCTCCTCGAGCGCTTCCGGATCGGCTCTCTGCGCGCTGCGCGCGTGCGCGAGCTGTCGGGCGGCGAGCGCCAGCGCGTCGCGCTCGCCCGGGCACTCGCGCGGCACCCGGCGACGCTACTCCTGGACGAGCCCCTTTCGGCGCTCGACGCGCACACGAAGGCGGCGGTCCGCGCCGAGCTGCGGGAGCTTCTTCGCGAGCTCGGGCTGCCCACGATCCTGGTGACACACGACTTCGACGACGCGGCCGCCCTCGCCGATCGGGTCGGCGTCATCGTCGACGGACGCGTCGTGCAGTCGGACACCCCGGACGTGCTCGTCGCACGGCCGCGGAACTCGTTCGTCGCGAGCCTGACCGGCGCGAGCCTGCTCCACGGCATCGCCCGCGCGGGCCCCGACGGCCTGACGGAGATCGTGCTCGACGGCGGCGGCTCGGCCTGGAGCACGGACGAGGCCGTCGGACGCGTCGGTGTCGCGATCCATGCCTGGGAGATCGCACTCGCGCGAGCGGCGCCCGACGACTCGGCGCTGAACCACGTCCGCGGAGCGGTCTCCTCGATCGTGCCGCTCGGCAACCGCGCACGCGTCCGCGTCGGCGACCTCGTGGCGGAGATCAGCCATGCCTCCCTGCAACGGCTGGCCCTGCGGGAGGGCGACGTCGTCGTCGCGTCGTTCAAGGCGACCGCGGCGCGTCTCGTCCCCCTCGCATAACCTCGCGTCGTGGAGCTCGAGCTCGCCCCCGACGGCGACGGCCGTGCAACCGCCGTCGCCCGCGCCGCTGCTGCGCGCGCCGGGCTGAGTTTCACGCCGGGACGACGCACGCCCCCGAACGCCTGGTGGCGCGCCGCCGTCGTCGAGGCGATCGAGCGCAATCCCTCGTGGCCGACGCCCGCGCGACTCTACGAGGCGGCGCCCTGGCCGCGGAGGACTCGCGGTGCGACGCGGGCGTAGTCGAGCCCGGAGATCCACGTCAGCAGCGTCGCGACGAGCAGGGCCCACCACGCGACGTCCGCCTCCCACGCGCCGGCTGCCTGCAGGCCCGCGAGCGTCGCCGCGACCGTCTGAGCCCAGGTCTTGAGCTTGCCGAGGTCCCGCGCGCCCATGACGACGCCCCGCTCGATCGCGGCGAGCCGCAGCCCCGACACCGCGATCTCGCGGGCGACGATCGCCGCGATCATCCACGCAGGAGCGACGCCTTCGGCCACGAGCATGACGAGGGTGGCGAGCACGAGCACCTTGTCCGCGATGGGATCGAGCAGCGAGCCGAACGCCGACGTCTGGTTGCGACGACGGGCGAGCCAGCCGTCGACCTGGTCGGTCGCCATCGCCACGGCGAAGACTACGGTCGCCCAGTACAGGTGATCCTCGAAGTCCCAGGCGAAGAGGACGATCACGACCGGGACCGCCAGCGCCCTGGCAAGCGTCAACTGGTCGGGCAGGGTCACGGTTCGGGGAGAATACGCGCCGTATGCCTCCCTTCTCGAAGATCCTGGTGGCCAACCGGGGCGAGATCGCAATCCGTGTCTTCCGGACGCTGCGCGAGCTGGGGATCGGCTGCGTCGCCGTCTTCTCCGAGGCCGATCGGGGGCGCGCGCACGTCCGCGCAGCCGACGAGGCGTACGTCGTCGGCCCGGGCGCGGCGGCGGAGAGCTACCTGCGCGGTGACGTCCTCGTCGAGGCCGCGCTGCGCGCGGGCGCCGAGGCGATCCACCCCGGCTACGGGTTCCTGGCCGAGAACGCCGCATTCGCGCGCCTGGTCGAAGACGCGGGGCTGACCTGGATCGGCCCGCCACCCGCGGCGATCGAACTCATGGGCTCGAAGACCGCCGCCCGGTCGGCGATGCGCGCCGCGGGCGTGCCGATCATCCCGGGTGGCGTCGACGCGCTCGGCTCCGCGGCCGAGGTCGTCGCGGTGGGCGAGGAGATCGGGTATCCGCTGATCATCAAGGCCGCCGCCGGCGGCGGCGGGAAGGGCATGGAGATCGTCAACGGGCCGGACGAGGCGGCGCGCGCCTTCGACGCCGCAACGCGACAGGGAGAGAAGTACTTCGCCGACGCCGCGGTCTACGTCGAGCGGTATCTCGAGGACCCGCGGCACGTCGAGGTGCAGGTGCTCGCGGACGCGCACGGCAACGTCGTCCATCTCGGAGAGCGCGACTGCACGATCCAGCGCCGGCACCAGAAGCTCGTTGAGGAGACGCCCTCGCCCGCCGTCGACGAGGGCCTCCGGGCGCGCATCGGCCGCATCGCCGTGGACGCCGCGCGGGCCGCCGGGTACCGCTCGGCAGGGACGGTCGAGGGTCTCCTGACGGCCGAGGGCGAGTACTTCTTCATGGAGATGAACACGCGGATCCAGGTCGAGCACACCGTGACCGAGGAGGTGACCGGCCTCGACCTCGTCCGCGAGCAGGTCCTGATCGCCGCCGGCGAGCCGCTCTCCGTCCGGCAGGAGGAGGTGACGCTCCGAGGGCATGCGATCGAGTGCCGCATCAACGCGGAGGACATCGCACAGGGATTCCTGCCAGCGCCGGGGCGGATCACCGCCTATCGCGAACCGGCTGGCCCGGGCGTCCGGGTCGACTCCGGCGTCGAAGCGGGGGACGAGGTCAGCGGGCTGTACGACCCGATGATCGCCAAGCTGATCGTCCACGACGTCGACCGCGAGCGCGCCATCGCGCGGATGCGCCGCGCCCTCGAGGAGTTCCGGATCGAAGGGCCTCCGACCCTGATCGGGTTCCATCGGGCGCTCCTCGAGCATCCATGCTTCGTGCGCGGCACGACGTGCGAGGGCATCGTCGAGTCGGACGAGCTGGCGCAGCGAGCGAAGGAGCTCCAGGAATCGTTCTCTCATCTGACAACGAGTGTCGCACAGCGAGCGGACGCAGTCGTACCGACGGTGCCGCGGCTCGTGGGCGTCGAGGTCGACGGCCGCTCCTACGACGTGCGGCTCCACGTGAGCGAGCCGCCCTGGGCGGAGCTCGCCCGCCGCAGGCGCGAGCGGAGCGCCTCCGGGCGCGGCGGGGAATCGGACGGCGAGGTGACGAGCCCGATGCAGGGCACCGTGCTCGCCGTGGCCGTCGCGGAGGGCGACCGCGTCGAGCAGGGCCAGCTCCTCTGCGTCGTCGAGGCGATGAAGATGGAGAACGAGATCGTGTCCCCCCGCATCGGCGTCGTCCGGCAGGTCGCCGTGGCGCCCGGAACCGGGGTGACGTTCGGTCAGCTCCTGTGCGTCGTGGCGGACACGCCTCCCGAGTGACGCTCGAGGACCTCGTCGGATCCCTCGTCCACGGCGGCACGCTGACCGGCGCGACGCTGAGCCGCCCGCGGGTCGCAGGGCCGGACGAGCCGCGTCGCATCACGATTCAGCCGGTGACGCTGCGGAGCGGCAGTCGCTGGAAGGTGCGTCGTCACTACGGCTCACGGGCGACCGACGAGAATCTGGACGCGCCGGCACTGGAGCGGCTGCTGCGGACGTCGATCGGCAGGGGGTACCGCCAGGCGCTGTTGCACTCCGCCGACGCCGACTGGCAGGTTCTCGCGGACCGCGGTGAGCCGCGCATCCTCCGGAAGCCGCCGACGAAATCTCGGCCGGCGGTCGCGCACGACCGCGCGAAGCGCCACGTGCTCCCCGAGGGCAGGCCGGTGCCGTTCCTCGTGGAGCTCGGCGTGCAGACGGCCGACGGCCGCGTCCGCGCCCAGCGGCGGTCGAAGTTCCGGCAGGTCAACCGTTTCGTCGAGCTCGTCGACGACATCGTCCCCGCCCTGCCCGGCGGTCGGGTCCGCGTGGTCGACTTCGGCTCCGGACGCGCGTATCTCACGTTCGCACTCCACGACCTCCTGACCCGCGTCCATGGGCGCGAGGTCGAGATCCTCGGGCTCGACCTCAAGCCGGACGTCGTCTCGGAGTGCGAGGCCCTTGCGCGACGACTCGGCGCCGACGGGCTGCGCTTCGAGCTGGGCGACATCGCGGAGGCCGACCTCGAGGGCGTCGCCCTCGTCGTCAGCCTGCACGCGTGCGACACGGCGACCGATGCAGCGCTCGACCGGGCCGTTCGAGCTCGTGCGACGGTCGTTCTCGCCGTCCCGTGCTGCCAGCACGAGCTTCTCGGGCAGCTCGCGAACGAGACGCTCCGGCCGTTGCTCCGCCACGGGACGCTGCGCGAGCGATTCGTCGCGGAGGTGACGGACGCCGCCCGGGCGCGCCTGCTCGAGCTCGCCGGCTACGAGGTGCAGGTCCTCGAGTTCGTGCCCCTCGAGCACACGCCGAAGAACGTGCTCCTTCGGGCGACCCTCACCGACCGCCCGGAGAGAGACCGCAGGCGCCTGCGGGAGGAGTACCGCGCCTTCGCCGATGCGCTCGGAATCGAGCCGGCGCTCGAGCGGCTGCTCGGCGACGTCGTGTCCGCCCGGCGCTGACGCGTCACGCTCGCAGCCGGTAGGCGTGGTCGGTGATCCACACGAACTGCCCGGGAACGCCCTCCGGCGGCTTCCCGACCGCCACGAGCGGGCCGAACACCACACGGACGTACCTTCCTGCCGCCAGGTTGCCCGGCGCCGAGATCGCCCCTCGCCACGAGGCGCCGGGCGCAAGCCGCCGTGCGAGCTTCGGGTCGAACGTCCGTGCGGGGCGGAGGCCCGGGAGATCGGCGGCGTCGCTCCGCTGCTCCACTTCGCCGAGCTCGCCCGTTGCGAACAGCATGATCCCGAACGACTGCGAGACGGCCACCGGATCCTCGCCGAGCACCCAGGGGATCCCGGACCGGTTCTCGACCTCGACGTCCGCCTCCCAGCCGTGCTCGGTGACGGCGAAGCGGTGGACCCGGAAGACGAGGCCCGGCCCGGTCTCAGGGGTGCGCTCGCTCCACGTGAGCTCCGCGGCCTGCGGCGGCGCGGCCACGGCTGGGGCCGGCGTGCTCGCCGACGAGCCGCAACCGGATGCGAGCACGACGGTACAGAGCGCGACCAGGACGGCGGCGGGGCGCTGCATCGCAGTCATGCTCGCACAGGCCGCGCCGGGCCCGGACGAGGTGCCGCCCGGCCGGCGCGGCGTCTTCGGTAGCCTGCCGCGCGGCGTGGATCTCTACGAGTACCAGGGCAAAGAGCTCTTCCGGAGAGTCGGGATCCCCGTCTCGGACGGCCGTCTCGCGACCACACCGGGGGAGGCGCGCCAGGCCGCCGAGGTGCTCGGTGGCCCCGTGGTGGTCAAGGCCCAGGTCCTGACGGGCGGACGCGGGAAGGCGGGCGGCATCAAGCTCGCCGCGAATGCGCACGAGGCGGAGGAGCGCGCGAAGGAGATCCTCGGCCTGGACATCGGCGGGCATGTCGTGCGCAAGCTCTGGATCGAGCGCGCCTCGGAGATCGCGAAGGAGTACTACCTCTCGCTGACGTTCGACCGGGGCGCGAAGCAGGCGCTCTACATGTTCACGACCCAGGGTGGCGTCGAGATCGAGCAGGTCGCCGCGGAGAGCCCCGACGCACTCGTCCAGCTGCGTGTCGACCCGCTCGAGGGATTCCATCCCTGGCAGGCGCGACGGCTCGTCTACGGCGGCGGCGTGACGGATCCCTCCGAGCAGAAGCAGATCGCCGCGATCGTCGGGAAGCTGCACGAGGCGTTCGTGCGCTTCGACGCGATGCTCTGCGAGATCAACCCGCTCATCGTCACGCCGGAGGGCGAGGTCAAGGCGCTGGACTCGAAGTTCACGGTCGACGACAACGCCCTCTTCCGCCATCCCGACGTCGCGGAGATGCGCGACCTCGAGGCGGCCGACCCGCTCGAGGCGCTCGCGCGCAAGAGGCACGTGACGTACGTGCGGCTCGACGGGGACGTCGGCGTGCTCGGCAACGGCGCCGGGCTGACCATGTCCACCGTCGACGTCGTCACGTTCGCGGGCGGCCGGCCGGCCAACTTCTGCGACCTCGGGGGCGGCGGCGACGCACAGGGGGTCGTCGACGCGCTCTCGGTGATCACGCAGGACCCGCAGGTGAAGGCGATCTTCTTCAACATCTTCGGTGGGATCACGCGCTGCGACGAGGTCGCGCGCGGGATCCTGCAGGCGCTCGGCGAGATGTCGCTCGAGCTGCCGATCGTCGTCCGCCTCGACGGCACGAACGCCGAGGAGGGCCGCCGGATCCTCGCTGAGGCCGCGCCGCCGAACCTGCGCGTCTCGCCGACGATGCTCGACGCGGCGAAGCTCGCAGTGGAGCTAGCCGCATGACGAACGACGTGTGGAGCGAACGGGCGGCGGCGTACGTGGAGTCCGACGCCCACCGCGAGGGCGAGGACCTCGATCAGCTCGTCGCGTGGGCGGCCGGCGCGCGGACGGCACTCGACGTCGCGACCGGCGGCGGCCACGTCGCCCGACGGCTGCGCGACGCGGGGCTCGAGGTCGTCACGTCGGATCCGGCTCCCGGGATGCGCCCGGACGTCGTCTCGAGGGCCGAGTCGCTGCCCTTCGCCGACAACGCGTTCGACGTCGTCGCCTGCCGCACGGCCGCACACCACTTCTCCGATCCCGCAGCCGCTGTGCGCGAGATGGCGCGTGTCAGCCGCGACCGCGTGCTCCTCGTCGACACGGTCTTCATGGGCGACGACGTCGAAGAGGCGGAGCGACGCCGTGACCCGTCCCACGTGCGCAACTACACCGAGGCAGAGTGGCGCGGCTTCGTCGACGACGCCGGTCTCGGCATCGACGAGGTTCGCTTCTCGGCTCATACGATCGACTTCCGGGCGTGGCTCGCGCGCACGGGTTGCGAAGGCCGGGAGGCGCAGCTCGTGGAGGCACTGCTCGCCGACCGCGTCGCCGACGGGCGGCTCACGCTCGACAAGATCGCGATCCGAGCGGTGAAGGGCTACTAGTTGGCGATCTTCGTCGACAACGACACACGGCTCGTCGTCCAGGGCCTGACCGGGTCGGAGGGCCGCTTTCACGGCCTGCGGAACCGCGACTACGGCACGCGGCTCGTGGCGGGCGTGACGCCGGGGAAGGGCGGCCAGGACGTCGACGGCGTCCCCGTCCTCGACACCGTCGCAGATGCGGTGCGCGAGCACGGCGCAAACACGTCGATGATCTTCGTCCCGGCGCCGTTCGCGGCCGACGCGATCTACGAGGCGGTCGACGCGGGCGTCCATACCGTCGTCACGATCACCGAGGGCGTTCCTGCGCACGAGATGCTGCGGATCCACGCGTACATCCGCACGAAGGGTGTCCGGATGCTCGGTCCGAACTGCCCCGGCGCGCTCTCGCCCGGCAAGGCGAACGTCGGGATCATCCCGGCGGAGATCTTCGCCCCCGGCGACATCGGCCTCGTCTCGCGCTCGGGGACGCTGACCTACCAGATCGGCCACGAGCTGACGCAGATGGGCCTCGGCAACTCCACGATCGCCGGGATCGGCGGCGACCCGATCGTCGGCTCGTCCTTCATCGACGTGCTGACGCTGTTCGAGGCCGACCCCGAGACGAAGTACGTCGTCATGGTCGGCGAGATCGGCGGCGACGAGGAGGAGAAGGCGGCCGACTTCATCGAGGCCGA
>DATAPC010000132.1:0-7512 GCA_036265415.1 Gaiella sp.
CACGCCGCGACGAGGAGCACGAGCACCACCCAGAAGCGCGCGCCCGCGCGCCTCGTCCGCCTCCGGTGCTCGACACGAGCGCGACGGCGGGCCCGGTGGTGGTGGTACGAGCGTCGGACGGCGTCCGGATCGAGCGTCGGCGCATCGTCGGGCACCAGCGCGCCCGCGGCCCCCTCCCGTGCCGCCTCGCGTACGTCTTCGGCCACCTGCGAAGCATACGACCGCGACGCCCCCGCGGTGCGTCGGAGATACTCTCCCGCGGATGGTCACACGGGAACGACGCTTCGACCCGGGCCTCGTCGGGCTCGGCGACGGGCTCGGCCTGCTCGCCGGGGTCGTGCTCGCCGTCTCGTCCTTCACGGGTTGGTACACGGGCGAGGGCGAAGGCGTCACGATCTCGGTGCTCGGCTGGAACACGGGGATCCTGGGGAAGCTCGTGCTGTTCGTCGGTCTCGCGGTCGTCCTCGTGCTCGTCCTGCGCGAGCTCGGCGTCGAGACGCCCGCTGCGCTCCCCCAGAGCCTCGTCACGGTCGCGCTCGGCGCCCTCGCCACGATCTTCGTGCTCGTCCGTGTGATCTCCGTGCCGGACGACTTCTTCTTCGCCAACCGCGGCGTCGGCCTCTGGATCAGCCTCGCCGCAGCGATCGCGGTGATCGTCGCGGGCCTGATCCAGGCCTCGGAAGAGCTCTAGGCGGATCAGGGAGCCCGCTGCGGCAAGGGCTCGAGCGTGCGCACGAACGTCTGCGTGCCGCCGGGAACAGGACGGTCGTCGAGCGCGAGGCCGAGCGCGACGCCGAGCCCGAGGAGCAGCAGCCCTGCAATCGCGACGGCGAGGACGCGGGGCCACCGCCGCCTCCGCCGCGGACGTCGGCGCTGCGAGAGCGGATCGACCGTCACGGCACGTAGTCCTGCGCCTGGCGGCTGTAGACATGGAACGCCGCGTCGCCGGCGAGGGTGACGGTCCGCGCCCAGCCCCGCGACGGCGCGCGCTCCTCCACGATCTGCCGAAGCCACCGCTCGGAGCCTGAGTAGGCGTCCGCGAGCTCCGCGAGCGTGAACGTCGGACCGAGCCGCCGACGAAGCTCCTCGAGCACTGCATCGCGTTGCGCGTGAAGGGCGTCTCCGAGGGACGCGTCTCGGGCCGCCTCCCCGAAGCGCCGATCGCCGTCCGCCCACTCGCGGCGCGCCGCCGACACGGTCGTCATCGGCGCGATGCTAGAGACTCGGTCGAGCAGCACCTGTGGGGCCAGCGCTCGGGAACCTCCGCGAGGACGGCCTCGCCGAGGCGGTATCCGGGGCACGCAAGCGCGAACGCGACGTGGGCGTGGAGGCATTTGAGCGCCGGAGGGTTGCGGGAGCCCCCGATCCCGAGCTCGAGCGACGCGCCACCGTCCGAGCCGGTTGTCCCGTCAGCGAGCTCGCGACGGATGCGGCGCTGCTCCGCGGTCGCGCGGTCGAGGTCCTCCCGCAGCCCGGGGTCGGCCGCGACCGCCCCGCTCCAACGGTCGACGCCGCCCGCCGCCTCGAGCCGGGAGACGGCGGCGACGAGGTGCGGGCACGTGAGGTAGTACGTCGTCGGGAACGGCTCGCCGTCCACACCGTACGGCTCCTGCTCCGTGACGGCGGGGAGGCCCCACGGGCACCGGACGGCGACCCGCCGAAACGTGCGAGGCTCACGCCCGAGCTGCCGGGCGACGACGGAGCGATCGTCCACGCGGTGACGGTAGCGCCCGCGACGCCGTCAGCCGTCGGGATGACTGCGCTTCCAGGCAGCTGTTCCCTTCACGATGAAGAGGTGCTCACCCGGGCGCACGAAGCCGATGCGCCGCGCCGCACGCGAGAGCTCGTCGAGGCTCGTCGCCCGCTGCAGCCGGGCCGACACACGAGCGCGCTCGGCGCGGAGCGTCGTGACCTCGGCCCTACGCCCGTCGAGCTGGTCGCGGGTCTCGAGGTAGGTCGTGATCGGGCGGACGTACAGGTAGGCGACGACCCCGAGCGCGAGTACGGGCAGCAGCCAGCTGGGCGCTCTGCGGCGGCGCAGCCGGCGCCGAGCGGTCTTCTTGCCCTTCCCTGCCACCGCGCACTCTTCGCCGCGCCCCGACGCGACCCTGCGCCGTCGGGCGTGCGGCTACGCCAGATCGACCTTGATCACGTTCGTGCCGCCCGGCAGGTTCACCGCGGTGCCGGCCGTGATCACCAGCCGCTCACCCCTCGAGACGATTCCCGAGTCGCGGGCGGCGGTGATCGAGCGCGTCCAGAGATCCTCCACGTCGGTCGTCTCGGTGATCTCGAGCGGGGTGACGCCCCACTCGAGCGCGAGGTGCCGTAGCGAGTCCATGTTGTGCGTGAGCGCGAGGATCGCCCGCTGCGGCCGCAGGCGCGCGACGGCCGAGGCCGTCCGACCGGTGAACGTCGGCACGAGGATCGCGCTGGCCGACAGCGCCTCCGCGACATCGCAGGCGGCGTTCGACATCGCTTGGTCGATCGTCGGCTCGTCGCTCGCCTGGGGCGTCTCGTGCCGGTAGCCGAGATGCGGCTCCACTGCGAGCGCGATGCGGTCCATGACGGCGACGGCCTCGACCGGGTGCTCGCCGACGGCGGTCTCGCCCGAGAGCATGATCGCGGAGCTCCCGTCGAGGATCGCGTTCGCGATGTCGGACGCCTCCGCGCGCGTCGGCTCCGGCGAGCGGATCATCGACTCGAGCATCTGCGTCGCCGTGATCACCGGCTTCGACCGCTCGAGCGCGTGGTGGATGATCCGCTTCTGGAGCAGGGGAACCTCGGCTGCGCCGATCTCGACGCCGAGGTCGCCCCGCGCAACCATGACGCCGTGCGCCTCGCCGAGGATCGCGTCGAGCGCCGCGACCGCCTCCGCCTTCTCGATCTTCGCGATCACCCACGCATGCGACCCGCGGGCCTCGATCAGGGTGCGCAACGCGGTCACGTCGGCGGCCGAGCGGACGAACGAGAGGGCGACGTAGTCGACGCCGAACTCGAGGGCGGCATCGAGGTCGTCGAGGTCCTTGCGCGTGAGCGAGGGGATGGGCAGCGGGATGCCGGGGAGGTTGACGCCCTTGTGGGCCGCGACCGTGCCGCCGACGATCACGTCGCAGCGGGCACGGCCCCGTTCGACGCGGTCGACTCGCAGCCTGACGAGGCCGTCGTCGATCAGGACGTCGTTCCCGGGCTGCAGCACCGAGCCGAGCACAGCGGGGCTGACGGGAATGTCGCCGTCCTGGGCCGCGTCCTCGCCGGCGATCACGACCGAGCCGCCGTCCTCGAGCTCCACGTCGCCGTCGAGGTCGCCGACCCGCAGCTTCGGCCCCTGGAGGTCGGCGATGAGGGCGATCGGGCGTCCCCCGGCAGCCTCCGCAGCCCGCACGAGCTGCGCGGTGCGTGCATGGTCGTCCTGCGTCCCGTGCGAGAAGTTGAGCCGCGCGCCGTCCATTCCGGCCTCGATCAGCGCCGCGAGCGTCTCGGGATGCGCCGACGCGGGCCCGATGGTGGCCACGATCTTCGTGCGGCGCGTGTGCCCGGTCACGCGGGTCAGGGTAATCGCTCCCGGGGCCCGTCCGGCTCGTGGCGCGTCACGAGGAGCGCCTGGGAAAGGCGTTCCAACCCTGGTAGACGGCCTCGCCGCCGAGCTCCTCCTCGATCCGCAGGAGCTGGTTGTACTTCGCCACCCGATCCGACCGCGTCGGTGCGCCCGTCTTGATCTGGCCGGCGTTCGTCGCGACCGCGAGGTCGGCGATCGTCGCGTCCTCCGTCTCGCCGGAGCGGTGCGAGATGACGGCGCGATAGCCGTTCGCCGTCGCGAGCTCGACCGCGTCGAGCGCCTCGCTGAGCGTGCCGATCTGGTTGACCTTGACGAGGATCGCGTTTCCGACGCGCTCGTCGATACCTCGCCGGAGGAAGTCGACGTTCGTCACGAACAGATCGTCGCCGACCAGCTGGACGCGCCCACCGAGGCGGTCGGTCAGCGTCTGCCAGCCCGCCCAGTCGGACTCTCCGAGCCCGTCCTCGATTGAGACGATCGGGAACCGGTCGCAGAGGTCGGCCCACAGGTCGATCATCCCGGCGGTGTCGAGCGTGCCCCCCTGCCGCTCGAGGCGGTACGTGCCGTCGTGGTGGAGCTCGCTCGCCGCCGGATCGAGCGCGAGCGCCACACGGTCGCGGTGGCCCGCCCGCTCGGCCGCGTCGAGGATCGCCTCGCACGCGTCGTACGCCGATCCGAGGTCAGGTGCGAACCCCCCTTCGTCGCCCACGCCCGTCGACAACCCGCGCTCGTGGAGCAGCGCCTTGAGGTGGTGATACGTCTCCGCGCCGATCCGCAGCGCCTCGCCGAAGCTCTCGGCGCCGGCCGGCACGAGCATGAACTCCTGGAAGTCGAGCGAGTTCTCCGCGTGCGCGCCGCCGTTGACGACGTTCATCAGCGGCACGGGCATGACGTGCGCGTTCGTCCCGCCGACCCAGCGGTAGAGGGGCACCCCGGCGTCGGCCGCTGCGGCCTTCGCAACGGCGAGCGACGCGCCGAGGATCGCGTTCGCGCCCAGCCGCGCCTTCGTCGGCGTGCCGTCGAGGCCGACGAGCGTCCGGTCGACCGCCCGCTGGTCAGAGGCGTCCAGACCGACGAGCGCGTCCGCGATCTCGCCCTCGACGTGCGACACGGCACGGCTCACGCCCTTGCCGAGCCAGGCGTCGCCTCCGTCGCGGAGCTCCACCGCCTCGTGCTCGCCCGTCGACGCGCCGGACGGCACGGCGGCGAGGCCGAACGCGCCCGAGCCGAGGCCGACCTCGACCTCGACGGTCGGATTGCCCCGCGAGTCGAGGATCTGCCGCCCGTGGACGTGGACGATCTCGCTCATCGCGGTCTCCCGGTCACGGTCGAGAACACTAGACGAGCCGTTCCGGCGACTCGGATCGACGCGCCGGGTCACCCGGTCGAGGCAGCGGGGTGCTCGTCGCTCGCCCGCGCATGCGCGAAAGGGCCTGCGACGGCGGTGGACGCACATTCGTCACGAAGCCGGCACGCTTCCATGACGAATCGTCGTTGCCAGAGGTGATAACGTGACACCAGGGACACGGGAGTGACCCTGGGGGCAGTTGGGACGACGCGTACGCCGCTCGACGCGCGGCGGTCGACACGGCGTGTGCGGAAGCGCTCACCCGACACGCGGATAAAGGCGGAGAGGCAGCGGCGAGGCGCAGCTACCCCGGCCGCGCGCGAGGCTACTCGGCCTCGCGGCGCTCGAGCGCGTCCTTCGCGCGCTCGTACCAGCGCTCCTGGCCGTCGAGGTCGAGCCTCGGCCAGTCCTCACCCGCGTCGGCGGCCAGCTGGGCAGCCCGCTCGATCCGGTCGCGGAACCGATCCGTTGCGCCGCGCAGGGCCAGCTCGGGATCGACGTTCACGAACCGGGCGAGGTTCACGACGGTGAAGAGCAGATCGCCGAGCTCCGCCTCGACGGCGGGGTCGGGCTCCGTCTCCGGCGCCGGCCGCCCGGCGCGGTCGAGCTCCGCGAGCACCTCGTCGAGCTCCTCGTGCACCTTTGCGGCAGGGCCGTCGACGGACGGCCAGTCGTAGCCGACGGCCGCCGCGCGCCGTTGCACCTTGCGCGCGAGGAGCAACGCGGGAAGCGACGCGGGAACGTCGTGGAAGACGCCTCGTCGGCCCTCCTGCTCGGTCTTGATCGCCTCCCACCGCTCGCGCACGCGCCCGGCGGTCTGCGCCTCGGCGTCGCCGAAGACGTGCGGATGACGCCGCACCAGCTTGTCGTGGACGTCGCGAGCGACGTCGTCCAGGTCGCCCGCGTCCTGCTCCTCCAGGAGGAGGGAGAGGAAATAGACCTGGAAGAGGAGGTCGCCGAGCTCGTCGCGCAGCTTCGCCGGGTCGCCCGCGCGCGCTGCGTCGGCGACCTCGTACGCCTCCTCGACGGTGTGCGGGACGATGGTGAGCGCGGTCTGCTCGCGATCCCAGGGACATTCCGCGCGAAGACGCCGCGTCAGCTCGCGCAGATCGGCGAGCGGCCCGTCGGAGCCCATGCAGCGGACGCTAGCCGGACGCCGTCGTCGTCTGGTTCGTCGTCGAGGTGTCGGGCGGCTCGAATCCTGCGGCGTACTGGACCTTGTCCTTGTACGACTTCTCGACGTCGGCGACCCAGCTGTTCACCGCGGTGTTCTTGCGCTCCGACTCGAGCTGAGAGCGAATCTGGCTCTTCACCTGCTCGAACGGCGTCACCGAGCCGGGCTTCACGTCGGCGAGCGGCTGGATCAGGTGGTACCCGAACTCCGTCTTGACGGGCTGCGAGAGCTCGTTCGTCTTCAGCGAGAACGCCGCTTTGTCGAACGGGGCGACGGTCTGCCCGCGCGTCACCGTGAGCTTGCCGCCCTGATCCTTGGAGCCCGGATCGAGGGACTTCGCCTTGGCGATCGCTGCGAAGTCGCCCCCGTTCTGGAGCTGCGAATGGATCGAGTCGGCCTCGGCCTTGGTCTTGACGAGGATGTGGCGGACAGAGCGCGACTCGGGCACCGAGTACTTCGACTTGTTCTGGTCGTAGTACGACTTCAGATCGGCGTCGGTCACCTTCACGTCGTTCGTGACCTTCTTGTAGATCCCCTCGGTGACGAGCTGTGAGCGGATGTCGTCGCGGAGCGTGGCCACTGTGTAGCCCTGCTCCTTCAGGCCCTTCTCGAACTTCGCCTGGTTCCCGCCGAAGTACTGCTTCTTCACTTCTTCGAGCTTCTTCGTGATCTGCGCGTCGGTGACCTCGATGCCGAGCTTGTCGGCTTCCGTCGCGTACTCCTGGCGCTGCACGAGGTAGGCGACCGCCTGCGTCTGGAGCGACTGGTACTCGGATGTCCCCGCCTTCGGGAACGCGCGCTTCTGGGCCGTGTACGACTTCTTCGCCCGCGCGAGCAGGTCGTCGAGCGTCGCCCGGTTGATCGACGTGCCGTCGACGACCGCGACCGCGTCGGCCGGCACCTCGTCCGAGCCGCCGCAACCCGCGGCGACGACGGTGACGGCGGCCAGTGCGGCGGCGGCGAGCAGGAGCGAGCGCTTCATCGAGACCTCTTTGTAGGGGACGTGCGGTTACGGGGGGGTTACGCTGTGTTCGGGAAACGTTCGGCGTCGGGCGAGCGTAGGGGCGCGACGTTCAGGCGGCCCGACGAGCGGCAACGATAGCATCGGCGAGCGCGAGCGCTCCTTCGAGGCCCTCGGCCCGGATGGCGACTTCCTGCCGGGCGGACGTGTAGACCGCGGTGTCCGAGATCCCGCGCAGCACGCGGAGCTCGGAGGCCGCGAGCCCGACCGGGCCGACCGTGGCGCGCCCGCCCCGGAAGACGAGATAGTCCGCGCCGACGAGGGCGAGCGCGAGCTTCGCCTGCTGGATCCGGAAGAGGTTCTCCACCGGCTCCGGCAACGGGCCGTACCGATCCTCGGTCGCCGCGCGGAGCTCGCGCAGCTCGTCGTCGTGCTCGGCGAGCGCGATCCGCCGGTGGAGGTCGATCTTGAGC
>DATAPC010000133.1:0-11066 GCA_036265415.1 Gaiella sp.
ATCCCGCTCGAGGCCCTCGTCGAGGAGGGTCTCCGACCGCTCGCCGAGCGGCGCGCGGCCGGGAAGATCCTCGTGGCCGCCTCGACCTAGAGGCGCACGCCCCCGCTACTCGGAGGGGTGGTCCTCGGAGTACCGGACGTATCCGGCCTCGTCGAGATTCGCGGCCCCCGCGTAGCCCCAGATCATGACCACGGGCTCGTCGCCCGTGTTCTCGAAACCGTGGTAGTCGTTCGTCGGCACGAACACCACCTCGCCCGGCCCCAGTTCCACGTCGGCGTCACCGACCCGCGCGATGCCGTGACCCGACACGAGGTACTCGAACTCCTCCGCGTTCGGGTGCCGATGGATGTCGTGCTTCGCCCCCGGCGGAAAGACGGTGATTCCGAACACCGAGTGCTCCGCGCCGACCGTCTCCCGCGTGAGCAACCAGCGGACGTCCATGTCGACCCAGCCGTCCTCCGCACGTAGCGCCGCGTCGCTCGCCGTCTGCTCGAAGCTCTTCTTCAGCGGATGCTCGCTGACACGGCGAATGGTCTCGGACATGTCGCACCTCCGGTCGCTGGGCGAAGCGTTCATCGTAAATGAACACGTGGCGCGACAACCGTCCGCTCGCTCCGCCGGAACTTCGGGCAGTGGTTGCCGGCGTTTTCCCGGGAGGAACTCCGGCGCTGCCGTTGGGATACGCAGTCGGTTGCGTACCTTGCCACCATGCCGTGGTGGGGTTGGGTCTTCGTTTGGCTCGGGATGTTGGCGCTCGTGTACGGGGCGTTCGTGGTCGCTCTCGCACTCGCCGGTCGTCGTCGCGACGCTCGCGCGTTCGCGAGGTTCATCCCGGACTGCATCCTCCTCGTGAGCAGGCTTGCCGCTGACGCGCGCGTTCCCCGAGGGCGGAAGCTGCTGCTGTTTCTGCTCGTCGGTTATCTGGCGTCACCGATCGATCTCGTCCCGGACTTCATCCCGGTCGCCGGCCAGGTTGACGACGCCGTCGTCGTCGCTCTGGTCGTTCGCAGCATCGTCCGTTCTGGGGGTCAGGGTCTGATCCGAGAATTGTGGCCGGGACCCGAGGAGTCCCTGGCTCTGATCCTTCGGCTTGCCGCATGACGCGGCAGGGATCGTCTTCACCCGCGATGGTGGATTGCTCGAGCGCGCCCTCGGGTACGGCGTCATTACCTACCGGGAGGATCTTGCGATGGCGGAAGGCTTCGTTCATGTTGTCGAGGAGAGCGGCAGCTGGTCGGTTCGAATCGAGGGTTCGCACGGGCACGCCGGCGCGATCCGGGAGCGACGTTCGTTCGCTGGCGATCCACGCCGCCGAAGGGGCTGAGCCGATGACGATTCCCGATCTCGGCCACTGTGTCGGTAGCGGCGCGCCACCCGTGGAGGGCAGCGAGCGAGACGAGTCGCACGAGGAGAAGACCGGTATCTGCCCTGCCTGCTCGGGGCGGTTCGAGCTTCACCCGACGGGCGTGGTCTCACTGCACGACGCAGCCGACGTCGAGGACCGCGAGTCGTGGCCGGAAGGTCGTGACGTGCAATGACGGTCAGGCACGAACAGCTGCGATCGGACCAGGCCGAAGGCGGTGGCGACGAACGGCCGAAGGAATCGCACGGCCCCGAACAGCTCCGTGAGTACCTGCATTGCTGGACGCTGCCGGGTGGAACGCTCGCCCCGGAGCACGTGCGAGCCCTCCTCGCCTGGGACGAGACCCCGGACGACGAGCGGCCCCGGTTGAGGGCAAGCCTCGCAACGATGCGGCAGCAAGTGCCGGCCGCTCCGCTCGCAGCGAACCAGAGACGCGGCCACGTCGGCTGGCGCGACCGGATCAAGGCCTTCGTTCGCCGTTAGTCTCCGGGCGCCCCGGGCTGCCGTCCTGGCGAAGGTGTGCCCCGGAAACCGTCGGCGTGCCGGGACTCGCGTGACCGCTCCGGTGCACTCGTCGTAGCCCCAGCTGATCGACAAGGCTGACCTGGCCGAACGGAGCGGGTTCCTTCGGCCACCGCTCGTATCGTCGGAATCGGGATGGAGAGGGGGATAACGTTCAGCGTCACGATGGTCTGGCCGGGTGTCGTGCCGTCCGTCGAGGTTGGCGCCTACGAGTACGTCGGTCTGTCCCTGCCATCGGTCGGTGAGACGATCGATGTGCGCAAGGCCGGCGGCGACGGCCGGATTCGTGGGTACGTGACGCGCGTTGTTCCGTCCGCCTTCACGCCGATTTCGGTCACCGGAATCGCCGCACCCGACGGAACGTGATCGGCACCGACGGTAGTTCCAAGGTCTCGCGCACGACTGCTGATCCAGTCGCGGCCCCGACTAGTCGAAGAGCGCTGCTCGTACCGACGGCGAGGATCCTGCAGTCGGTGCTCTGAGTCGGTTGTGTCAGAGGCGTCCGCGCGGCCGCGCCCACTGGTCGTCCGCAGTCAGCAGCGCGCGCACGGTGTCGAGTTCGGGCGGCGCCTTCTCGAGCGCCGTCAGAATCGCCTCCTTCTCGTCGCGGGTCAGTGCCACGATCTGAGCCCGCAGCAGGAGTGCCTGGTCGAGTTTGCTTGCGAGTGGTCTGCCGAGGAGCGCCGCGAGGCGCCGGACCAGCTCGTCGTCTATGGGAACTCCGCCCAACAACATGCCGCAGAACTCCTGTTCTTGGCTTACCGCAGACAATTGGTATTACCGCTCGCCGCAGGGGCAAAACGGCGGTCAGATCGTTGGCGTGCGTCGTGATCAGCAGCGAAACGGACCGGCGCAGCCCGCCTTCACGGCAGACGAGCCGCGGTCTGTCGCGCTCGGTAGTCGAAGATCGCCCTCAGCCATGGACTGACCGTCATCGGCGCGAGCACACCGGCGAGCGGCTCGTACGGCAGTCGGTAGACGACGTGGTCGTAGATCTCCGTTCCCCCGTCCACCGGGGTGAGCCGGTGGGTGTGCTCCCAGCGACGGTACGGGCCTGCGAGCTGGACGTCCGTGAAGCCGAACGGAGGTCGCCACTCGACGATCTCGGTCCGCCAGCGGAACGGCAGGCCGAAGAGCCGTAGCCGGTAGACGAGCAGCGATCCTCGCTCCAGCCTCGGTGGAGCCTCGAGGATCCGGAATCCCAGCCAGGGCGGCGTGATTGCTTCGAGATTCGAGGCATCGGCGAAGAAGGCGAACGCCCGGTCGATTCCCGCGGGCACGACCTGCGATCGCTCGAGGACCCGGTCGGGTTGCCTCGCCCGCGCGGTCACGTCAGGAGGCCGTAATTCACTTGCGCTGACAGAGGGCGAGACTGCGCCCTCCTCCCGATCGACGAACACCGCGCCAAGCGTACGGTCTGACGGATCGCATTGTCAAATATCTGTCCAAACTATGTATAGTTATGGGGTGAGCGTCGGGAGCGGAGCCCTGCGGATCGGCGAGTTCTCCCGCCGCGTCGGCGTGAGCCCGGAGCTCCTCCGGGCCTGGGAGCGCCGCTACGAGCTGCTGCAGCCGATCCGCACGGACGGCGGTTTTCGCCTCTACACGGACGATGACGCCGAGCGGGTCGAACGCATGAAACGCGCCCTCGTGGAGGGCTTCTCCGCCGCAGAGGCCGCCCGCCTCGCACTCGCGCAGGAACGTTCCACGGAGCGTGCGCTCGACGGCGCACGGGAGCGCTTCGTGGTCGCGGCACACTCCTACGACGAGGCGGCCGTCCACGCGATTCTCGACGAGGCATTCGCCGGGTTCTCGCTCGAGACCGTCCTGCGCGACCTCGTTCTCCCCGTGCTGCGCGACATCGGCAGCGAGTGGGAGCGGGGAGCGCTCGAGATCGGGCAGGAGCACTTCGCCAGCAACCTCGTCCGCGAGCGATTGCTCGCGCTCGCCCGGCTGTGGGGACGCGGTGGCGGGCCGCTCGCGATCCTCGCCTGCGTGCCGCGCGAGCGGCACGACATCGGACTGATCGCGTTCGGGCTCGTGCTCCGCTCGCACGGCTGGCGGATCCTCTTCCTCGGCGCCGACACGCCGGTCGCCACGCTTCGCCGCGCGGTCGAGACGACGGATCCACGGCTGGTCGTCGTCGCCAGCATGGACAGCACGCTGCTCGAGGCGCAGAGGACCGAGCTGCGCCGGCTCGGACGCTCGGCGCCGCTCGTCCTGTCGGGAGCGGGCGCGTCCGAGAAGCTCTGCAGGCGTCTGCGCATCGACCGGCTCAACGGCGACCTGGTTGCGGCTGCCGGCGAGGTCAGCCGGTCGGTGCACGCGGGCCGAGTGCCGTGACGGCGATCCTCCTTTCCTTCGGAATCGCCCTCGCGGTCAACGGCGCCTTCTTCGCCATCGCCGCCGCCCGCAGAACGGACGTCGTCACCGACCTCTCCTACAGCCTCACCTTCGCCCTGCTCGCGGTCGTGCTGCTCTTCGCGGGCGCCGCCGAGCCGGCGCAGCTCGTCGCCTCGCTGCTCGTCGTCGTCTGGGCGGTGCGGCTCGGTGCCTACCTGTTCCGGCGGATCATGCGGATCAAGGTCGACCACCGCTTCGACGGGATGAGAGACAGGCCGCTGCGCTTCGCCCGGTTCTGGCTCCTGCAGGCCGTCACGGTCGCCGTGGTGATGCTGCCCGTCTCCTATCTCCTCGACCAGGACGACACGCCCGGCCTCGGCGTCTGGAGCATCGCCGGCGCTGCGGTGTGGCTCGTCGGACTCCTCGTCGAGGCCTTCGCCGATGCGCAGAAGTCGGCCTTCAGGGCGAAGGAGGAGAACCGCGGCCGCTTCGTGGCGAACGGTCTGTGGCGCTACTCGCGGCACCCGAACTACTTCGGGGAGATGCTCGTCTGGTGGGGGCTCTTCCTCTACGCCGTCCCCGTTCTGCACGGGGCGGCGTTCGCAGTCGTCATCGGCCCCGTCTTCATCACGCTTCTCCTGCTGTTCGTGAGCGGGATCCCGCCGCTCGAGCGCAGCGCCGACGAGAAGTACGGGAAGGACGCGGCGTACCGCGACTACAAACGGCGGACGAGCATCCTCGTCCCGCTCCGGCCGCGGGGCTAGGCGCCGATCGACCGCTTTCCGAAGCGGTAGTGCGAGACGAGCCACTCCGTACCACCCCGGTATCCCCAGAGCTCGGCGCACGCGAGGAAGAAGACCCGCCAGTTCGCAGCCGCGCGGCGACCGACGACCCGTTCGACAGCGACCCGGTCGGCGTCCAGCCGCTCGAGCCACGCCTCCGCGGTGCGCGCGTAGTGCAGCCCCGAGACGCGCCAGTGCCCCTCGAGCTCGAGGTCGCGGTCGAATTGCGGCAGCAGCCGCCGGCCCGCTCGCACGTCAGCTCGAGCATCGCCTCTTCGGCCTGCGCCAGCGTCTCGACGCCTTCCGGCCAGAGGCAGGCGCTGTACTTGAGCCGGGGGCCCAGCACGATCCGGAAGAACTCCGCCGGAACCTCGTGGTGCTGCTCGTTGGCCTCGTCGACGTCGGCGGCGAGTTCGAGGACCGCCTGCTTCAGCGGCGCGATGCCGTCGAAGTGGTCACCGTCGCGGAGCGAGACCGGCGGGTGGAGCCACCGGGAAGCTCGACCAGCTCACGGCGGCCGCTTGCCACGACCACGGCCAGGCCACGCGACTGTCTGTGCGTAATCTGTACATACACTTGACATAGACGAGCCCTCACAGGTACCCTTCTGCACATGTTTTGTACAGATTGTGGTCAAGGAGGGTTTCAGATGCAGCAACGAGTTCAGGAGTTGGTGACGACGCGGCCCGAGACGAGCGCCCGGGCGCTCATCCTCCTCGGCGCGCTCGTCTCGTTCGTGCTCTCCGTCAGCCTGTGGTTCGGGGGCAACGAGCTGCAGGGCATCTTCGTCGGCCTCTGGGTGCCGTCGATCCTCTCGCTCGGCGCTCTCGTCGCTCCGCGGGGCGAACGATGAGTCCCGCCGCGCTGTTCGCGCTGGGCGTCCTCGTCACGCTCTTCTGGGGCGCCGGGCTGTCGCTCCTCGTCTACGGGGCGATTCTCGACGGACGCGACGAGGCGCAGCGCAAGGCCGAGGAGGCCGAGGAGGCCCACACGGCACGAGTCGGCCGCCGCGCCGGTGCCCTTCGCGACAACACCCCGACCGAGGACGGCGGCTATCCCGCCGCCGCCTAGGCCCATCCTGACCAGAAAGGACATGCACATGAAGCGCATCGTCTCGTTCCTCGCAGTTCTCGCCGTCGCGGCCGTCGCCGTGGGCGGCGGCACGGCCTCTGCGGAGGCCCGCGCGTCCAACGTCGACATCGTCCAGACCGCCGTCGCCGCGGGGCAGTTCACGACGCTGGCGTCGCTCCTCCAGAAGGCCGGCCTCGTGGACACGCTCGCGACGGGCGGCCCGTTCACGGTGTTTGCGCCGACGGACGCGGCCTTCGCGAAAGTGCCCAAGGCGACCCTCGATGCGCTCGCTGCTGATCCCGCCCAGCTGAAGGCGGTGCTGCTCTACCACGTCGTGCCCGGCCGCGTCGCCGCGGCGGACGTCGTGAAGCTCACGTCGGCCAAGACCGCCGAGGGGCGATCGCTCGCCATCAAGGTCGTCAACGGATCCGTCTTCGTCGACGGCGCGCAGGTCACGACCCCCGACGTGGAGGCGACGAACGGCGTCATCCACGTGATCGACTCGGTGCTGATCCCGCAGGAGGCGACCGCGCCCAAGACGATCATCCAGACGGCCGTCGCGGCCGGGTCGTTCAAGACGCTCGCGTCGTTGCTCAAGAAGGCAGGACTCGTCGGCACGTTGCAGGGCAAGGGGCCGTTCACGGTCTTCGCCCCGACCGACGCGGCGTTCGCGAAGCTGCCGAAGGCAACCCTCGCGGCGCTCGGCAAGGACCGGGCGAAGCTGCGGTCGGTGCTGCTCTACCACGTGGTCAAGGGGAACGTCCCCGCCGCGAAGGTCGTCACGCTCCGCTCCGCGAAGACCCTCAACGGCAAGGCCGTCTCGATCCGTGTCAACGGAGGCAAGGTGTCCGTGGGCGGCGCCCGCGTGACGACGGCCGACGTCACGGCGTCGAACGGCGTCATCCACGTCGTCAACAAGGTCCTGATCCCGTAGGAGACGCCCGTCCGCCGCCCGGCGCCGCACCCGCGGCGCCGGGCGGCATTCGCGACGCGACGCTCGGCATGTCCAGCGACGAACAGCGGCTCCTCGAAGCCCCGGTGCTGGAGGCGGTCACGGGCGCCCTCGCCCTGCGGCGCCGCGGCATCGACGACGTCCGGGGTCGACGGCTCGCGCGGGCGGCGCGTGGTGCCGACCCGACCGCGCAGCTGCTCGTCCTCCACGCGCTCGCGCGCGGCGGCCACGGCACGGGACGCCACCTGGTCGACGAGCTCCTCGCCTCGGACGACCGCAGGGCGCACGCGGCGTGGGCGCTCGGCGAGCGTCCCCGCTATCCGCGCGCGATCGCGCCGCTCACGGCGCTGGCGGCGGGCGGCGGCTTCGGGAAGATGGTCGCCGAGCTCACGCTCGAGCAATGGCGAACGACGACGACGCCGGCGCGTCCGCCGGCCCGCGGCAACAGTGCTCGCGGCCTCCGCATCGCACAGGTGTCGCTCCAGGGCCGACTCGACGCCGAGCTGCGGGGCGCAGGCGCGGGCGACGGCGGCGGCCTCGCCACGCTGCTCGTGAGCCTGACGCGGGCACTCGACGCCCAACCGGCCGTCTCCGAGGTCGTGACGTTCACGCGGGCGTTCGAGGATCCGTCGTTCCCGCGCCTCTACTCCCTCCCGCACGAGCCCATCGGCCGCCGCTCCCGTATCGTCCGCCTGCGATACGGCCCGGACATGTATCTGCCGACGGCCGGGCAATGGGAGTACAGACAGGAGATCGAGCTCGCGCTCGCGCGAGCGGTTGCCCGGAACGGGCCGTTCGACGTCGCCCACCTCCGGTTCGCCGACGTCGGCAGCTTCGTCGCGGCACGCGTCTTCCGCCGGCTCGGCGTGCCCGTCGTCTTCACTCTCGCGCCCGACCCGCACTCGGTGCTCCGCGACGCCGAGGCGGCCGGGCGGCTCGACCGCTCGACCTTCCCCGCGGCGGATCTGGAGCAGCAGTACGTCTTTCGCGCGTGGCTCGTCGACCGGATGCTGCGCGAGGCCGCCGCGCTCGCCGTGCTTCCGCGACGCGGCCTCGAGCGCGAGCTCGGGGAGCTGCTCGGGCCGGCCTTCGACGCGGTCCACGCCGATCGCCTCTGCACGATCCCCGAGGGGATCGCCGTCGACCCCGCCGCAGGGCGTCCCGTCGTGGCCGACGCGCCGGTGATCCGCTCCCTCGCCTCGGCGATCGCCAAGCTGCCCGCCGAGCGGCGCGGACTCCCGTTGCTCCTCACGGTCGCACGGCTCAACCGGGTGAAGGGCATCCCCGCGCTCGTCGAGGCCTGGGCGGGCGACGCCGGGCTCTTCGAGAGCTTCAACCTCGCGATCGTCGGAGGCGATCTCGAGCACCCGACACCGGAGGAGCGTCACGTGATCGCGGAGATCCGATCCGTCTGTGCGCAGCTCCCGCAGGCAGGTGGCGGCCTCGTCCGGCTCGGGCATCGGCCGCACGACGAGGTGCCTCAGCTCCTGCGGGCGGCGGCACACGGCGTCCTCGGCGTGGTCGCGGCCGGTGGCGTCTATGCGTGCTCGAGCACGAAAGAGGAGTTCGGCCTGAGCCTGCTCGAGGCGCTCGCGGCGGGTCTTCCGGTCGTCGGCCCCGAGCGCGGCGGGCCGCCCACGTTCGTCGAGGACGGGACGACGGGCTTCCTCGTCGACACCTCTGATCTCGCTTCCCTGCGAACAGGGCTCCGCCGCGCGGCGTCGGTTCGGCTTGATCCCGCGCGCGCGGCCCGGGCCCGTTCGCTCGTCGAGGAGCGCTTCACGATCGACGCGATGGCCGGCCGGCTGGTCGGGCTGTACGAGCACGTGACCCGCCGTCCCGCCGTCCGGGCCGCATGACGGCGCTGCTCGTCAGCCCCGACTACGTCTCGCACTACCTCCCGCTGTCGGCGGTGGGGTCGGCGCTTCGCGACGCCGGTCGCGAGGTGGTGGTGGCAACCGGCGCCGGCCTCCGGGAGCGGGTGCGGGCGGACGGCTTCGAGCACGTCGAGCTACGGCTCGGGGCGGGAAGCAACGCCAGGGCCGAGACGGATGCCGGCGACGAGGGCACGCGCGACTTCCTCGCCGTCACGTACGAGGGCATGGTCGCGACGCTCGGGCACCAGGCACGACGGAGGCTCGACGACCTGCTCTGGGATCCCGAGCGCGTCACGGGACGCCTGGAGGAGATCGTCGACGACGTGAGGCCCGACGTCGTACTCTCCGACCAGCTCGCCTTCGGCGCAGCGCTCGCGCTGCGCGCCCTCGGCGTGCCGTACACGGCGTTCCTCCCGGGGCACCCGTGCCAGGTGCCCCCACCGGGGCAGCCGTTCGGCTTTCCCGCACGGCGGCCCGCGGGCTTCGCGGAGGAGCAGGAGCTCGCCGCGCTGCACGCGCTCTGCGATCGGGCCGCCCGCGTGTTCACGCACCGGTTCAACGAGACGCTGCTGGAGCTGGCCCCGGACGCGCGACCGGTGGAGAGCGCCTTCGCAGCGCTCGCGCCGCGAGGGACCCTCGTCAACTATCCAGGCAGCCTGGCCGGATCACGCGTCGCGCCTGGAGTGACGCTCGTCGGGTCGTGCGTCCGTGACGAGCCCGGCGACCCCGAGCTCGACGCCCTCGAGCGAAGCCGCCCCCGCGCGTACGTCGCGCTCGGCAGCTTCCTGTCGGCTCGCTCGGACGTCCTGCGTACGATCGCCGACGCCCTGCGTCGCGCCGACCTCGGCGCGGTGATCGCCTCGGGCGTCACACCGCCGACCGACCTCGGGGCGCTGCCCGATGGGTGCGTAATCCGCCCGTACCTTCCCCAGGTCGCCGCGCTGCGCTCGTGTGACGTGGCGATCTGCCACGGAGGGAACAACACCGCGATGGAAGCGCTCACGGCCGGATTGCCCGTGGTCGCGCTTCCCTTCTCGACGGATCAGTTCGCCGTCGCCGCCGATCTCGTCGATGCCGGCCTCGGCGCGGCGGTCGACCCGAACCGCGCGTCGGCGCACGACCTCGTCGCCGCCGTCCGCCTCGCGCTCTCCCCCGCGACGACGAGGCGCGCGGCCGCAGTCGGGCGAGCCCTCCGCAGCACGCCGGGACAGGAGCGCGTTGCGAGGCTTCTGCTCCGCTCGGCCGCGCGTCGACACTCGCAGCGCGGGCCCGCGGCCGCCTGACGTCCCACTGCAGGAGGGCTCGACTAGCGTAGGCCCCCGGTGCACGCTCCTCCTCGCGTCCGGGGCGGCCTCCGAACGCGACTCGTCGTGCTCGTCGCCGGCCTCTTCCTGTTCGCCCTGGCGATCGTCCTCCAGCTCGAGTCGCGGCTCGGGCTGTCGCCGTGGGACACGCTGCACCAGGGGCTCTCGCGGCACACGCGGCTCTCGTTCGGGATGGCGAGCGTCTGCGTCAGCATCGTCGTGCTCGTGCTCGCCTGGCGCCTGGGCGCGACCATCGGGATCGGCACGGTCGCGAACGCGGTGCTCGTCGGAACCTTCATCGAGGGGCTCACTGCCATCGGGCCGCTCGACCGCCTCTCCGAGTCCCCGCTCGGTGTCCGGATCGTGCTGCTTGCCGTTTCGATGGTGCTGATCGGGATCGGCTCGGCCCTGTACCTGGGCGCATGGCTGGGTGCGGGCCCGCGCGACTCGCTCATGGTCGTCGGCGGCGAGCGGACCGGGCTCAGGCTCGGCGTCGTCCGCGCCGGGCTGGAGCTCTTCGCGCTTGCGGCGGGCTTCGCGCTCGGAGGAACCGTCGGAATCGGCACCGTCGTCTTCGCGCTGTGCGTGGGACCGGCGCTCGAAGCAGCCTTCTGGGGGCTCCGGCGCTCGGGGCTCGCAGTTCCGGTCGCCGGGGCTGTCAATCCGTTGCCGGCTCCGCCCGTTCTCTAGCCGCGATCGCCGGCGGTCGGGGCGCGCGTCGGAAGTCAGCCGCCGGCAAGCTTGACGCGGTAGCCCTGCGACTCGAGGCGGGCGACGACCTTCGCTCGGTGGTCGCCCTGGATCTCGACGACGCCGTTCTTCGCGGCCCCGCCCGAGCCGCACTGCCGCTTG
>DATAPC010000134.1:0-53997 GCA_036265415.1 Gaiella sp.
TGGAAGGGCAGCGCTTCGGCCGCCCCGCGCACCACGTCGACCTCCGGGTGGCGCTCCCGCGCAGCCTCGACGAACGGTTCCGACGGGTCGACCGCCGTGACGGCCGTCGAGCCGAGCAGGCGCACGAGCTCCGTGGTGAGCGCTCCGGGGCCACAGCCGACGTCGATCACGCGCATCCCGGTGTCGACACCCGCGAAACGCGCGAATCCCGGCGCAAGCCGACTCGAGTAGCGCCCCATGAAACGGTCGTACGCCTCGGCCGGGACGGAGAAGCCCACGGCGTCAATCTACGACTTTCGACGCCGCACGCGCCGGTGTGGCGTAGGTTCCCCGCGTGTCCGCAGGCACGGTGAGCGCAACGTGACGACCGGCGCCGCGGCCGAGATCGACGTCCGCCGACTCGACGCTTCCGACGTGCGTCGACGGCTCGACGGCCTTGCCGCCGTGCTCGCCGACTGCGTCGCGGGAGGAGCGTCCGTCAGCTACGTGGCGCCGTTCTCGCACGCCGATGCGCGCGCGGCATTCGCCTCCTGGGCCGACGAGGTCGAGGCGGAACGAAGGCTGCTCCTCGCGGCCTTCCTGGACGACACGGTGGTCGGCACCGTGCAGGTCGTCTACGCGACGCCGCCGAACCAGCCGCACCGCGCGGACGTCGCGAAGCTCCTCGTCCATCGCTCGGCGAGACGGCGCGGGGTCGCGGAGCTCCTCATGGCGCACGCGGAAGCGGAGGCACGGGCCGAGGGCAGGACGCTGCTCGTGCTCGACACGGTGACCGGCGACGACGCAGAGCGCCTGTACACGCGCCTCGGCTGGACACGGGTCGGTGTCATCCCGAACTACGCGCTCTATCCCGACGGCCGCCCGTGCGACACGACCGTGTTCTGGAAGGCCGTGTAGGACCGGCGCGGCCGCTCAGGGCTGGTACTGCTGGTCGATCGTGCAGACCGTGTCGACGTGCACCCGGATCCACACCCCCGTGTCGAGCGGCTCGAACAGGCGCACGGGCGTCTCGCCCCGGACGAGCTGTGCCAGCTGTGCGACGGTGACGTGCGTCGCTCCGACGTTCACCGGGTCGCCGTGCCGCGTGAGGACCGTGACCCGCGCATGCGGTGCGACAACGTACGTCAGGAGCCGGTGGCCCTCGTCGATGCGGTAGTTGTCGTTCGGCACGGGCTCGCCCGGCTCGACGACGCCGTCCTCCGTCGCGGCCGTGTTCGCCGTGAGGCCGCTCGTGAACCACGCAGGGTCGAAGCGCAGCAGCCAGCGACCGGAATCACGCTCGAGCGACCGGATGTGACCGAAGCTCCGGTCGCCGCAGGGACGGACGACCACGGTCCGGGTAGCGGGCTCGTCGGTGAAGTAGAGGACTGCGAACACCGCCGCCGCGGCGACGGCCGCGAGCGCGACGGCAGCCGCGGCGATCGCCCTCATCGATCGTCCCCGCTCACGGCCGTCGGAACCGGTCGGCGGCCCAGCCCTCGAGCTCGACGGTCTCCACGTGCGACCAGCCGGGGTGGCGAGGCCGCTCACGCGCCAGATAGCCCGACGTGATCGCCTCGCTGCTGTCGAGCCGGGCGAGGATCACCTCGACCGGGTGGAGGAGCACGTTCGCGACGGCGAGGGCTGCACGCGGCAGCCTCTCGGTGAGAGCATCGACGACCGCCGCGTCGATCGCCACGCCGTTCGCCTCTGCGTTGGCTCGCGTCGTCTCGACGGCCACCGGATCGACGTCGACCGCGAACACGGGCTCGAAGCCGAGCCGCGCACCGGCGATCCCGAGCACGCCCGACCCGCAGCCCACGTCGAGCAGCGATCCCCGCGGGACCGTCGTCGCGAGGAGCTCCACGCACAGACGCGTCGTCGGGTGCGCGCCGGTGCCGAACGCCCTGCCGGGGTCGATCACGACGCTGCGCGACGGGTCGGGCGGCTGTTCCCAGGGCGGCCCGAGCCACAGGCCCTCCACGACCACGGGACGGTGGAAGGCGCGCCAGGCGTCCTCCCAGCCATCCCCGACGGATGCTGTCGTCGCGTCCGGAAACGCACGGAGCAGCGCATCGACGTCGCGATCCGGCACGTACGCTGCGAGCTCGACGTCGGCGCCCTCCATCCGTTCCTCGAAGCCGTTCGGGACCAGGCCGAGGAGCCGGGCGCGGAGCGGCTCGACGGCATCTCCGGTCGCGCACACCGCGATCCTGGTGAGGCTCACGCGGCTTCCTCGAACGGGAATGTCGCGCGGGCCCCCCACGTCCCGTCGGGACGCTCCTCGAGGAGCGTCAGCCCGGCGGCACGGCAGCGGATCGGGAGCTGCGGGCCGAGGCCGGCACGGAGCTCGCGCGCCATCTCCTCGACGGCGCCTGGATCGTCAGCCGTGCCGACCGTGCAATGCGGGACCGGTACGAGCTCGGGATCGCCGTACGGCGGGTACTGCGGGTACGCCTCCCACGTGATCGCAATGAGGTCGAGGAACGGTCCGGCGGGTGCCGGAGCGAGCCACGCGGTGGTCGGGAACGTCTCGACGGACACCAGGTCGTAGGCGAACGTGGAATGCGGTGCGAAGAGCCGCCGGAGCTCCTCACGGACGTCGTCGCCGAGCTGCGAGGGCGGCACGAACGGGAAGAGAACGGTGAGGTGCGGCGGGACGCCGCGCTCAACCGAGTGGCTGTGATAGCGGCGGCGCCAAGGGCCAACGACCGGCTCGGCGTCGGACGCGACGACCACGAGCGCCGATCGCGCGCCGTCGTCGCTCACCGGAACGCGCTCTTGAGCCGTCCCAGGAACCCGTCGTCGTCGTCGTCGCGGTACGCGTGCGTGCCGAGCTCGTTCTCCAGTCGGAGCACCTCGGCGCGCTGCTCGGCGCTCAAGTGCGTCGGGATCCGCACGTCGACGTGGACCAGCAGGTCGCCGCGTCGTCCCGTCTCGAGCGACGGCATCCCGCGTCCTCGTATCGCCTGCACCGTTCCGGGCTGCGTTCCCGGCGCGAGCTCCACCTCGAGCGGGCCCTCCGTCGTCGGCACGCTGACCGTCGTCCCGAGCGCCGCCTCCGTCATCGTGACGGACGCGGCGACGCGCAGGTCGTCACCGTCCCGCTCGACGCCGTCGAGCGGGCGGACGTGCACGGTCACGTAGACGTCGCCCGGCGGACCCCCGAGCGTCCCCGCGTGGCCAGCGCCGCGCACGCGGATGCGCTGCCCGTCGTGGATCCCGGCGGGGACGTCGAGCTCGAGCGGGGTGTCCATCAGGATGCGGCCGTCTCCCTCGCACCGCTCGCAGGGAGTCTCGACGATCCGCCCGGCCCCGTCGCAGCGAGGGCATGCACCGGATCTGACCATCTGCCCGAGGACGGTGCGCGAGACCTGCTGCACGACGCCCGAGCCGCCGCAGCCCGGGCACTGGATCGACGACGTCCCCGGGGCTGCGCCCGAGCCGTCGCACGCCTCGCAGCTCCGGGCGACGCGCACGCCGACGTCGAGCGAGATCCCGCGCGCCGCGTCGGCGAGATCGATGTCGACCTGCGCGGCGACGTCCGGGCCGCGGGTCGGCCGCGGACCGCCGCGCGACGCCTGGCCGAAGAGCGTCTCCCCGAAGAAGGCGGCGAAGACGTCCGAGAGGCTGCCGAAGTCCGCATCCATCGGCCCGAACCCGCCGCGAACGCCAGCGTGCCCGAACCGGTCGTATGCACGGCGGCGCTGGGGATCCGAGAGCACCTCGTACGCCTCCGCGACCGTGCGAAAGCGCCGGTCGGCGTCCGGGGCCTCGCTGACATCGGGATGGAGCTCGCGCGCGAGCCGGCGGAACGCCTGCTTGATCTCAGCATGGCTCGCGTCTCGCGCGACGCCCAGGAGCTCGTAGTAGTCCTGCTCCGTCGTCGCCATCAGGGCGTCCCGTACACGTCCTCGGCGAGCCGCGAGAGCTCGTAGGCGGCAGCGCGAACCGAGCGGATCGCCTTCTCGTAGTCCATCCGGAGCGGGCCCAGCAGGCCCACGGCGCCGAGCGAGCGGTTCGGCAGCCCGTAGGTGGCGCCGACGTACGACGCGCCCTCGAGCTCCTCGCCCGCGAGCTCGGGGCCGACCCGCACGATGGGGCGCCTCGGGTCGAGCGCCGCCTGCAACAGGCCGAGCACCGCCGCGCGGTGCTCGAGCACCTCGAGCAGGCGCTGGCACGCCTCGAGGTCTGCGCCGGTCGCGTCGCCGAGCAGGCCGGCGGCACCGCCGACGTAGAGCTCCGTCGCGCTCGCCACGACGTCGGCGAACACCGGCCGCAGCGTCTCGAGGAACGATCGCTCGCGCAGCGAGAGCGCCGGGTCTTCGAATGCACGCCGCACGACGCTCGCGCTCGCGCGCTTGCCGACGATCGTCTCGTCCAGATATGCGCGCGCCCACTCGACGAGCCCGGGGTCGACGCCGTCGTCGAGCTCGAAGACGCGCTTCGAGACGGCCCCCGATGCCGTGATGACGACGACGATAACGACGCGCGGCTGGAGCTGAAGCACCTCGACGTGCCGTACGGCGGCCGCCTCGAGCGCGGGGGCCGAGACGAGCGCCAGCAGGTGCGTCGCCTCCGAGAGCGCCTCGGTCGTGCGGCGCATCGCCTCCTCGAGCTCGTTCCGCATCGCCGTCAGGTCGAGCGCGAAGGGGGCGGGCCGGCCGTCGATCGCACCGACCAGCTCCTCGGTGTACACGCGGTAGCCGCTCTGGGTCGGCACGCGTCCGGCCGACGTGTGCGGATGCGTCAGCAACCCGAGCGACTCGAGCTCGAAGAGCTCGCTGCGGACGGTCGACGACGACACGTCGAGGCCCGAGCGCTCGACGAGCGCCTTCGAGCCGACGGGCTGTCCGGTGGCCACGTACTCCTCGACCACCCGCCGGAGGATCTCGAGCTTCCGCGCCGTGAGCTCCATCTCTTCATCGTACGGCCCGTGCCCGCGGGCAAACCGTGCCCGTTGGACTACCGGTCGGCGAGTCGGCGGAGCTGGCCACGGAACGTCGAGTAGAAGAGCGCGTAGCCGACGCACGACGTGACCGCGAACGCGATCGAGAGGACGAGCGGGCGTGCGTGCGCGAGCGGGTCGAGCGCCGCGCCGGCGAGCCTGCCTGCGACCGTCGTCGGCTCCGTCACGACGTCCCACGAGTTCCAGCGCTCGAACCGGCCGAGGTAGACCCCGACGCCGCTGAGCACGAGCGCCGCCCAGGCGACCCCCCGGCCGGCGAGGGGCCCGTACCGCCCTGTGACGACGACCTGCACGAGGAACAGCGAGACGAACCCGAGCACGAGACCGATGCCCGCGGCCGCGCCGATCAGGAGAGCGTCGAACCAGAGGGCGCCCCCCGCGTACTCGCCCAGCCACTTGACGTCGGTGACGATGTACGGCGCGTTCGGCAGGAACAGGAGCCATGCGGTGGCCAGCGCCACGAGCGTCCCGGTCGACGCGTTCCGCCGACCGCCGTCGTAGAGCACGAGGGCGAGGACGAACGGGACCCACGCCAGGAACAGGTTCCAGACGAGGTTCGTGCCGTCGAGACTGTGCACGACGACCACGCGCACCGCGACGCCGAAGGCGAGCAGTGCCGACGCCCCGAGCAGCAGGCCGACGAGCAGCGTGCGCCGACGACTTGCCTGATGCCCTCCCCCGAGCGCATGCACCATGACGCGAGGGTAGCGACACGAGCGTCTCGAGGGCCGCGGCCGGCGTTTCAGACGAGGAGCTCCGCGGTCACCGCACCGCCGAGGAGACGTCCGCGCGGGCTGAGCCGAACGCCGCCGTCCAGGCGCTCGACGAGCTCTCGCTCGACGAGTCGCTCGAGCGCCTTCGCATCGATCGCCTCCCTGACGCCGGTCGTCTCGTCGAGGGCGAGCGGCTCGTCGAGCCGCAGGCCGAGCATCAGCCGCTCGACCGCCCTCGTCCCGTCGTCGAGACACTCGATCTCGCGCGGCGGATCGCGGTCGGACGCGAGCGCGGCGACGTACCGTCCGACCGAGGGCGCGTTGCGCCGCCGTTCGTTCGCGAGCGTCGACACCGCCCCCACGCCGATGCCGAGATAGTCGGCGCCGCGCCAGATCGCCAGGTTGTGGTGTGCGCGGAGGTCGCGGACGCCGTCATCGCGGCAGAAGTTGGCAGTCTCGTACCAGCGATAGCCCGCGGCCGTCAACGTCTCCACGACGCGCTCGGCATAGCCCTCCATCGCGTCGGCCTGGCGTGCGAGCTCCTTGCCGTGCGCATGCGTGAACCGCGTGCCGGGCTTCGCCTCGAGCTCGTAGCAGGAGAGGTGATCCGGCTCGAGAGCAAGGGCCTCCGCGAGATCCGCATCCAGGCCGGCGGGGCTCTGGCCCGGGATCCCGTAGAGGAGGTCGAGCGAGATGTTGTCGAAACCGGCATCACGAAGAGTGTGCACCGCCCCTCGGACGTCGTCCGGTCCGGCAACGCGTTCGAGCACGCCGAGCAGCCGCGGGTCGAACGACTGCGCCCCGAGCGAGACCCGCGTCACGCCACCCTCGCGCAGGAGCGCCGCGAGTCCGGGCGTGACGGTCTCCGGATTGGCCTCGACGGTCACTTCGCGGGCCTCCGGGAGCGCCGCGAGGACACGGCGGAGGGTGGCAGGTTCGGTGAAGGTCGGCGTACCGCCTCCGACGAACACCGTCTCGACGTCGGACGCGAGCCGCCATCGCTCGCGTCCGAGCTCCCGGACGAGTGCGTCGGCGTAGGCCCCGTGCTCGTCGACACGCCCGACGGCCGTGACGAAGTCGCAGTACCCGCACCGATGCGCGCAGAACGGGAGGTGGACGTAGAGATGGCGGACGCTGCTCGCCGCGCGGTCGGCGCGGCCGAGCGTCGCACCGTGGGCGCTACGCCGAGAGGTTGCGACGCGCGACACGACAGCTCACCGCTTCTTCTCGCCGTCGAGGTTCAGGACGGCGAGGAACGCCTCCTGCGGCACGTCGACGCCGCCGACCTGCTTCATCCGCTTCTTGCCCTTCTTCTGCTTCTCGAGCAGCTTGCGCTTGCGGGAGATGTCGCCCCCATAGCACTTCGCGAGCACGTCCTTGCGCTTCGCCTTGACGGTCTCGCGCGCGATCACGCGCGAGCCGATCGCCGCCTGGATCGGCACGTCGAACATCTGTCGCGGGATCTCCTCGCGCAGCCGCTCGACGAGGAGCCTGCCCCGCTCGTAGGCGGCGTCGCGATGCGCGATCAACGAGAGCGCATCGACCTGCTCGCCGCCGACCAGCACGTCGACGCGGGCCAGCTCGCCGTCGCGGAAGCCGGCGACGTCGTAGTCGAAGCTCGCATAGCCCCGCGTGCGCGACTTCAGCTGGTCGTAGAAGTCGTACACGATCTCTCCGAGCGGGAGCTCGTACGTCAGCAGCACGCGCGTCTCGGACAGGTACTCCATGTGGTCGAAGCGCCCGCGCCGCTCGGTGCAGAGCTCCATCACCGCGCCGACGTAGTCCTTCGGGACGATCACCTGCGCGCGGACGTACGGCTCCTGCACCTCCTCGGGATCGCGCGGCATGTCGGCCGGGTTGTGCACCTCGACCCAGCCACCGTTCTTCTCCTTGACCGAGTACGCGACGTTCGGCGCGGTCACGAGCAGATCGAGGTCGAACTCGCGCTCGAGCCGCTCGCGCACGATCTCCATGTGCAGGAGGCCGAGGAAGCCGCAGCGGAAGCCGAAACCGAGCGCCTGCGACGTCTCCGGCTCGTAGAACAACGCGGCGTCGTTGAGCTTGAGCTTCTCGAGCGCGTCGCGCAGCTCCGGGTAGTCGTCCGAGTCCGTCGGGAAGAGACCCGCGAAGACCATCGGCTTGACGTCCTTGTAGCCCGGGAGCGCCGTTGCGGCGCCGCCGCGACGTGTCGTGAGGGTGTCGCCGACGCGCAGGCGCGACACGTCTTTCAACCCCGTCACGACGTAGCCGACCTCGCCGGCCTCCAATGCCTCGACGGGGACACGCTGCGGGGACATGAAGCCGAGCTCCTCGGCGTCGAAGTCGGTGCCCATCGCCATCGCCCGCAGGCCGGAGCCGGTCGGGAGCCGGCCGTCGACGACGCGCACGAACGCGATCACACCGCGGTACTGGTCGTAGCTCGAGTCGAAGACGAGCGCGCGTGCCGGGGCGTCCGGCTCCCCGTCGGGGGCCGGAATGCGCTCGACGATCGCATCGAGGACCTGGTCGACGTTGACCCCCGTCTTCGCGGAGATCCGCACCACGGCCTCGGGCGCTCCGCCGAGCAGCTCGGACACCTCGGTGGCCGCGCCGTCGGGATCGGCCGAGGGCAGGTCGATCTTGTTGACGAGCGGGACGATCTCGAGGTCGTTCTCGATCGCGAGGTAGGCGTTCGCGAGCGTCTGGGCCTCGATCCCCTGCGCCGCGTCGACGACGAGCACCGCCCCCTCGCACGCCTGCAGCGACCGAGAGACCTCGTACGTGAAGTCGACGTGCCCCGGCGTGTCGATCAGGTTGAGCTCGTGCCCCTTCCACTGGACGCGCACCGCCTGTGCCTTGATCGTGATCCCCCGCTCCCGCTCGAGCTCCATCGAGTCGAGCAGCTGATCGCGCATCTCGCGCTCCGAGACGGTGTCCGTCAGCTGCAGGATCCGGTCGGCGAGCGTCGACTTGCCATGGTCGATGTGCGCGATGATCGAGAAGTTGCGGATCCGGCTCTGGTCCATGGCTGATCGGCGTCGATCGTAGCCGTGGCGCCGGTTTCCCCCGGTCGCGCGGGGCGAGCGTCCGCAGGGCGTCACTCAGGGAAGCCACTCGGGCCGATACGGAACCCATCGTGATCGCGGGAGCCCGGCCCGGATCTTCTCGTACGCGTCCGCCGCGCTCGTGGTCTCACGGTCGACGCTGGCCCCGTACCGCGCGGCCGACTCGCTGACGACGTACGTCACGCCGCCGCCGACACCTCGCCCACGCGCGCCGATTGCCAGCACGATCGCGGACTGCTCCGGGCCCGCGACGATGACGTGCTCGGTCTCCGGGGGGGAGTAGAAGAAGTCCCAGCGGCCGAGCGTCCGTTCCTCGCCCTCGACGATCAGGGTGCACTCGCCTTCCAGGACGAGGAACGCCTCCTGCGCCTGCTCGCGGTGGTACATGCTCATCGCCTCGCCCGGCTCGAGAACGCTGAGGTTGATCCCGAGATGGGGGAACCGCCGCTTGCCCTCGAACTGCAGTACGAGCCGAGCGGCCCTTCGTCGCGCCAGCGCGATGCCCGGGCATTGACGACGAACCAGCCGTCTCCGTCGGTCACGAGCCCGTTCTTCGTCTCGCGAAGAGGCGCCTCGCCGGCCATGCTCCAAGAGTGTGGCAAACGTCGCTCCAAGCGTCCCGACCGGCGTACGGTCGCACCCGCTCGACGCGTAAGGTGCAGCCATGGACGATGCACAGATCCACGACTCGATCGAGGAGCTCGTCGCCGAGGAGCACCGGCTCTGGGAGGCGGAGGGGAGCGGCACCGTGACCGACGCCGATCGACGGCGCCTCCAGGAGGTGAGGGTTTCCCTCGACCGGTGCTGGGACCTGCTTCGGCAACGGCGGGCGCTCGAGGAATTCGACCTCGACCCCGAGGCTGCACGAGCGCGCTCGGCGGAGACCGTCGAGCACTACGAGCAGTAGTCCGGCGCCGGCAGTCAGGCCTCGCCGCGCAGCACCGGCTTGACGTCGACGACGGGCGTACCATCGATCGCCTCGAGCGACCGCACGCGGATCCGGCGGCCGTCGACCTCCGCGACCTCGACACGGTGCAGGCCGATCGGGTTGGGCCGATCGGCTGACCGTGTGCTGAACACGCCGCGCTCCGGCACCGTCAGGTCGTCGCGAGGGTGGACGGCCTGCACCGTCCGATCCGCTTCGTGAAGCCAGGTGAGGACGAGAACGTCGTCGCCAACCGTGAGGTCCCCTGCCGCGTCGCGCACGTCGTCCTCGAACACGATCCAGGCGTCGGGCGCACCCTCGCCGCCCTGCATCGGCGCGTCCTCGCGGCGCCTGAGCTGCGACGCCACGCGGCCGACGATGCGGAGCGGGTAGGGGCCGGCGTCGTCGATCGCGCCATCCTAGGTCGCTCTCACCCGCCGCGGCGCAGAGCGAGCAGCGAGCCGAGCTCACGGACGCCGAGGAGGCGGCACGCTCCGAGATAGGCGCCCGTCCCGAGCCCGAGCGCCAGCCCGACCGAGAGGATCTGCGCAACGGTCGAGCGTCCGAGCGCGGCGTCGATCGTCCACCAGACGGCCACCGCGAGCGCGGAGGCGACGACCGACGCGACGATGATCCGCGCGAGCGCGCTCAGCGTCGCGGACAGCTCGACGCCTCCGACCCTCCTCCACATCAGGACGGCCAGGGCGACGGCTCCCGCAAGGTTCGAGAGCGAGACGGCAAGCGGGAGCCCCCACACGCCGAGGCGGTAGAACGCGACGAAGAGCAGCACGTTCAGCACGAGGTTCCCCAGCGCGACGAGGGTCGGGATCCAGTTCGACTGCAGACCGTAGAACGCGCGGTTCAGGAGCAGCATCCAGCCGTTGAAGACGAGGCCGACCGTGAACGCGGCGAGTGCGCCGGCGACGACGGGGGTCTGATCAGCCGTGAACTCGCCGCGTTCGTAGACGAGTCGCGTGATCGGCTCGGCCAGCACCGCCGCGACGAGGCCCGCGGGTATGAGGAGGAAGCCGATCTGCCGGATCCCCGTGTCGACGGTTCGCCCGAAACCGGCCATGTCCCCGCGCGCTGCGAGGCGCGACATCGTCGGGAACAGCACCGTCGCGACGGCCACGGAGAAGACGCCCTGCGGCAGCATGTACAGGCGAAAGGCCAGGTCGATGGCGCGCGGTGCGAGCTCCGGGTCGATCAGCCGCGACGCGAACAGCGTCCCGATCAGCGTCGACACGTTGATCAGCCCGAGCGTCAGCGTGACCGGGAGCATCAGTACGAAGAAGCGGTGCACCGCCGGGTCGCGCCAGTCCAGCGCGACCCGCAGCCGGCCGTCGAGCCCTCGCAGCCACGGCACGGGCAGCAAGAGCTGGACGAGCGTCGCCAGGACGATCGAGCCCGCGTAGACGTAGAGCTCCGCATCCTTGCTCCCGGCCGCCGGCACGCCGAGCACGAGCCCCAGGATGATCACGAGGTTCCAGGCGACCGGCGTCAGCGCGGGGACGGTGAACTGGTCGTAGGCGTTGAGGATCCCGACGACGATCCCGGAGAGCCCGAGCAGGATCACGATAGGGAAGAGCAGCCGCGAGAGACCGACGGCCAGGTCGACGTCGCCGCCCGGCGTCCCGAAGAGCTCGACGATCAACGGCGCGATCAGCACGAACACCGCGGTGAGGGCGCTGGTGAAGAGGAGGACGAGCCAGAAGATCGTCGATGCGACGCGCCACGCGCGTGCTCGCTCCCCTTTCTCGAGCAACTCGCTGAAGACCGGCACGAAGGCCCCCGAGAGCGCGGTGTCGGCGACCAGGGCACGCACGAGATTCGGGATCTGGAACGCGACCGTGAACGCGTTGATCTTCCCCGCCGCGCCGAAGCTGTAGGCGGCGATGATCTCCCGGACGAGACCCAGCACGCGCGAGACGCCCGTGGCCGCGCCGAACACCGCCGTCGAGCGCGCAAGACGCCGCCGGTGCGCGCGCTCCTCGGCGAGCGCCGGGTCGACGTTCTGGTCGAAGGACGGGTCGAGCTCGGACATGTCCAGGGAGTTTCGTGGAATCGGCGGAGGCCCCTCTGCTACCATCCGGCGGCTCGCGGCCGGATCCGTCGCAGCACTCTCTCGCATGGCGAACATCAAGCAGCAGAAGAAGCGCGTCGGTCTCGCCGCCCGGCAGCGGCTCGAGAATCTCCGCTACCGCTCGACGATCAAGACGCTCGCGAAGCGGCTCGAGACCGCGGTCGCCGATGGCGACCAGGCTGCCGTCTCGGCCGAGCATCGGGAGCTCGTGCGCACGATCGACAAGGCGACGGCGCGCGGGGCCATCCACAAGAACACCGCGGCGCGCAAGAAGGCGCAGGCGGCCCGCGTCGTCAGCGGCGCGGCCGTCTCGTAGTCACGTCCGCTCGCGCGCGACGTCTGCCACCGCCAGCTGGAGCTCGAGGTCCGGCGCGAGCCTGCTGCCGCCCTTGAGGGCGTGATCCAGCCGAGCGAGGCGCACGACGCCGTCACGCAGCTCTTCGGTCGAGAGCGCATCGGCCTGCTTCGCCAGCTGCTTGGCCGGATACGGCCGCAACCCGAGGCTCTTGCCCGCGTCCTCCGCAGACGCTCCCGCCTCGAGCAGCGCCTTCATGCGCGACAGTCGCGTCAGGTGCTGCGCGAGACGGAAGCTGAAAGCCGCAGCCTCGGCCGTTCGCGCGCGCGGGCTCCGTGCGTACGTCGCCTCGACGATCGCGAGCGACGTGCGCGAATCACGCCTTCCGAGCGCGTCCGTGAGGTCCCAGGGGTGCGAATCGGCGAACGGCGTCGCGAGGCGCTGCACCTCCTCGAGGCCGACCGGCTCGCCCGACGCCCACGTCGCGAGCTTGTCGATCTCGCGCGCGAGGACGAGCTTGTCCTCGCCGACGATGTCGAGCAGCGCCTTGCACGCGTCCCCGCCGGCCTTCACGCCGCGGGCACGAAACCCCTCGGCGATCCAGGCGACGGCATCGCGCCTCCCGATCTCCCACGCGAGGATGGTGCCGCCCTTCGAGACCGCCTTGGCGAGCGGCGAGTCCTTCTTCAGCTCCTCCGCGACGAGACAGAGAACCGTGCCGGGAGCCGGGTCGCGCAGATACTCGACGATCGCCTCGACGTCGTCCGCCTTCCATCCGCCCGCCAGCCGGTCGAACTCGCCGCGCTGCCCGTCTACGTGGGTCACCAGGACCAGTCGCTCGCCTCCGAGGAGCGTTCCTGCGTTGCACGCGGCGACGACGTCAGCTCCCGAGGCGCCCCCCTTTCCGGCGACGAGACGCTCGATCGACCCCGGGTCGAAGCGACGTCGCAGCCTCTCGAGCGCGGTCTCCACCTTCGGCAGGTCGTTGCCGGTGATGAGATAGGCCGAAGCCAGTTCCTGCGTCGCCACGGCGTCAGCCTAGAGGCGCGAGCCGCGACGATCGACTCCGAGTCGCTCGCACCCCCGGATCGTGGCGTGCCAACCGCGTCGCGGGGCCGGCTCGCGGGCGATGCTCCTGGTGCACGCCCTTCACACTGCAACCCGGGTCGATCGTCTAGCGCTCGGAGTGGACGGTGAGCGTCCGCCCGTCCGACTCGACGACGACTCGGCCGTTCTGATCCGTCCGGAACGTGCGAAGCCCCGGCTGCGACGCGAGCGCCGCGACCGTCTCGGGACGCGGATGGTCGTAGTCGTTGTGAGCGCCCACCGAGATCACGGCGATCGCGGGTCGCAGGACGCGGAGCAGGTCGGGCAGCCCGGGGTCTTCCGAACCGTGATGCGCAACCTTCAGGACCTCGACCGGCCGGAGCGGAAGGCGCGCGGTGACGTCGCTCTCCGCGTCCGCCGTCAGCAGCACATCCGTCGCCCCATAGGTCGCGAGCGCGACCACCGCATGCTGGTTCGGGTCCTCGCTGGGGAGACCTGGATCGTCGGGCCAGAGAATCCGGAGGCGAAGGTTGCCGATTCGAAAGACCTCACCCGCGTGCACGACGACGATCGGGACGCCACGCCGGCGGGCCGCATCCACGACTGCGTCGTGATCCACCGACGGTGCCTCGATCCCCGGATCCGCGACGGTGCCGACCGCGAGCCGGTCGATGACGGCGGCGGCGCCGCCGATGTGATCGCGCTGGGGGTGTGTGAGCACGAGCGCCGTCAGCGACCGAACGCCGAGCCGTCGTAGCTGGCCGGCGACATCGGCCTCGGGCGGACCCTCGTCCACGAGCACGGCTGCTCCGGGAACCTCGAGGAGGGCAGAATCTCCCTGGCCGACGTCGAGGAACGTGACCCGGAGCCCTTCCGGCGGCGTCCACGACGGCTGCGGACGCGTCGCCCAGGCGGCAACCGCGAGCGCGAGCGCAAGCGAGCCGATGGCCGCCAGCCCCGTCGGTCGGCGGTAGCGCGGGAGGCGCCGCACGAGCCAGATCGCGCCGACGACTGCCCCGGCGCCGGCGATGGCGAGCGGCGACGAGGCCTGGGCCGAGGGCCAGCTCGCCACGAACCGCGCCACGAACGCGATCCACCACGCGCACCAGCCTGCGAGCCACGAGAGCGCGAGGGCGACTCCCGGTACGACCGGCTCCAGCGCCGCGGCCGCGAGCGAGAGCGAGATGAGCGGCGGCATCGCGGGCTCGGCCGCCACGTTCGCCGGGACCGTCCAGACGGCCACGCGGCCGAAGTGGAGCCAGACGATCGGCGCCGTGACGAGCCCGCAGGCGACCGCGACGACCAGCACGTCCCAGAACCCGCGCGGCACGGGGTACGCCTCCGGAACACCGGAGAGGCGCGGGACGACGAGAAAGATCGTGGCCACGGCGGCGAACGAGAGCTGGAACCCGGGTTCGAGCGCGGACTGCGGCATCCACACGAGGAGCACGAGCGCGCCGACCGCGAGCGCGTGCCAGCGGTCGCGTGGCCGCGCGACGAGCCACGCGAGCGACGCCAACGAGCCCGCGACGGCCGCCCGGACGACGGACGGCTGCCACCCGACCGCGAGGGCGTACGAGAGGACGACGACGATCGCGAGTGCCTCGCCCACGAGCCGCCCGAGCCCCAGGATGCGCGCGGCCAGTACCACCCCGAACGCGACGATCGCGACGTTCTGTCCCGACACGGCGAGCAAGTGCATGAGGCCGCTGGCCTGAAACGCGTCTCGGAGCTCGGGCTCGATGCCCGAGTCCTCGCCCAGCACGATCCCGCCGAGCAGCTGCCGGCGCTCGCCGGTCGTTCCGCGCGCGAGCGTCGTCTCGACGTGCGCGCGCAACCGGTCGCCGACGCCACCGATCCCGCCCCGCCGGCCGACGATCCGCCAGCCCTCACCCCGCAGCACGACGTGGACGCCGCGACGCGCGAGCCAGCCGCGCTCGTCGAAGCCGGTCTCGGGCCCACGCGGGGCGACCGGTCGCGCGCGGAGCTCCAGCACGGTGCCCTGAGGCGGGGCTCGTTCGGGCGGGAGCTCCAGCAGGACCCGTTCCCGGATCCGCTCGGAGCCGAAGGCGACGGCCTCGCCCGGAACCCGAACCGAGAACGGCGTCGTCCTGGCGGGTCCGGTGATCACGACACGCGCGGGCGCCTCCACCCCGAGCCGCCCGGCGAGATAGCTCTGGTCGAGCGCCTCGCCTCGGATCGTTCCCCACCAGACGCCGGCGCACGCGAGTCCGACAGCCGCGAGGGCGAGGCGCCGCTTGTCCGTCGACGCGAGCGCGGCCGCGAACGCCGCGACGGACGCTGCTGCGGAGAACGCGGGCTGCGGGCGCACCCAGACCGACGCTGCGATGCCGGCAGCGGCACACGTCACGAGCAGCGCCGGCCAGTTCGTCTCGAGGATGCGGCCCACTCGATTCACGGCGTCACGAGGTCGCGGAGCTGCTCGATCCGCGCCGGGCCGATGCCCGGAACGTCGTCGAGGTCGTCGACCGACTGGAAGGGGCCGTGCGAGGCTCGCCAGTCGACGATCTTCTGCGCGGTCACGGGCCCGATTCCCGGCAGCTCGTCGAGCTGGTCGACCGTCGCGATCGCGAGGCTGACCTTCGCCCCGGTCGTGCCAGCGACGCCCGCCGCGGCCGCGCCGGGCGGGCCGCGCCGCGGGACGATCACCTGCTGCCCGTCGGCGAGTGGTGCGGCGAGATTGACCGCCGACAGGTCGGCGCGCCGCGTCGGCCCGCCTGCACGGGAGACCGCGTCGGCGACGCGCGATCCCTCTTGCAACCGGAAGAGCCCGGGCCGGTGGACGGCGCCGACGACGTGGACGACGAGGGCGGGCGCGGAGCCGGCCGCGGAGCTTTCCGCGTCGATCCGGGCCAGCGGCGCGGCCGTCGACGGCCCCTGGCTCGCGCCGATGCCGGAGAGCCGGGAGCCGGCGACCGCGAGGAGTGCGACCAGCGGCACGGCGAGCATCGCGAGCTGCGTCCGGGTGAGGGTGATCACCGAGACAGCGTCGCCCGCGACCCGTCACGCGTGTGTCACGGCTTCGTGCCGGAAGTGTGACGGCGCCGGCGGGCCCTCCAGCCGGGACGCGAGGACGCGCGCTACCGGACGAGGTTCACGAGCCGGTCGGGCACGACGACCGTCCGACGCGGCTCGCCGTCCTCCAGGTGCGCGCGCACGCGCTCGGACGCCAGCGCCAGCTCGACGAGGGTCGTCTCGGGGGTCCCGGCCGCGACGCGCAGCCGGTCTCGGAGCTTGCCGTTCACCTGCACGACGACCTCGACGGTGTCCGCGACGACGAGCGCCGGATCGGCCACGGGCCAACCGGACTCCCAGAGGCGCTCGCGGCCCAGCCGAACCCACAGCTCCTCGGCCACGTGAGGGGCGTACGGCTGAATCAGCGACAGAACGGTCTCGGTCGCGAATCGCACCTCGCCCGCCCGCGCCGGGTCGTCCTTCGCGCGATAGATCTCGTTGACGAGCTCGAACAGCGCTGCGATCGGCGTGTGGAACTGGAAGCGTCGGAGGATGTCGTCCGAGACGCGCTCGATCGTCCGATGCGCGGTGCGGACGAGCTCTCCGTCGGCCGGCGGCTCCGCCGGGCCGCGGGCCGCGACGTCGAGCGCGAGCCGCCAGATCCGGTCGAGCAGCCGGGCGGTGCCCTCGATGCCTGCGTCGCTCCATTCCTTGTCCTGCTCCGCGGGGCCCATGTAGAGGATGTAGAGCCGCAGCGCGTCGGCGCCGTAGCGGCCGACGGCCTCGTCGGGGGAGACGACGTTCCCCTTCGACTTCGACATCTTCGCGCCGTGGCGGTAGATCATTCCCTGTGTGAAGAGGCGTGAGAACGGCTCCCGGAAGCCGAGCAGCTCCATGTCGTTGAGCGCCTTGGTGAAGAACCGCGCGTAGAGCAGATGCAGCACGGCGTGCTCGATGCCGCCGATGTACTGCTTGACCGGCAGCCAGTAGTCGACGACCTGCTGGTTCCACGCCGCCTCGTCGTTGCGGGCGTCCGCGTAGCGGAGGAAGTACCAGGACGAGTCGACGAACGTGTCCATCGTGTCGGTCTCGCGGCGAGCGGGGCCGCCGCACGCCGGGCACGTCGTCGCGACCCAGTCCTCGGCCGCGGCGAGCGGCGAACGGCCCTTCGGGAGGTAGTCCTGCACCTCGGGGAGGACGACCGGCAGTTGGTCTTCGGGCACGGCCACGATCCCGCACTCGTCGCAGTGGACGACCGGGATCGGGCAGCCCCAATAACGCTGCCGCGAGAGCAGCCAGTCGCGCAGGCGATAGCCGATCGTCTCCTCGCCGAGCCCCCGCTCGGCCAGCCACGCGACGATCGCCCGCTTCCCCTCGGGGGCCGACAGACCGCTGAACTCGCCCGAGTTGACGAGCACCTCGTTCTCGGTATGGGCGACGTACGCGTCCGTGTCGGCCGCATCCGCACCGTCCCCGGCCGCGACGACCTGACGGATCTCGATGCCGTACCGCTCGGCGAAGGCGTGGTCGCGCTCGTCGTGCGCAGGCACGGCCATGATCGCGCCCGTGCCGTACTCCATCAGGACGTAGTCCGCGACCCAGATCGGGATCGCCTCGCCGTTGACGGGGTTGACCGCGCGGCGGCCCGTGAAGACGCCGTCCTTCTCCTTCGTCTCGCGCTCGACGGCCGAGCGGGCCGCGGCGCGCCGGACGTAGTCGGCGACCTCGGCCTCGTGCTCCGACCCCGAGGTCAGGACCGGGATCAGCGGATGCTCCGGCGCCAGTACGAAGAAGGTGGCGCCGAAGAGCGTGTCCGGCCGGGTGGTGAAGACCGGGAGCTCCTCCCCACTGCCTTCGACCCTGAACGTGACCCGCGCGCCGTCGGAGCGCCCGATCCAGTTGCGCTGCATGGTCAGCACCCGGTCGGGCCACGACTCGAGCGTGCGCATCTCGTCCAGCAGCTCGTCCGCGTAGTCCGTGATCTTGAAGAACCACTGCGTCAGGTTCCGGGCCTCGACCTCGGTGCCGCAGCGCTCGCAACGGCCGTCGATGACCTGCTCGTTCGCGAGCACCGTCTGATCCTTCGGGCACCACTTGACCGGGGCCTCGCGGCGATACGCGAGGCCGCGCTCGAAGAAGCGGAGGAACAGCCATTGCGTCCAGCGGTAGTACTCGGGCTCGGCGGTCGAGAGCTCGCGCGACCAGTCGATCGCCCACCCCATCCGCTGCATCTGGCGGCGGATCGCCTCGATGTTCCGGGTCGTGATCTCGCGTGGGTGGCCGCCCTCGTTGATCGCCGCGTTCTCGGCGTTCAGGCCGAACGCGTCGTAGCCCATGGGCCGCAGGACGTCGAAGCCCTGACGGCGCCGGATGTGGGTGAACACGTCGCCCAGCGTGTAGTTGAAGACATGCCCCATGTGGAGCTCGCCCGAGGGGTACGGGAGCATCTCGAGGACGTACGTCGAGCGGCGCTCGTCGACGGCCGCGGCAGCGGGCGTCGGGTTCGGAACCGTGAAGGCTCCCTCGGCCGCCCACACGGCCTGCCACTTCGCCTCGACCGCGGCCGGGTCGTACCTCTCGCTGTCGCCCTGCTCCATCTCCTCGGTCATTCCCGACATGCTCCCTTGGAACGAAAAAGCCTCTCGGGCGAGAGGCTCAGGGGGAGTGCGCGCGGCGTCGCCGCGTTCGCTCCCTGGACTACGTGAGAAGCTGCTGCACGCCTTCCACTCTAACAGGCAGGATCGGCGGGTGCTAGCGCTGTTCCCGGATTCCGCGGGCCTCGACGGCGCGCAGCTCACGATCGGCGGGGTGTCCGCGGCGACGCTCGCCGAGGAGCACGGCACGCCACTCGTCGTCCTCTGCGAGGAGACTCTCCGCGCGAACGCCCGCAGGCTGCGTGCCGCCGTCGGCGACGGTCGCGTGTTCTTCGGGACGAAGGCGCTCCCCAACGTCGCCGTGCTACGGCTGCTCGCGGCGGAGGGCATCGGCGCCGACGTCGCCTCCGCAGGAGAGCTTGCGTTCGCACGGAGGGCGGGGCTCGGCGGGGAGGACCTCGTCGTGCACGGCAACAACAAGGACGAGGCGCTGCTCGCCGCGGCGGCGGCTGTCGGCGCGCCCGTCGTCCTCGACGCGCCGGACGAGCCGGGCCTTGCCGCGGCTCTGGGTGTCGAGCAGACGCTCGTCCGCGTCACGCTGGGGGTCGACGCCGACACGCACGAGGCGATCCGGACCGGTCATCACGGCTCCAAGTTCGGCCTGCCCCCGGATCAGGCGCGGGCCGCCCTCGCGGAGGCCCTGGAGCTCGGTCTCGAGGTGGTCGGCGTGCACGTCCACGTCGGCTCCCAGCTCGCCGATTTCGACGCACAGGCGGAGACCATCGTCCGGCTTGCGGCGTTCGTCGCGCGCTGCCGCGACGAGCTCGGCTGGACGGCGCGTGTCGCCGACCTCGGAGGGGGATTCGGCATCCGCCACCATCCCGCCGACGAGGTGCCCGACGCGGCCGAGCTGGCGGCGACCGCTGCGACGACCGCGCGGCTCGCGTTCGTCGACGCCGGGCTGCCGCGGCCCGAGATGTGGCTCGAGCCCGGACGCTGTCTCGTCGGTCGCGCCGGCGTCACGCTCTACCGCGTCGGCAGCGTCAAGCGTCTCCCGGAGCGAACGTGGGTTGCGGTCGACGGGGGCATGTCCGACAACCCGCGGCCACAGCTCTACGGCGCGCGCTACACGGCGCTGTCCGCCGCCCGGGCCGACGAGCCGGTCGCCGAGGTGGTCAGCGTCGCGGGGATGCATTGCGAGTCCGGTGACGTGCTCATCGACGACGTCGCGCTGCCCACGCCGCACCGCGGCGACCTGCTGGCCGTCCCGGCCACCGGTGCGTACACGCTGGCGATGGCGTCGAACTACAACGGCGTACCGCGTCCGGCCGCCGTCTTCGTGGCGGACGGCTCGGCACGCCTCGTCCGGCGGCGCGAGACGATCGAGGACCTGCTCGGCGCTGAGGTCGAGTGACCGAGGAGCTGCGGACGGCCGCGGTGCTCCTTCCCGTCTTCCGCGACGCGGAGGGAGAGCTCAGGATCGTGCTCGTCGTCCGGGCGGACGACGGCGGGCAGCATGGCGGGCAGCTCGGTCTCCCCGGCGGGAAGCCGGAGCCGGGGGACGCCGATCTCCTCGCCACGGCGCTGCGGGAAGCGGAGGAAGAGGTCGGCCTGCAGCCCGACGCCGTCGACGTCGTCGCCACGCTCGAGCCTCTTGCCACACGGGCGACGGGGTGGCTCGTCCACCCGTTCCTCGCGCGCGTTCCCGCGGACACGGCGTGGCGCCTGCAGGAGACGGAGATCGTCGGCATCCTCACGCCCGCCGCGCGGATGCTCGCGGACAGGAGCGCCCGCGCGCTGCTGCCGTTCTCGTCCCTGCGCTTCCAGGAGCCGTTGCTCGTGGACGGGATCGACGTGGAGGGCCACGTCCTCTGGGGCATGACGCTGAGGCTGCTCGACGATGCCCTGCCGAGGCTCCTCGGCGGCGAATGGGACGTCTGAGAACACGGCCGGGAGTAGGCTCGCTGCCGTGGAGATGAACCTCCTCGACGACGACGGCTGGCTCGAACTGGGGGTCGTTCCTCGGCGACGACGCCGACTACCGGGACGGCGAGACCGACGGCTAGCTCCGTCGACGCGCGTGCGCGTGTCCCGGCCGCGCCTCTCTGCTCGCCGCGGCCCCCGATGCTTGACGTCGTGCGCGCTCGGCGCGGATCGAGGACCGCGTCGCGGTGGCCTGCGCTCGGCGACACACGCGCGGCACACCCCTGACACACACGTGTCACGTGTTCGTCGATAGCGTGGAACCAGGGACACCGGGGTGCCCCTGGGGGCAGTTGGGGAGATGCTCGGCCCCGGCCGCGGGCGTCCCGCCTCCCCGAACCGCAAGCGGCGGCCGAAGCCCCGGGGGAACGCGGTTCGGTTGGCGGTCAGCGCGCCGGCGTCAGCCCGTGCCGCCGCATCACGTCGGCGAGCGCGTCCGGCTCGGGCGGCCCGCCGGCGGCCGCTGCGGCATCGATCACCGCCGCCAGCTCGCGGAAGTAGTCGGGGCCGAGGACGCCCGGCGTGACGATGGCGAGCATGCGGGCGTCGCGACCGTGCTCGTTCTCGAAGCGATGGACGACCCCGCGCGGAATGCAGAGCACGTCGCCCGGCGCGACCTCGATCCGTCGATCCCCCACGACCCACGTGAGCGTGCCGTCGAGACCGTAGATCGTCTCCTCGTAGCCGTCGTGGCTGTGAGCAATCGGAACGCGCGCTCCCCCGGGAACCGTGAACTCGAACACGGCAACGGAGCCTCCCGCGGCGCTTTCGAGCAGGAAGCGGACCTCGACGTCGCCGATCGTGATCGCGTTGCTCATCGTCGTGCTCATTGTCAGGGCCTCCCGGGTGAGATCGTCTGGTAAAGTCACTTGACTGTATATGCCTGGACGAAAGAAGTCAAGTCACTTGACTGGCTCGCCGGCCCGGCCACTCGGGCCGCCGTTGATCGGCGCTCTCCTGCGTATTCCGTGGGAGGCGGTCCGCCGGCGGATGCTCGAGCGGCTGCACGAGCAGGGCTTCGACGATCTCGACACAGCGCACGTCAACGTCCTCCTCTACCCGGGCCCGCAGGGATCCCGGCCGTCGGAGCTCGCAGCCCGTTTGGGCATGAGCAAGCAGGCCGTCAACTACCTCCTGGGGGAACTCGAGCGTCGTGGCTACGTCGAACGTCGCGCCGATCCCGACGACCTGCGCTCCAGACGAATCGCGCTCACCGGACGCGGCGAGCGCGCCGGCTGGGTGATGCGCGACGCCGTGGTCGAGGTCGAGCGCGAGTGGGAGGCGAAGCTCGGACGGACGCAGTTCGCACAACTCCGCGGATTGCTCCGCGCGCTCGCCGAGGAGGCGTAGCGGCGGCGGCGGCGGCGATCGCGCGGGCCTAGCGTGCGGCGTGACGACGGCGGAGCTCGTCCTCGACCGCCGAGGGTTGCAGGCCCCTGGCGGCAAGGAGGACGTAGGCGTGGAACCAGAGGTCGGCGAGCTCCTCGACGAGCCGCTCGTCCGACTCGCCCACGGCGGCGAGCGCCGCCTCGACGCCTTCCTCCCCCACCTTGCGGGCGGCCGCCGACGGCCCTTCCTCGAGCAAGCCCGCGACGTACGACCCCTCGGGCCGGGTGGCGGCACGCTCGGCGACGATCCGCCACAGCCACGGAGCGAAGCACGACTCCGCGCCCGTGTGGCACGCGGGGCCCTTCGGTCGCACGCGGTAGAGCAGCGCGTCGCCGTCGCAGTCGTCGCGGATCTCCTCGACGGCCATCGTGTTGCCGGACGTCGCGCCCTTGTGCCACAGCTCCGCCCGCGAGCGACTCCAGAACCACGCCTCGCCGGTCTCGCGCGTCAGCCGGAGCGCCTCGTCGTTCGCGTAGGCCAGCATCAGGACGCGGTCGGTCTCCGCGTCCTGGACGATGACCGGGGTCAGCGCCGCATCGGCCATCCCGCCTCCTCCAGCTCGGCCTTCAGCTCCGGCAGCCGCTCCGGCCGCTCGTGGACGATCGAGGCGATCAGCGCCGCCTCGGCGCCGACCTCGAACGCGTCGGCCATGTGTCCCGCGTCGCCGGCGCCGCCCGACGCGATCACCGGCACCTCGACAGCCTCGGCGACCGTCCGCGTCAGCTCCAGGTCGTACCCGGCACGCATGCCGTCCGTGTCGATCGACGTGAGAAGGATCTCCCCCGCTCCGCGCTCGACCGCCTCCCGCGCCCAGTCGACGGCGCCGCGCCCACGCGGCTCGCGACCGGCGTGGGTGACGACCTCGCCTCCGCGCGCGTCGATCGCGCAGACGACCGCCTGCGCGCCGAACTCGGCCGCCAGCGCGGACAGGATCGTGGGGTCGTCGAACGCCGCGCGGTTGATCGCGACCTTGTCGGCGCCCGCGAGCAGCAGGTCGCGTGCGTCGTCGACCCCCGTGATGCCGCCGCCGGCGGTGAAGGGGATCGTCAGCTCGTCGGCGGCGCGCCCGATCACGTCGAGGATCGGGCCGCGGCCCTCCAGCGTCGCCGTGATGTCCAGGAAGACGAGCTCGTCCGCACCGAGCTCCGAATAGCGACGCGCCAGCTCGACCGGCTCGCCCATCTCACGCAGGTTCCGGAAGTTCACGCCCTTGACGACGCGCCCCTCGGCGACGTCGAGGCACGGGATCACGCGTCGCTTGACCATCGCACGAGGTTCTGGAGGACACGTCCGCCTGCGCCGCCGCTGCGCTCGGGGTGGAACTGGACGCCGGCGAGCGCGCCGTGTTCGACGGCCGCGACGAGCGGGCCGTCGTGGTCGACCGTGGCAGCGATGACGTTCCCGTCGTCGGGGGCTGCGGCGTAGCTGTGCGCGAAGTACACGTCGGCGCCGTCGAGCCCGTCGAGGAGGACGCCGGCGTGGGAGACGGCCAGCGTGTTCCAGCCCATGTGCGGCACCCTCCGAGCGCGCACCCGACGCACGGCTCCCTCCAGGAGGCCGAGGCCCGCACCGCCCTCTTCGCTCGTGCCGAAGAGGAGCTGCATCCCGACGCAGATCCCGGCGAGCGGACGGCCGGCAGCGGCGCGCTCCCGCAGCGCGTCGTCGAGCCCGTGACGGGCGAGCCCGGCGGCCGCGCTCTCGACGTGGCCGACGCCGGCGATCATGGCGAGCGGCGCCTCGCGGACGACCAGCGGATCCACCGTGACCACGGGAGCGACGCCCGCTCGCGCGAGCGCGGACGACAGCGATCGCAGGTTTCCGGCGCCGTAGTCGGCGATCGCGACCCGCATCAGGCGGCTCCCTTGGTCGAGCGGATCCCCGCCTCCCCCGGAGCGACGGCCTGCCGCAAGGCCTGGCCGAGCGCCTTGTACGCGGCCTCGGCGACGTGGTGGTCGTCGGCGCCCGCGGACTCGACGTGCATCGTGCACCCCGCCTCGATCGCGAAGCGCTCGAGCGCATGGCGCAGGAGCGACACGGCAAGGGCGCCCACGCGGTCCCCGGCGAAGACGAGAGCGATCTCGGCATGTGGCCTGCGCACGAGGTCGACGGCCACGGTCGACCGCGCCTCGTCCATCGGCACGACCGCCGAGCCGTATCGCGCCACTCCCTCGCGCGATCCGAGCGCCTCGGCGAACGCGGCTCCCAGCGCCGCGTGGACGTCCTCGACGGTGTGGTGCTCGTCGACGTCGACGTCCCCGCCCGCGAGGAGCTCGAGGTCGAAGCCGCCGTGGAAGGCCCAGAGCGTCAGGAGGTGGTCGAGGAAGCCGATTCCCGTCTCGACCCGCGCGCGTCCTCGGCCGTCGAGCGAGAGCGTGAGCCGAATCGCCGTCTCCGTCGTCGTGCGGATGATCGTCGCATGGCGCCCCGCCCTCGGGCCGGGGTCCGCCCCGAGCGCGCGGAGGAGCACGTCGTTCTCCGAGGGCAGTCGCACGGAGATGCGGATCCCGGCGGGAAACGACCGGACGACGATGCCCTCCGCCTCGAGCCGTTCCGCGAGCGGCTCCTGCGTGGGAAGGAACAGAAAGTTCGTCGCGGTCGGTGCAACGGCGTAGCCGGCGGCGAGGAGCGATCCCCGCATTCGCTCGCGCTCCTCGATCGTCGCCTCGACGTCTCCGAGCCGGGGCGCGCGCAGGGCGGCCGCGGCGATCGCCGCTGCCGGCCCGGCGATTGGTGCGGGCGCGCGGCGCTCGGTCAGCAGCGCAGCCGCCTCGGGATGCGCGAGGGCATAGCCGACGCGAAGGGCCGCGAACCCGAACGCCTTCGACATCGTCCGCAGTACGACGAGGTTCTCGAGCTCGTTCACCCACGGCGCGCAGGACCGCGCGCCGTATTCGACGTACGCCTCGTCGACCACGACCGTCGTCTCGGGCGCGGCGCGCGCGAGAGCCACGACCTCCTCGGGCTCGATCCAGCCTCCGAGCGGGTTGTGCGGGTTGCAGACCCAGCGGAGCTCGGCCTCGTCGTCCGCGCCCACCACGGTGCCGCCGTGGAGTCTCGTCGCGATGCCGTAGAGCGCATAGGTCGGGGTGTCGATCGCTGCGCGCACGCCCGGCCCGAGGAACGTCTGCGCGACGAGAAGGATGAGGTCGTCCGCGCCGGCGCCGACGACGACGTTGTCCGACGAGAGGCCGACGTAGGAGGCGGCGGCCTCTCGGAGCTCGCGGTACGTGCCGTCGGGGTACTGCTCGAGCCGCGTCATGCTGTGCGCGAGCGGTACCTGGGGCACGCCGGGCAGCGGCGGCGTGTTCTGGTCGAACTTGAGCACGGCTTCGGGTCGGATCCCGTGGCGGGCGGCGACGTCGTCGACGCTCGCAGCCCACGCGTAGGGGGCAAACCCTTCGCCGACCCTCTGCGCGCGCAACCGCGGCGTGCTCACGCCGCCACCGCCGCCCCGTGGAGCGGCAAACCCTCGACGCGCGCGAGCGGCCCGACGACCTCGGCGGCGCGGCGGGAGCCGTCGACGGATGCCGTGACGATCTGGAGCGGCTTGAGAAACGCCTCGAGACCGAGACCGCCCGTCGAGCGGGCGAGCCCACCCGTCGGCAGCACGTGGGTGGCGCCGGCGGCGTAGTCGCCCACGACCGAGGAGCAGCCGACGAAGACCGAGCCCGCATTCCGGACGCGCGCCAGCAGCGCCGCCGGGTCGGCGACGAGCAGCTCGAGATGCTCGGGCGCGTACTCCTCCGAGCGCGTGAGCGCGTCGTCGAGCGTCGCCGTGCGCTCGACGCGCACGTTTTCGTGATTCGCGACGAGCTCCTCCACCGCCGAGGCGAGCGCCGGGTCGTCCGTCAGGAGCAGCGCGTCGCTGTCGGGGCCGTGCTCGGCCTGTGCGAGCAGGTCTGCGGCGATCTGCTCGGGCGACGGCGTCGCATCGGCGATCACGACGACCTCGCTGGGCCCGGCCGGGAGATCGATGCGGACCCGGCTCGAGACGAGGACCTTCGCGGCGGTGACGTACGCGTTCCCCGGGCCGACGATCGCGTCGACACGGGGGACGGTGTCGGTCCCGAACGCGAGCGCAGCGACCACCTGGGCGCCTCCGATCTCGTACACCTCGTCGATCCCGAGCTCGCGTGCCGCGACGAGGATGGCGTCGGCCGGATTCGGTGTCACGACCGCGATCCGTCCCACGCCGGCCACCCGTGCCGGCACGGCGGCCATGACGAGCGAGGACGGGAGCGGCGCGGTCCCGCTCGGAACGCAGACGCCGACCGCGTCGAGTGGCAGCCAGCGCCGCTCGGAGACGATTCCCGGCGCCGCCTCGACGGACGTGTCGCGGGGCCGCTGCGCCTCGCTGAAACGCCGCACCGCCTCGATCATCGCGCGAAGCGCGCCGAGGACATCGTCCTCGACAGAGGCGGCCGAGATCCGCGACGCGGAGACACGCAGCCCGTGCGGCCTGGGCCCGTCGAGGCGCTCGGTCCACTCGAGCAGTGCGGCGTCGCCTCGATCACGGACGTCCGCCACGATCGGAGCGACCGTCTCGAGAGCGTCGTCGAACCCTCTCATGCCACCAGCCTCTCGATCGGAAGGACGAGGATGGAGGTTGCGCCCGCGTCGCGCAGCACCGGCAGGAGCTCCCAGATCTCGTCCACCTCGACGGCGGCGTGCACCGCGATCTCTCCCTCGTCGGCGAGCGCGAGCACCGACGGTGCACCCATTCCGGGCAGGAGCGACCTGATCGCGGGAAGGTCGTCGACGTGCGCGTTCATCATCACGTAGCGGCGGCGACGGGCGGCCACCACGCCCGAGAGCATGAGCTCGAGCCGGCCGACGACGTCGCGGCGCTCCTCGACGGCGGCGCGTCCGCCGACGAGAACCGCCTGAGACGAGAGCAGCTCGCCGATCGGCCGGAGGCCGTTGGCGCTCATCGTCGAGCCCGTGGAGACGAGATCCACGATCGCGTCGGCGAGCCCGAGGCGCGGCGTCGCCTCGACGGAGCCGGATACCGGGATCAACTCGCAGTCGACCCCCCGTTCGGCCAGCAGGCGCCGGGTCGACACCGGGTAGGCGGTCGCGACACGGAGTCCCTCGAGCTCCGCGATCCGCTGCTGAGGGCTGTCCGCGGGCACCGCGGCTTCGAGCGAGCAGCGCGCGAAGCCGAGCTCGGCGAGCGTAACGACGTCCGCGTCGGCCTCTGCGACGAGATTCGCCCCCGTGATCCCGAGGTCGACGACGCCGTCCTGTGCATACTCGGGGATGTCGCTCGGGCGGACGAGCAGAAGATCGACGGGCGCGTTCGCACACGGGACGACGAGCGACCGCTCGGTGACCTCGAACGAGAGGCCAGCGTCGGAGCAGAGCCGAAGCGCCGGCTCCGACATCCGTCCCTTCGCGGGCACCGCGAGCGTCAACCGCCCGTTCTGGCCTGCGCGCGTGAACGGGGCGGTCACGAGCGCCCCCGCCGCCGGCGCGTCCGCTCGAGCGCGAGACGATAGCCGCCCGTGCCGTGACGGAGCCATTGCGCGACGCGCGTGACGGTCGCCGTCGACGTCGGGACCCGCTGCGCGATCTCGAGGTACGGCACGCCCTGCTCGAGGAGGAGCACGGTCTGCCATCGGTGCGCGAGCGCCTCGAGCTCGGGGAGCGTGCAGAGGTCGCGCAGGAACCGCGTGACCTCGTCGCCCGTCCGCAAGGTCGTCACGGCTTCGGCGAGCTCGGGCAGGCCGGGAACCGGCTCGACGTCCTGGGCGGGAGCTGTGCCGGGATCGGCTGATCTCGTTCGTATCATTCGTTCATGTTATCATGCTAACGTGTTAACACGCAAACAACTCGAGGTCGTCCCGGCCGTCGACGTCCTCGAAGGTCGCGTCGTACGCCTCTCGGGCGGCAGGCGCGAGGCCGTGACCCTCGAGGGCGGCGACCCGGTCCAGCTCGCGCAGCGCTACGCGTCGGAGGGCGCGACGCGGCTTCATCTCGTCGATCTCGACGGCGCGTTCTCCGGCTCGCCGTCACTCGCCCTCCTGACGGCCGTCGCGCGTGCGGGCCGCCTCCCGCTCCAGGTCGGAGGCGGCTACCGCACGCTGGAGGCGCTGGATGCAGCGCTCGCCGCGGGCGCCGACCGCGTGATGGTCGGTACGGCGGCGCTGTCACCGGCGTTCCTCGAGAACGCGGCCGCGAGATTCGGGCCCGCACTCGTGGTCGCGGTCGACGTCCGTGACGGCCGGGTCGCGGTCGAGGGGTGGACGCGCACATCGGAGGTCACCGCGCCCGATCTCGCGCGACGCTGCGCCGACGTCGGCATCGCGCGCCTCCTGGTGACCTCCACGTCGCGCGACGGCTCGCTCGGCGGGCCCGATCTCGAGCTGCTTGCGCAGGTGCTCGCCGCCGGGCTTCCGGTCGTCGCGGCAGGGGGAATCGCCTCGACCGCGGACCTCGTCGCCCTGCAGGAGCTCGGCTGCGAGGCTGGGGTGACCGGAAGCGCCCTCCTCGCGGGCCGGTTCACCCTCGCAGACGCCCGCGCCGCGCTCGACGCCGGGGCCGGCTAGCCACCGCCCGCGATCGGCGGATCGGCGGCCAGCGTCTTCTCCAGGCCGCGCACGAGGTCCGCGCGCTGGGCGTCGGAGAGCCGGGCGCCCGCGTGCAGCGGCTTGTACTGCAGAGGCGGCATGGAGCCCTCCCGGACGGCCTCGACCACGTCGCCGGCCCCGCCCTGGGGCCGATCCCATTCGGAGAAGTTGAGCTGCTCCCGTCCGCCCTTGACGTCGCTGTACACGAGCCACGAGACCGGTGCGACGTTCGTGTACCACTTCCAGTCCGTCAGGTTCGAGTGGCAGTCGAAGCACGCCCCGGCGGCGAGCTCACGGGTGCGCGGCGAGTCCCAGCGCACCGCCCTCGTGACGGGTGGATTCGTGTGGTCGCGGCCCTAGGGCACGGCCTGTGCCACGACGAAGAGCGCCACGACCGTGACCACGCCGCCGATCAGCCACTTGCGCACGATTCCAGGGTCGATGTCGTCGGCCGAGTAGGCATCCGGGGTTCGACCGGTCAGCGCGTGGCGAACTACGGAGCCGCTCGCGCGTTCAGCGCTCGCTGCTGCAGACGCGGTCGTCCGGCCCGACGAGCTTGTCGAAGAGCGCGTCGTAGACGTCGTCCTGGCCCGCGTCGTAGCGGCCGAGTGGCGCGCCCTCCCACTGCACGTCGGGTGTGACGCCGGGCCCCATCACGGTGACCCGGTGCAGATCGCCGACGGCCGGCCCGCGAGGCGCCTGGTCCGGGTATCCGGGCGGCGGCACCTGAGGGACGAAGCTGTAACAGAAGGCGCCACTGCGCAGGTGCAGCACCTTGCCCGCGTCGTGCTTCCAGCCGGGCCCGTAGACGGAGTTGCGCGTGTCGATGTAGACGTAACGTCCGTACGCGTCACGCCTGCTCGCCGTCGGCGTCCGGGTGCCGAAGACCGGCGCGCCCGAGTACGTCAGCCGCCCGAAGAGGCCCTGCCACTGCCCGCCGTAGGTCCAGTTCGGGGACACCTCGAGCACCGCGAGCGGGCCGGACCAGTGCGACAGGTGGAACTCCATCACCGCCTGTCCGGGCTTCCAGGGGTCGAAGCCGCGCATCGGCAAGAGCCGCTGCCACGCCTGGATCGCCCAGCTCGTGCCGTCGCGCGCCGTGCACGCCACGACGAGGAACGGCAGTGCAGGCCCGGTGTACGGTCCGCAGCGGTTCGCGAACGTCGCCCAGACGGCCTTTCCACGAGACTTCCAGCCGCCGCTGTAGTCACGCCGAAAGGACGTCTGCGGCACCTCGGACAGAGCGGGGTTCGCGTTGATCGCTCCCCACGCGAGCAGGTGGCGTCGCTTGCCGTTCGCCGTGTACGAGACGAGCGCGGTGGCGCCGTCGACCCCGAGCGTCACGTCCGTGGCATCGACCGCGAAGATCTCCGAGGCCGCTGCCGGTGCTGCCAGGATCAGCGCGGCGGCGACTACCACGAGCACTCTCAAGGCGGCCAGTAGCCTAGCGCCCGTCGCCGACCGCCTGTCCTCCGCGCCTTCGCATTTCGGCACGAAGTCGGCGCACACTCGTGACGCGATCGCCGATAACGTGGAACCAGGGACACCGGGGTGCCCCTGGGGGCCGTTGGAGGCAGTCTTGGGCCCAGTCGGGCCGCCGTGCGACTCGACTCGTTCGCCGCAGCCCCGCGTGCGAGAGGGCGCCGTCCACGGAGCCGGCTCCGGCGCCAACCCTCGGGGCCCACCAGCCGGACGTCGCCCGAGCGCGTAGCGTTCTCGCCGTGGACGTCCACTTCTGCGACGACCGCGGCGAGGCGGGGTTCTCGTGGATCGTCGACGAGCCGGCGACCCGGACGTCGCACGCGCTCGCGGCCGAGGGCGGCGTCTGGCTCGTCGACCCCGTCCGGCACGAGCCCGCGCTCGTCCGCGCCCGCGGGCTCGGCGAGCCTCGCGCGGTGCTGCAGCTCCTCGACCGGCACAACCGGGACTGCGCGTCCGTCGCCGCCGAGCTCGGCGTCCCGCACGTCGTCGTTCCCGACACCGTCGCGGACAGCCCATTCGAGACCGTCGCGGTGAGACGAACGAAGCGCTGGCACGAAACGGCGCTCTGGTGGCCCGCCGCGCGCACGCTCGTCGTCGCCGAGGCGGTCGGGAGCAACTCGTTCTACGCCGCGGGCGGCGATCGCGTCGGCGTTCACCTGCTCATGCGCGTCCGCCCGCCGAGTGCAGCGCTTGCACCGTTCGAGCCGCTGCACCTCCTCCTCGGGCACGGGGAGGGACTCCACGGTCAGGACGCCACCACCGAACTCCACGACGCGCTCGAGCATGCGCTGTCCGGCCTGCCGCGCATCGTCCTTCGCCTGCCTGCTCTCGTGGTCGACGCGATCCGGCGTCGACGCTGAGCCCGTGTTGGGGCCTCAGCCCACGAGAGCGGCCGGACGGAGGAGCCGCGCCGGGCGGCGCAGCCCGGCGTCGCGCACCGGGGGGTTCAGAGGCTCCGCGAGCGGCGCCGCCGCGAACGAGCGGCGCACCTGCTCCTCGGGCGGCAACCCGTACGTCGTCGTCCGCTGTCGCGGGACACGGCCGGCCGAGCGGATCAGCGCCTCCATCTCCTCGGGCGGCAGTTCCTGCCCCCACTCCGACCCCGCCGCACGCGAGATCGACTCGTTCATCAAGGTTCCGCCGAGGTCGTTGACGCCCGCGGCGAGCGCCTGCCGCACGCCGTCGGGCCCGAGCTTGACCCAGCTCGCCTGGACGTTCGTGATCACGGGATGGAGCGCGAGGCGCGCGACCGCGTGGACGAGCAGCGCCTCGCCGAACGTCGGCCCCCGCCGCGCAAGGCCCTTCAGGAAGATCGGCGCCTCCATCGGCACGAACGGCAGCGGCACGAGCTCGGTGAACCCGCCCGAGCGCTGCTGCTGCACACGTGCTCCGAGGAGATGCCTCGCCCAGTGCACGGGACGCTCGACGTGCCCGAACATCATCGTGACGTTCGAGCGCAGGCCGACCCGGTGTGCCGCGTCGTGCACCTCGAGCCACTGGCCGGTCGTGACCTTGTCGGGGCAGATCACCGCTCGCACCTCGTCGTCGAGGATCTCGGCCGCCGTCCCAGGAAGCGAGCCGAGGCCGCGGTCGCGCAGCATCCGCAGATACGACGCGAGGTCGAGACCGAGCGTCGCCGCGCCCTGCCAGACCTCGAGCGCCGAGAACGCATGGACGTGGATTCCCGGCACCGCGGCCTTCACCGCGGAGACGACCCCCGCGTAGTAGTCGCCCGTGAACGACGGATGGATCCCGCCCTGGAGGCACACCTCGGTTGCACCGCGCTCCCACGCCTCGCACACGCGGCGGACGATCTCCTCCTCAGGGACGAGGTACGCGGGGCCGCGCAGATTCTCCGCCAGCTTGCCCTTCGAGAAGGCGCAGAAGCCGCAGCGGAAGTAGCAGACGTTCGTGTACTGGATGTTCCGGGTCACGACGTAGGTGACTTCGTCGCCGCACGTCTCGCGGCGGAGCGCGTCGGCCGCGCCGAAGATCCGCTCCCGTTCGCGGCCGCGCGCGGCGAAGAGCCTGACGAGCTCCTCTTCGCCGAGCTCCTCCCCTACGAACCCGATCGGAGCGGGATCGCGCCCCACGACGAAGGGCACCGAGACCGGCTCGCCGGGCGCCCAGCGATCCTCGCGGCCGAGCCCGTGCGCGTCGGCCGCCCGCCGGATCGCAGGGGCGACGGCCGGATCCGTCCAGCGGTCGAGGTCGGCGACGTGCTCGGGGTAGAGAGGCAGCCGCGGCGCGAGCACGAGGCCACGTGCGCGGCACGCGTCGCGCAGGCGCTCGACCCCCGGCCACGGCGCCTCCGGATTGACGTGGTCGGCCGTCACCGGCGAGACGCCGCCCCAGTCGTCGATGCCCGCATCGAGGAGCAGCGGGAAGTCGTCGTAGGCGAGGTTGGGCGGGGCCTGGACGTGCATCCGGGCACCAAGCACGATGCGCGCGACGGCGATCGACCAGAGGTGCTCCTCCGTCGCCGCGTCGGGATGGTCGGCCATCCGCGTGCCGGGCTTCGCGCGGAAATTCTGCACGATCACCTCGCGCAGGTGCCCGTGCTCCTCGGCGAGCCCACGGAGCACGAGCAGCGCGTCGATCCGCTCCTCGCGGGTCTCGCCGATCCCGACGAGGATCCCGCTCGTGAACGGGATCGCGAGCTCGCCGGCGAGCCGAATCGTCTCGAGGCGGCGCGCCGGCACCTTGTCGGGCGAGGCCCAGTGCGGGCCGCCGCGGGCCGACAGGCGCTCGGCGGTCGTCTCCAGCATGATCCCCATCGACGCCGCGACGGGCCTCAGCGAGATCAGCTCCTCGCGCGTCAGCACGCCGGGGTTCAGGTGCGGCAGGAGCCCCGTCTGGTCGAGCACGCGCGTCGCGCAACGCGCGACGTACTCGAGCGTCGTCTCGCAGCCGAGCGCGGCGAGCTCCTTCCGGGCGACGCCGTAGCGGGCCTCCGGCCGGTCGCCGAGCGTGAAGAGCGCCTCCGTGCATCCGGCCTCGGCGCCGGCCGCGGCGATCGCGAGGACCTCGTCCTCCGTCAGGTACGCCCGCTCGCCCCGGCGGGGTGGCCGCGCGAAGGTGCAGTAGCCGCAGACGTCGCGGCAGAGCGTCGTGAGCGGGACGAAGACCTTCGGTGAGTACGTGACGAGCGTCCCGGTGCCCTGCGCGCGCACGCGTCGGGCCTCGGCCATGAGGTCGTCGAGGGACGCGTCGAGAAGATCGGAGGCGAGGTGTGCCATCGGCGTCGGTTGTCGCCGGGCGGTCTCCTCGCGCCGGAAGGGAGAGCATACGCAAACGGCCCAGGGCAGAATCCGCGTGTGGGAGCGCTCGGCGAGATCCTCGAGCTCCTCCACGACGCGGGTGAGCGTGCGCGTCCTGCGCGCCTCACGATCGTCGAGTGGAGCCATGCGCCTCGGAGCGCCGTCGCTTTCGACCGGTTCATGGCCGAGCGTCACGGCGGGCGGATCGGCGTCACCTCTGCCCGGTTCGCGGCCGACCAGGGGGCCGCCCCGGACGAGACGAGGCGGACGACGATCCTGTCGTTCGAGAGCCCGACCCGCTTCCGCGAGGAGGCCGCCGGCGTCCAGTCCGGCAAGCGCTACGTCGTCCGCGACGGCGACCGGTGGGCCTCCTGGGATGCCGACTGGGGCGCCGTGACGAACGAGACGGAGCAGGAGGGCGGGCCTCCGTCGACGACGTATGCCCTCCTGCTCGATCCCGTGGCCGTCGTCGCCGCGTACCGGCTCGACGACCTCGGCGAGACCGAGGTCGCAGACCGCGCGGCCCTCCGCGTCCGCGCCGTCCCGCGCGCGGCCGACAGCGCGGGTGCGGTCGTCTTCCACCTCGGCGCGGGCGCCGAGGAGCTCGAGCTCGCGATCGACGCGGAGAGGGGCGCGCTCCTCCGAACAGAGGCGTTCATCGGCGGCGAGCCGTTCCGCCGTCTCGAGGTGACGGACGTCGCGTTCGTGCCGATCCCTCCGGACGTCCTCGTCCCGACGCTTCCGGGCGGAGCCGTCGCGTCACGCTGGCAACGCCCGGAGCGCCTCGCGCTCCACGAGCTGCAGGGAACCGCGCCGTTCACCGTCTTCACCCCCGCCCGCGTGCCCGAGGGCTGGCGTCTCGCCGAGAGCCTCTTCACCGCACCGCGCGATCACCCACCCGTGGAGGCCGAGGTCTCGCTCGTGTACACCAGCCCGGACGGCGCGTACGGCGTCACGGTCAGCGAGCGTGCCGCGGGCGGCGCCGCGCGCGACTGGCTCGAGTGGCGGCCCGACGGCGACCTCGAGGTGGCCGATCTCGGGGAGCACGCCGAGCCTCGACACCACGTCCGCGTCGAGCGCGACGGCACCGCGGTGGAGCTCTCCGGCTCCGATGCCGTTCTTCTGGCGAGCCTCGCCCGCGCGCTCGCCCCTGCACCGACCGAGGCGCCGCGGCTCGACGGCTGACGGGCCTCCTACTGCGTGCGGTAGCCCCAGAGACCGCCGAAGCTCTTCCAGGTGCCCTTGTGCCAGCGCTGCAGCACCATCTGCTCGATCGGAAAGTGGTCGCCCGGTCCGGTCTTGAGCGCGATTCCGGGGAGCAGGAACGGGTTCCCGGTGAAGTTCATGCTGTTCGTGACCTTCACGAGCCCGTCACGCGTCAGGTTCTTTCCCGCCTTGCGGATCGCCTCGACCGCCGTCCACGCGGCTGCCATCCCGTAAACGTGGTACACGTCGTCCGCGTTCGCGGACGGCGCGAAGCGCTTCATGACCGTCCGGTAGAGCTTCATCGCGGCGTCGTTCTTCCACTTCGGATCGGTCGGGTCCTTGAGGAAGACGATCGACACGGAGCCCTCCACGACCTTGTTCGTGCCACCCTCGGAGGCGAGCTGCATGATGTTCGACGCGGAGGCGACGGCGTTCGTGAGCGAGAGCTTCGGCTTCCAGCCGAGCTTGTTCGCGTAGACGAAGCCCTGGATCGCGAACTTCGGCGTCGCGAAGACGGCGTACACGTTGGCGCCGGACGAGCGGAGCTTCGCGACCTGCGTCTGTACGTCGCTGGCGGTCACCTCGTACGGCTGGGCGGCGACCACCTTGACGCGCGAGCGCTGGATGCCCTTCTTCAAACCGTTCAGGAGGTCCTTGCCGTAGTCGTCGTTCTGGAACAGCACGGCAACCTTCGCGCCGGGCTGCGTCCGGGCGAGGTACTTGCCGAGCACCCAGCCCTCGGCCTGGTAGCTCGGCTGGAGGCCGATCGTGTACGGGTACTTCGACGCCTCGCTGCCGAAGGCGGTCGCACCGGACGCGGCGAAGAGCTGCGGCACCTTCTGCGCGTTCAGGTAGTCGCGGACCGCGAGGTTCTGCTCGGTGCCGAGCCCGTTGAAGACGGCGAAGACGCCGTCCTGCTCGACGAGCTTCCGCGTCGCCTGGACGGTCTGCGCCGGGTTGTACCCGTCGTCGACGATCGTGTCCGTGATCTTCCGGCCGTTGACGCCGCCGCGGGCGTTGACGTACTTGAAGTAGGCGTCGGCTCCTCGCGCCACCGACGCGTAGGCGGAGGCGACGCCCGAGAGGGGCGACGTGGTGCCGAGGAGGATCGACGTCGGAGTCACGCCCGGGTCGGCCGACGAACGGTTCGTCCCGGCGAACGCCGCGGTCACGCCGATGGCGAGTGCGAGAACGAGCGCCGTCAGCGCGAGCGTGATCTTCCTGGTCATCCGGGGCAAGCTCCTCGGGTCGATTGGGGTGAGAGCGAGGCCGTGTCGCCTGCGGCGATGGTAGCCGCGCGTTGTCAGCGCTTCGTAAGCGTTCTCAGCCGCGCGAGGAGCCCGGCGAAGCCCATCGGCAGGACGAACATCAGCGCGATCAGCACGACGCCCGAGACGACAGCGGGCGCGCCCGGCGACTTCGAGACCTCCTGCGACCAGATCGGCAGGAACTGGATGAAGACGGCCCCCGCGATCAGCCCGACGAGCGAGCCGAGCCCCCCGACCACGACACCGACGAGGAGCAGGATCGAGAGCGCGATCGGGAACGTGTCCGGGTTGACGAACGTCGTCGCGATCGCGAACAGCGAGCCGGCGACGCCCGCGTACGCGGCGCTGATGCCGAACGCCAGCGTCTTGTACCGCGGCAGGCTCACACCCGACGACTGCGCCGCGGTCTCGCTGTCGCGCACGGCGCGGAAGGCACGGCCCGTGCGGCCGCGGAGGAGGAGCCAGGCGACGACGTACCCCGCGAGCGCGATCGTCCAGCAGAGGTAGTAGAGCCAGTCGTTGAACGTCAACTCCTGGCCGAGGATCGTCACCGGCGTCAGGGATGCGGTCAGGTCGGGGAGGCCGAACAGGTTGATGCCGCTGCCTCCGCCGGTGAAGCCCTCGAAACGCTTGATCACCGCGGGCATCGACACGGCGATCGCGAAGGTCGCGAGCGCGAGGTAGAGCCCCGAGAGCCGAAGCGCGGGGATGCCGAAGAGGAACCCGACGACTCCCGTCAGCACGGCGGCGATGGGGATCGTCCAGACGTCCTTCACACCGTGGTCGGCCACCAGGATCGCGGTCGTGTACCCGCCGATCGCCATGAACGCCCCGTGGCCGAGGGAGATCTGGCCGGTGTAGCCCGTGAGGACGTTCAGGCCGATCAGCGCGATCAGGTAGATGGCGACGTACGCGAACTGCTGCGCGCGGAAGGCGGAGACGAACGAAGGCACGACCGCGACGACGACGGTGAGCGCCGCGAACGCGGCGATCGGCGCGAAGCTCCGAGCCTGCCTCATACGCGCTTCACCTCGGTCTTCCCGAAGATCCCGGACGGCTTGACGAGCAGGACGACGAGGATCACGAGCAGGGCGCCGGGCAGCCGCAGGTCGGCGCCGACGAAGTCGACGTACGTGCCGAGCAGATTGAGTCCGACGCCGAGCACGAGACCTCCGACGACCGCCCCGATCGGCGAGTCGATGCCACCGAGGACCGCCGCGGCGAACGCGTAGATCAGGAGCGCGGCCATCAGGTTCGGGTCGAGGAACACACTCGGCGCGGCCAGCATCCCCGAGATCGCGCCGAGCACGGCCGCGAGCCCCCACCCGAGGGAGAGCATCCACGCCACGCGCACGCCGACGAGCCGTGCCTCGGCGGGGTTGACCGCCGCGGCGCGCATCGCGAGGCCGACCTTCGTGTACTGGAAGAGCAGCCAGAGCACGACGACGGTGGCGAAGACGACGCCGATCGTCCCGATGTCCTGGATCGAGATCGCGACGCCGCCGATGTCGATCGTGCGAGTCGGGAACGGGCTCTGCACGGCGCGCACCTCGCCGGACCAGATCAGCGTCACGAGCCCGTTGATCGCCAGCAGGAGGCCGATCGTCACGATCACGACGCGCAGGACGGAGCCCTTCTCGTTCGGGCGGATTACGCCCTGGTGGATCGCGACCCCGCCCGCGAACGAGAGGATCAGCGTCGCCGCGAACGCGGGCCAGTAGCTCCAGCCGTGGTTCGTCGTCAGCGTCCAGGCGATGTAGGTCGAGAACGTCGCCATCTCGCCCTGAGCGAAGTTGATCACGCCCGTCGCGCGATGGATCAGGACGAGCGCGAGCGCGAGCGAGGCATAGATTGACCCGGACGAGAGGCCGACGACCACCTGCTGCATGAAGTCGGCCATCGGCCCTAGTACCCCAGGTAGCTCCGCCGCACTGACTCGTTCTCCCGGAGCTCGTCGCTCGGGCCGGCGAGAGCCACGCGTCCGACCTCGAGCACGTACGCCGTGTCGGCGCTCTGGAGGGCGATGCGGGCGTCCTGCTCGACGACCAGCACGGTCAGCCCCTCGCGCTCGTTGAGCTCGCGGACGATGCGGAAGATCTCCCGCACGATCATCGGCGCGAGACCGAGCGAGGGCTCGTCGAGCATCAGGAGCCGCGGCCGTGCCATCAGCGCCCGCGCGACCGCGAGCATCTGCTGCTCTCCGCCCGACAGCGTGCCGGCGGGCTGGTGCGCCCGGTCCGGGATCCACGGAAACCACTTCGAGACGCGGTCGATGTCCGCGTCGAGGCTGCGCTCCCTCCGCGTGTAGGCGCCGAGGCGCAGGTTCTCGACCACTGTCAGCTCGGTGAACGTCCCGCGACCCTCCGGGACGTGAGCGATCCCGGCGCGCGCGACCGCCTCGGGGCCGCCGTGCAGCGCCTTCCCCGCGAACTGGATCGTCCCCGAGCGGCGAACGGTTCCGGAGACCGCGCGCAGCGTCGTCGTCTTGCCGGCCCCGTTCGCACCGAGAACCGCGACGACGGCGCCCTCGGGCACCTCGAGCGAGATTCCGCGCAGCGCCTGAACCGGCCCGTAGCGTGCCTCGACGCCGTCGAGCCGCAGCAGGACGTCGCCGGAGCTCACTCCTCGACCCCGAGGTATGCCTCGATCACGGCCGGGTCGGCACGGACCTCGGCCGGCGTCCCGGCCGCGATCTTCCGGCCGAAGCTGAGCACGTTGACGTCGTCCGACACGCGCATCACAAGACTCATGTGGTGCTCGACGAGCAGGATCGTGAGCGCGCGCTCGTCGCGGAGCCGGAGGATGAAGTCTCCGAGCTCCTCGACCTCCTCGTGGTTGAGTCCCCCGGCCGGCTCGTCGAGCAGGAGGAACGTCGGCTGCGCCATGAGCGCCCGCGCGATCTCGACCCGCTTCTGCGTCCCGTACGGCAGTGCGGCGGCAGGGTGCTGCGCGCGGTCCGCGAGGCCGACGATCGCGAGCGCTTCGAGGGCGTCCCGCTCGCCCGCGCGGCGGCCGAGCGCGTGGCCGCCGACGAGGACGTTCTCCAGGACGCTCATCGTCCTGAACAGGTTGATGTTCTGGAACGTCCGCGCGACGCCGCGGCGCACGATCGCGTGCGGCGGCGTCCGCAGGAGTGTCGCGCCCTCCAGCTCGACCTCGCCCGAGTCGGGCGTGTAGAGCCGCGTGATCACGTTGAAGACCGTCGTCTTGCCCGCGCCGTTCGGGCCGATCAGGCCCGAGACCACGCCGCGCTCGACGTCGAACGACACGCCGTCGAGGGCCACGATGCCGCCGAAGCGGAGCGTGACATCGCGAACCGAGAGGAGCATCAGGCGGCCTGCCGGTCGACCATGTGCCGGGTGATCCTACGCAGCTGTCCGGCGGTGGTCTACGGCAGGCGAGGCGCCCCGAGCAGCCCGAACCCTGCCGCCCCCGCAAGGAGCAGCGCGCCGGCCGCGACGAAGGCGGCCGTGACCTCACGTGGCCGGTCCTGGCGCCCGACACGCGACCCGAGCCCGGCGTAGACCTTCTCGAGCGCCGACGCGCTCTGCGCGTCGAACGACTCCGCGCCGGTGTACTCCGCGATGGCGGAGAGCGTCTCGCGGTCGGGCGGAACCGGGATCACCTGCTCCGCGCCCGGCGGGCCGGCGAGGATCGTGCCGCCGTCGGTTCCGAGCGCGATCGTGAAGACCTGGATGCCGGCGGACTGCGCTCGCTCGGCCCCCTGCCCGGGGCTGAGGAGCCCACGAGTCTGCGCGCCGTCGGAAAGCAGCAGGATCGAGGCGAGCGAGCGGCCCTTGTCGTCCTTGAGCTGGCCGCCGTTCCCGCCGTCGGCCTTCGGCCCGGCGGCGCTCCGTGCCAGCTCCACCGCCCTGGCGAGCGCATCGCCGAGCGCCGTGCCGAACCCCGGCCCGAGCACGTCGATGCCCTGCGAGAGCCGCGCGCGGTCGATCGTCGGCGGGACGACGACCTGCGGCTCGTCCGAGAACGAGACGACGCCGACGCGGAGCGACTTCGGCGCACGCTCGAGGAACGAGCGCATCGCGTTCTTCGCAGCGGCCAGTCGCGTGGGCTTCACGTCCGTTGCACGCATCGAGCCGGAGGTGTCCACGACGAGGACGACGCTCGCCCGCTCGTTCGGCGCCTTCACCGTCATGGTCGGACGCGCGAGCGCGACGCAGAGCGCGGCGAGCGACGCGAGCATCAGCGCAGCCGGCACGTGTCTCCGCCACGCGCGTCGGCGTCCGGCGACGGCCGCGAGCACCTCGAGGTTCGTGTAGCGCACGGCGTACTTCGGCGGCCGCCGCTGGAGGAGCCAGTAGCCCACGGCGGCCAGAGGCACGACCAGGAGCGTCGCGAGCAGCACCGGGTTCTCGAAGCTCATCGCGTACCCCGCGAGCAGAGAGCGTGGAGCTGGAGCTCGACCGGGAGGCTCTGCGGCACGGCAGGCGCGACGGCGGCGACCGCCGTCACCGTCCTTCCCACGACTGTGCTGCGCACGCGCACCGCGCGGAGCAGGGTCGTCCCGGGCGCGGTGCGGCTGCGGAACGCGTACGCGTGGCTCGTGCCGAGCAGGCGGGTGCCCGCCGGGCAGCGGCCGATCACCTTCACCGAGGCGCCGGAGACGAGGCGCTTGTGGACGACGCGCCGGTCGATCGCGGCCGCGGGAACGTACGCGGCCGGGTGCCGGAGCGCCGTCTCGCCGCGCGCGCCTCCGCCCGACGTCGGAATGCAGCCGATGAACGGCTGGAACGAGGTCGGCTTGGACACGCCGCCGGTGTAGACGGCGGTGAAGACGACCGCGCGGCCCGTCGTCACCCCCGGCGAGACGGGGGCGCCGTTCTCGCCGCGGATGCTGACGTCGATCGAGCGGTCGCTCACGCGCGCGTCGATCCCCGCGACGATGTAGCCGCGGAGCGGGCAGCGAAGCTCCCAGACGACCGTGGAGGGCTCGCCGCCGGGCGCGGCCGGAATGGCCACCCAGGGGCCCGTCACCGGGAGGCACGTCTGCAACCCGCGGCATTCGTCGGCCGCTTGTGCGGCCCGACCGCCGGCGAGCGCCGCGACCGCAACGACGACGAGTGCCAGGAGGGCGAAGGTTCGCCTCACAGCGCCCTCCTGAACCACAGCGACGACAACGAGCCGCCGACCAGGAGGAGCACCGCGCCGCCCGCCGCGAAGGCGGACGTCACCTCGACGCGCTTGCGGTCGTGCGCGAGCCGCGTCCCGAGCTCCCGATAGACCGACTCGAGCCGCTTGGCGTCCGGCGCCGCCGAGAACGTGCCACCGGTGGTGCTCGCGACGCGCCGGAGCGTCGGGACGTCGGGGGCGACGACCACGCGCTCCTTGAGGCCGCCGGGCCGCGGGACCTCGACGACCGCGTCGCCGGTGCCGAGCGCGACGGTCGAGACGGGCACGCCGAGCCGTCTGGCGCGCTGCGCGGCCGGATCCGGCCGGACGTCGCCCGCCGTCTGGGCTCCGTCGGAGAGGAGGAGCACGGCCGCAGGTGACGCTGCGCCGGACTTCGGCCGCGCCTTGTCGGCCGGCTGCTCGACCGCGAGGTCGACCGACCGCGTGATCGCGGCCCCGAGCGCGGTTCCGGTGCCGAGCCGAAGCTCGCGCAGCGCGGATCGCGCGGCTTCGCGGTCGGTCGTCGGCGGCAGGACCGGGTCGGCGGAGGTGGAGAACGAGACGATGCCCACGCTGTAGTTGTCGGGCACCTCGTCGAGGAACGCGAGTGCCGCCTGCTTCGCGGCGTCGAAGCGGCTCGGCTGGACGTCCTGCGCCGCCATCGAGCGCGACGTGTCGATCGCGAGCACGATCGTCGCCTCGTCGCGCGCCACGTTGCGGACGACGTGCGGTCGCGCGACGCCGACGATGAGCAGCGCGAGCGAGGCGAGCGCGAGAATCGGCGCCACGTAGCGCCGCCAGCCTGGCGCTGCGGCGACGAGGTTGGGGACGAGCGCAGGGTTGGCGAAGCGGGCCGCGTCCCGCCGCCGCTTGCGCGCGGAGAGCACGTAGAGAACGGCGAGCGCCGGGATTGCGATGAGGCCCGCGAGCGCGATCGGCCAGGCGAAGGTCATCGGCGGTGCCTCCGGAGGAAGACCGCGAGGTCTCTCAGCCAGTCGCCGTCCGTCGTGAGGGTGGCGTGCGCCACGCCGGCTCCTGCGAGCTCGCGGGCGACGAGCCTCCGCTCTGCAGCTGCGGCCTCCGCAAACCGGCTGCGCAGCGTCCCGTCGTTCGTGTCGACCTGGAGCTCGTGCCCGCTCTCCGGATCGACGAGCCAGACCGTCCCGACCGGCTCGAGCGCCTGCTCGCGCGGGTCGCGGACCTCGATCGCGACGACCTGGTGCCGTCCCGCGAGGCGGAGCAGCGCCGGGCGCCAGTCGCGCGGGCCGCGGAAGTCGGAGATCACGACCACGAGCGCGCGCTGCCTCGCGGCACCGGCGACGCGGGTGAGGGCGAGCGAGAGCGGCATCCCGGCGCTCCCGTCGGGCTCGTAGCCGTCGCGCAGCGCGAGGAGCAGCCCGACGAGCCCTGCCCGGCCCTGGGTCGGCGGGAGCACGCGCTCCGCGGCGCCGCCGAAGCCCACGAGCCCGACGCGGTTCCCGCGGACGGTCGCCGCGTGCCCGACGGCGAGCGTGACGCCGAGTGCGACGTCCGCCTTGCGGCGCGCCGCCGTGCCGAAACCCATCGACGGCGAGAGGTCGAGGACGATCCACGTGACGAGCACCCGCTCGGCGAGATGGACGCGGACGTGCGGCTCGGTCGTCCGCGCGGTGACGTTCCAGTCGATCAGCCGGACGTCGTCGCCCGGCACGTACGGCCTGACCTGCGCGAGCTCGGTGCCACGGCCCAGCAGCGACGAGCGGTGGTCGCCCGCGAGCAGCCCGTCGACGCGCCGTGCGACGGTCAGCTCGAGCGCCTTGAGCAGCCCCTCGGAGACCGGCCCGGGCCCCGGCCGCTCCGGTGTGGGCTCGGCGCCGAGTGCCCGGAGAACGCGCATCACGCCGCCGCCGGCCTCCCGAGCTCGAGCCGGGGCTGCGGGACGGCGGCGATCACGGCGTCGAGCACGTCGTCGGCCGACCGTTCCTCCGCGAGCGCCTGGTACGTGAGGACGAGACGGTGGCGGAACGCGTCCTTGACGAGCGAGCGGAGGTCGGCCGGGATCACGTAGTCGCGGCCGTGCACGAGCGCCAGCGCCCGGGCCGCCTGGACGAGTGCGATCGGCCCGCGCGGGCTGGCCCCGTAGGCGACGAACTCCTCGATGCCTTCGAGGCCGAACGAGGCGGGCTCGCGCGTCGCCGCCGCGAGGCTGACCGCGTAGCTGACGAGCCCCGGGTCGACGTAGACGTCCTTCACGCTCGCCTGGAGGGCCGAGAGCTCGGAGATCGGCAGGATCTGGCGCACCTCGACGGGGTCCTCGAGGGAGCGGTGGACAACGGTCAGCTCCTCGTCGCGCTCGGGATACCCGACCAGCACCTTGAGCATGAAGCGGTCGACCTGCGCCTCGGGAAGCGGGTACGTCCCCTCGGACTCGATCGGGTTCTGCGTCGCCATCACGAGGAACGGCGTCGGGACGATGTGCGTGTCGTGCCCGATCGTGACCTGGTGCTCCTGCATCACCTCGAGGAGCGCCGACTGCACCTTCGCCGGAGCGCGGTTGATCTCGTCAGCGAGGAGGAAGTTGCAGAAGACCGGGCCGAGGTCGGTCTCGAAGCCGCCGAGGTCGGGCCGGTAGATCCTCGTCCCGACGAGGTCCGACGGGACGAGGTCGGGGGTGAACTGAATACGGCGGAACGAGCCTCCGAGGACCGACGCCGTGGTCTTGATCGTGAGCGTCTTCGCGAGGCCGGGCACGCCCTCGATCAGGAGGTGCCCGCCTGCGACGAGGCAGACGAGGACGCGCTCGAGCATCTCGTCCTGGCCCGCGATGACGCGCTTGACCTCGACGAGCGCCTCCTCGAGAAGCGCGCGCGGCTGGTCCGGGTCGCGCTCAGGGTTCGCCGGGACGGTGGGCTCGCTTTCCGGTGCGGACATGTGCGCTCCTCGTGTCGACGTCGGACGCGAGCGGCCGCGGGCGGCGCGCCCGTTGCCGGATGGTAGACCGCGGCCTCTACCTCGGTGTTGCGGCGCGGTTACGCACGGCGCTCGCCGCTGGGGGCTGAAACGGGCGCCGTGAGCCTCTAGCATCGCCCTCGTGGACTTCCGCGACACGCCCGAGGAGGCCCGCTTCCGCGACGAGGTCCGCTCGTGGCTCGATGCGAATCTCCCCGACGAGCTCCGCGGGCACCGCGGGGGCGCGGCCCGCTTCGATGGACCCGAGGTGCGCGCGTGGAGCCGCGCGCTCTACGACGGCGGCTGGGTCGGCATCTCGTGGCCCGAGGAATACGGCGGGCGCGGCCTCGCGCCGCGGTTCCAGGCGATCTACCTCGAGGAGGAGGCGCGCGCCGAGGCGCCGCCGCACATCGGCGTGATCGGGCTCGGCATGGCCGGGCCGACGATCATCACGCGCGGCACCGAGGCGCAGAAGGCCCGCTACCTCCAGCCGCTCCTCGCGGCGGAGGAGATCTGGTGCCAGGGCTTCTCCGAGCCCGACGCCGGCTCCGACCTCGCCGGGGTGCGCACCTCCGCGCGGCTCGAGGACGACCGGTTCGTCCTCGACGGCCAGAAAGTCTGGTCGTCCTACGCGCACATCGCCGACTACTGCATCCTCCTCGCGCGCTCCGATCCCCGGTCGGAGCGCCACGCGGGCCTCACGTACGTGATCGTGGACATGCACACGGCCGGCGTCGAGGTGCGCCCGCTGCGCCAGATCACTGGCGAGTCGGAGTTCAACGAGATCTTCCTGAGCGGGGTCGAGGTGCCGCTCGAGAACGTCATCGGTGACGTCGGCGGGGGCTGGGACGTCGCGATGACGACGCTGCTGCACGAGCGCGGAACGCTCGGCTTCGCGCTCGTCGCCCGTCTCGAGGTGCAGGTGCAGAAGCTCGTGGCGCTCGCCGGCGACCGTGGCGCGACGCCGACCCAGCGCGAGGCGCTCGCCCGCGAATGGATCCATCTCCAGGCTCTCCGCGTCACCGCCTACCGCTCGCTCTCCGCGCTCGAGCGGACGGGAATCCCCGGCCCAGAGGGATCGATCCTCAAGCTCCAGTGGTCGGAGGCGAACCAGCGGGTGACGAAGCTCGCGCTCGAGCTCCTCGGGCCCGACTCCCAGCTGCTCGCGCCGAATGCGCCGTACGGCGGCTACTGGACGACGCAACAGCTCCGCAGCCGGGGCAACACGATCGAGGCAGGGACGTCGGAGATCCTCCGCAACATCCTCGCCGAGCGCGTGCTCGGGCTGCCGAGGTCGAGGTAGTCGTGGACCTCTCGTTCACGCCGCTGCAGGACGAGCTCCGCGACCAGGCGCGGCGGTTTCTCGCCGACACGCCGGCGCCGACGTGGCGCCGGCTCGCCGAACTCGGCTGGACGGGCGCGTCGGTCGCCGAGGAGCACGGCGGAGCGGGCCTCGGGTTCCTCGAGGAGGCCGTGCTGCACGAGGCGGCCGGGGGCGCGCTGCTCCATGCGCCGCTCTGGTCGACCTCGAGCCTGCTCCCGTTCCTGCCCGCCGACGACCAGGCGGCCGTCGCGGCCGGCGAGGCGAGCTGGACGCTCGCCCTCGCGCCGCTCGTCCCGGACCTCGACACGGCGACGCACGTCGCCGTCGTCGGCGGCGACACCGTGTGGGAGCTCGAGGGCGCCGATCGCGAGGTGCTCGCCACGAGCGACGAGTCGCGTCCCCTCGGCGTCGTCTCCGGCGGCGAGGCGGGGCGGCCGCTCTTCGCGTCCGCGGTGCTTCCGACGCTCCGGGCCCGCTCGCTCGCGATCCTCGCGCTCGAGGCGGTCGGCGTCGCGGCGCGCGCGCTCGAGCTCGCGGTCGCCTACGCGACGGAGCGCGAGCAGTTCGGGCGCCGCATCGGGACCTACCAGGCCGTCTCGCACCCGCTCGCGAGCTCCCTCGCGGAGCTCGAGCTCGCGCGGTCGCTCGCCTGGTGGGCAGCGTGGTGCGTCGCCCACGACGAGCCGGAGGCTCCCGTCGCCGCCGCCGCCGCGAAGGCCGACGCCGCCGACGCGGCGGTGCTCGCCTGCGAGCGCGCGATCCAGGTGCTCGGAGGGATCGGCTTCACGTGGGAGCACGTGCTCCACCGCCTCTACAAGCGCGCGCTCTGGATCCAGACCTGGGACGCCTCGCCCGCAAAGCTGCGGACCGAGGTGGCGGACCATCTGCTCGACGGCGACCGAGGAGGGGCGTGATGGACGGGCTCATGATCGACTACCAGCTGAACGTGCCGGCGATCCTGCGGCGCGCAGACGAGCTCTACGGAGACCGCGAGATCGTGTCCCGTCTGCCCGACAAGAGCTGGCACCGCTACACCTACGCCGACTTCGTCTCCCGGGCGAAACGACTCGCCGTCGCGCTCCGGGCGCTCGGCCTCGAGGACGGCGACCGCGTCGGCACGCTGATGTGGAACCACCACGAGCACCTCGAGACGTACGTCGGGGCGCCGGTCGGCGGCTTCGTCACCCATACGCTCAACCTCCGGCTCCACCCCGACGACAACACGTACATCGCCTCGCACGCCGGTGACCGCGTGCTCGTCGTCGACAAGGTGCTGTGGCCGCTCGCGGCGCAGTTCGTCGACCGCGTCGGCTTCGAGCACGTGATCGCCGTCGGGGACGGCGACGCTCCGGACGGGGCGATCGACTTCGAGGATCTGCTCGCCTCGGCCGACGAGTCCGCCTTCTCGTACCGGGACATCGGCGAGCGCGCCGCGGCCGCGATGTGCTTCACGAGCGGTACCACGGGCAAGCCGAAGGGCGTCGTCTACTCGCACCGCGCGATCGCGATCCACGCGCTGACCGCGGGGTCGTTGCTCGGCGTCACGGAGGGCGACACCGTCCTCCCCGTCGTGCCGATGTTCCACGCGAACGCCTGGTGCTTCCCGTTCACGTGCACGCTCGTCGGTGCGAAGCAGGTGTTCCCCGGCCCGCACCTCGACCCGCAGAGCCTCCTCGAGGCGTTCGAGACCGAGCAGGTGACCGTCAGCGCTGGCGTTCCCACGATCTGGATGGGGATCCTGCAGGCGCTGGACGCGAACCCCGGCGGCTGGGACCTCGCCCGCATGCGGACGATGACGGTGGGGGGCTCGGCGCCGCCGCGGGCGATGATCGAGGCCTTCGCCGAGCGTCACGGCCTGCACATCACGCACGGCTGGGGCATGACGGAGATGTGCCCGATCGGCACGATCTCCGGCGCCCCGGGCCAGGAGCGCGGGCTGACCGGCGCTGCCGCCTACGACAAGCGGGCACAGCAGGGCCCGCCGATCCCCTTCGTCGAGATCCGCGCCCGCGGCATCAACGGCCTCGTGCCGTGGGACGGCGAGAGCATGGGCGAGCTCGAGGTGCGCGGGCCATCGGTCGCGTCCGCCTACTTCGAGGCGCCCGAGGCCGCCGACCGGTGGACGGACGACGGCTGGTTCCGCACCGGCGACATCGTCACCATCGGCCGCGACGGCTACGTCGAGATCCAGGACCGGGCGAAGGACCTCGTCAAGTCCGGCGGCGAGTGGATCTCGACCGTCGCCCTCGAGAACGCGCTGATGGGCCACCCGGCCGTCGCAGAGGCCGCGGTGATCGCCGTGCCCGACGACAGATGGTCGGAGCGGCCGCTCGCGGTGGTCGTCCTGCGCGAGGGGGCGACCGCGACGGACGCCGACCTCCGCGACCACCTCGCCCCCCAGTTCGCGAAGTTCTGGCTTCCCGACCGCTTCGAGTACGTCGACGAGATCCCGAAGACCGCCGTCGGCAAGTTCCGCAAGACCGTCCTCCGAGACCGCTTCGCGGCGCCCGTCGCGACGCCGCAGGGCTGAGGCGCCCGATGGCGAGCTTCGTCTCCTCCGAGCGGCGCGACGCGGTCGCGCTGGTGACGATCGACAACCCGCCGATGAATGCCCTCTCGGCGGCGCTGCTCGACGAGCTGGAAGCAGAGATCCAGACGCTCGACGCCGACGATGCCGTGCGGGCGATCGTCATCCGCGGAGCGGGCGACCGCGCGTTCGTGGCCGGTGCCGACATCAAGGAATTCCCGGAGCTCCGCGAGTCGGCCGCCGAGGGCAGCTCCGCACGCGGCATCCAGCGGGTCGGCCACCAGATGGACGCGGCGCGGACGCCGTTCGTCGCGGCGATCCACGGCTACTGCCTGGGCGGCGGCCTCGAGCTCGCGATGTGCTGTGACGTCAGGATCTGCGCCGACGACGCGACGTTGGGCCAGCCCGAGATCCAGCTCGGTCTGATCCCGGGGGGCGGCGGCACGCAGCGGCTGCCGAGGCTCGTCGGGCACGGGCGGGCGATGTTCCTCAACCTCACAGGGGACTTCGTCGACGCGGAGACCGCCTCCGCGTGGGGTCTGGTCGAGAAGGTCGTCCCCCGGCCGCAGCTCGAGGACGAGGCCGTCGCGGTGGCCAATCGGATCGCGTCGAGGTCCCCCCACGCCGTGGCCGTCCTGCGAGAGCTGGCGCGGACGACGCGCGACCTACCGCTCGAGGAAGGCCTCCGGCGCGAGGCCGACGGCTTCATGCGCTGCCTCCGCTCGCACGACGGCGCGGAGGGCGTCGCCGCGTTCATCGAGAAGCGCCCGCCCGAGTTCACGGGCCGGTGAGCCGGTCGGCCGCCGCGTGAAGGCCGTCGTCCTCGACACGGAGCGCCGCCTCGAGCTGCGCGAGGTGCCCGATCCGGTGCCGCGGAGCGGCCAATCCCTGGTCTCCGTGCGCGCCGCCGGGGTCAACTACGCCGACGTGCTCATCCGCGAGGGCCGCTACCCGCAGCCTCCGCCGTTGCCGTTCGTCCCGGGCTCGGAGATCGCCGGCGAGACGCCCGACGGCCGGCGCGTGATCGGCTTCGTCCGCGAGGACGGCGGCGGCTACGCCGAGCGTGCGGTCGCGGAAGACGAGTGGCTGTTCGAGCTTCCCGACGGCGCCTCGTTCGAGGACGGCGCCGCCTTCCTGCTCGCGTTCCTGACGGCCTGGATCCCGCTCACGCGCCAGGCTCGCGTCGCTGCGGGCGCGCGCCTGCTCGTGACGGCCGCCGCTGGTGGCGTGGGCAGCGCGGCCATCCAGGTCGCACGTGCGCTCGGAGCGGAGGTCGTGGGCGCGGTGGGCTCGGCCGGGAAGCTCGAGCACGTCCGCCGGCTCGGCGCGCAGGCCGTGACGTACGAGGATCTCTCGCAGCTCGAGCCCTTCGACGTGATCCTCGACCAGGTCGGCGGCGAGCTGTTCGCCTCGGCACTCAAGGCGTTGACTCCCCTCGGGACGATCGTCGCGGTCGGCTTCGCAGGCGGCGCCTGGCAGCCAATCGACCCCGCGCTGATCGTCGGCCGGAACGCCTCGATCGCAGGGTTCTACCTGGGGCGCTTCATGAAGCTGCGTCCCGCGACGGTGCACGAGGCGGCCGGGGAGGTGCTCCGCCGGTGGGCGGCCGGTGACGTCGCGCCCGTCGTCGGCGCCACCTTTCCGCTCGCGGAGGCAGACGCAGCCCTGCGGCTCGTCGCGGACCGCCGGTCGACGGGGAAGGTCGTCCTCGTCCCGTGAGACGCGCGCTCGTCACGGGCGGTGCGTCGGGGATCGGCGCCGCGCTCGTGTCGCGGCTGCGCGCCGAGGGGTTCGACGTCGCGTCGCTCGACCTCGTCGGTGGCTTCGACGTCTCCGACCCCCAGCACTGGGAGGCCATCGCTCCGGTCGAGGTCGCCTGCCTCAACGCCGGCGTCGTCGGTGGGCCGCCCGACCCCGCCGATCTCACGGTCGACGGCTACCGGCACGCGATCGCAGTGAACGTGGATGGCGTCGTCCTCGGCACGCGGCACCTCGCCCGTGTGATGCCCTCCGGTGGCCGGATCGTCTGCACCGCGTCGCTCGCGGGGTTGACCGCCGTCCCGGACGATCCCGTCTACGCGCTGACGAAACACGCAGTCGTCGGCTTCGTCCGCAGCGCCGCAGGCCCGCTGTCGCAGCGCGACATCTCGATCAACGCCGTCTGCCCAGGCTTCGCCGACACGCCGATGGTCGCCGGCGCCGCCCGCGCCGCGCTCGAGGACGCCGGCTTCCCGCTCCTGCAGGCAGGTGAGGTCGCCGAGGCGGCGTGGGTGGCGCTCGAGTCGGGCGAGACCGGGCATGCCTGGGTCGTCCAGCCGGGCCGGCCGCCGATCGACTTCCGCTTTCCCACGCTCCCCGGCCCGCGTGCCGACGGCGATCGCTCGGTCGGCCTCCCGCCGCCGCTCTCGACGTGACGCCGAACCCGCCCCACCTGCACGTCTTCCCGCGTGACGAGGACGACAACGTCTACGGCCCGCCGTGGCGCGACCCGACGCCAGAAGAGCGACGTCCGTCCGCGACGGTCGCGCGGGAGGCAGTGTCCGGGGACACGTAAGGCGACGGTTCGTTCGGTGTCAGACACCGGTTTCGGTCAAGAGCACACCGTGTCGATTCTGTGCCAATCTCTCCACACCCCTTCAATCCTCCCGGTGTTGCCTCTACGTTGAACACATGGGACGTCCGACTCGGGAATGGATCGAGGGTTCGGTCTACCACGTGTTCGCCCGAGGCAACAACCGCCAGGCGATCTTCCTGAACGACGGCGACTACGTCGAGTTCGACATGCTGCTCGCCGCGGCCATTCGGAAGTACGGGCTGGATACCTTCGCCTGGTCGCTGATGCCGAACCACTGGCACGGCATCTTCCGGTGCCCGCCCGGGGGTCTGTCGGAGTTCATGCAGCGTCTGAATCACCGCTACGCCTTGCGGTTCGACCGGCGTTGGCGCCGAACCGCGCACGTCTTCGACAATCGGTTCGGCGCGGTTCTTCAGAAGACGGAGGAGCAGTTCCTGACGACGTTGCGTTACGTCGTACGGAACCCGTTCGAGGCCGGCCTCTGCGCGTCACCAGTCGATGCTCGCTGGACGAGCTTGCGCGCCACCATCGGTCTCGTGTCGGCACCCGAGTACCTGCGTGTGGTCGAGATCCTCGAGCACTTCGCGCACGACCCGTCGCATGCCCGTGAACGATTCATCGCGTTCGTGGTCGGCGAAGTTCCCAGCAAGCACGAACCGAGTCCAGAAGCACAGCTTGGGATGGTGCGCGCGGCCGCTGCCTGAGTGCGCGCACTGGACTGTGGAACGATTGTGACGAGGTTGGCACGCGTTGCTCTTGACAAGAAACGGTGTCTGACACCGAGGTCGCGGCTCGCACCCAGAGCTACGACAGCTCCCATATGACCGGCAGGGTGAGAACGCCGGCGGCGGGCGGAAGGCCGAGGGCGGCGAGCGCACCCGCCAGCAGCGATTGTCCGTCCGGCTCCGCGTGGGCGGCGGCCGGGCGCTCACTCGACTCCGGCGGCCGGAGTCGCCGGACGAGGCCGACGTGCGGCAGCGCGCGGACGTCGACGTCCTCACGACGCAGGGCTGCGCGTTCGCAGGCGACGCCGACTGCCTCTTCGAGCCCGCCGAGCCGGTCGACGAGGCCGTGCACGACGGCGTCCGCCCCGGTCCAGACACGGCCCCGGGCCACGTCGCGGAGCCGCTCCACCGGCATCCCGCGATCGCCGGCCGCCTTGTCGGTGAAATCCGCATAGACCGCGTCCAGCCATTCCTCCAGGCGCTGCCACTCGTCGTCGGTGAACGGCCGCTGCGTGGAGAACATCTCGGCGTGCGCGCCCACCGACTGGGTCTCGACCCTGACCCCGGCCCGACCGAGTGCGTCCCTGATGACCTGCTTTCCGGCGAGCACCCCGATCGATCCCGTGATCGTCGCGGCGCCGGCGACGACGGCGTCGCACGGCATCGCGATGTAGTAGCCCCCGGACGCGGCGACCGTCGCCATCGAGGCGACCACCGGACGGCCCGTCCCGCGAAGGGCGAGCACCTCGCGGCGGATCGAATCGCTCGCGACATAGGAGCCGCCGGGGCTGTCCACCCGGAGGACGACGGCCTTGACCGACGGATCTCGTCCGGCCGCGCGGAGCGTGGCACCGAGGGTGTCCGACCCCACGTTCGGCCCGCCCCACGGAGGCGACGTCGCGCGGCCGAGGTGGATCGGCCCGGACGCGCGGACGAGCGCCACGACCGGTCGTTTCCGATTCGTCACGGCGCGCGTCAACGCGCCACGACGCTCGCGGCGCCGCCCGTAGCGCTCGACGTACAGGAGCCGAACGTCACCCAGCCGTGAGCGGAGCGAGGCATAGACCTCCTCGCGGTATCCGAGCCGGTCGACGAGCCCTGCCTCGAGCGCCTCGGCCGCGGTCAGTGGCGCCCGGTCGACGATCTCCCGCACCGCCGAGGCGTCGAGGCCCCGCCCCGCGCCGACGTCGGCGACGATCGTCTCGGTCGCCGATTCCGCCAGCCGCCGGGCCATCTCGCGCCCCGCGTCGGACATGCCGCTCCGCAGGAATGTGTCGGCTGCGGTCTTGTACTCGTGCCGCTGACCGAGCTGGGGGTCGATGCCGAGCCGGTCGAGCGCGTCCCGCACGAACACGGCCCGGGCGACCACGCCGGTGAGTCCGACGTCGCCGCTCGGCTGCAGCCAGATCTCCTCGAAGGCGGACGCGAGGTGGTAGCCCACGTTGCCGGCGCCGAGCTCGCCGAACGTCTCGGTCCACGCGACCGCGACCTTCCCCGAGCGTCGGAAGCGCCCGACGGCGTCGCGCAGCTCGCCCGACTGCGCCAGCGTCAGCGGCCGCTGCCCGATGTGCGCGACCAGGCCGGCGACGTGGCGGTCGCGCCCTGCCCGCCGAAGCGCCTCGACGAGAGCGTGCAGCGCAGGAACCGCCCGCGCGCCGACGGCGCGCAGGGGCGACGCCGGAGGCGCCTCGACGATGCCGCGCGAGAGATCGAGCTCGAGGAGCAGTGGCCCGGCGGCACGCCGGCGTGTCGGCAGGGGAGATCTCATGAGGCGTCTCTTCAGGTTACGAGAACGCCCAACCCTGGCCGTCGGCGAACGAGCGGAGGATCCGCCGCGCGACGACCATGCGGTGAACCTCGTCGGGACCGTCGTAGATCCGTGCGCCGCGGGCCATCAGCGACATCACGGCGAGGGGCGTCTCGTCGGTCAGCCCCCGCGCGCCGTGCACCTGGATCGCGCGGTCGATGACGTCGCAGAGCACCCGCGCCGCGTAGAACTTGAGGAGCGACACCTCGACGCGCGCCTCCGAGCCCTCGTCGATCTTGCGGGCGGCGTCCATCGTCAGGAGGCGGCACGCCTGGATCTCCGCGGCGGAGTCGGCGACCCAGTTCTGCACCGTCTGCTTGCCAGCGAGCGGGCCGCCGAACGCCTCGCGGTCGTTGGCGTAGCGGCACATCAACTCGAAGGCGCGCTGCATCTGGCCGAGCCAGCGCATCACGTGGTGGATGCGCCCCGGCCCGAGCCGCTTCTGCGCGATCCGGAAGGCGTCGCCCTCGTTTCCGAGCGTGTTCGCCAGCGGAACGCGGACGCCGGTGTACCGCACCTCGCAGTGCGTGCTCCAGCCGCGCCCCACGTGCCCCATCACCGGCACCGGACGCACGACCTCGACACCCGCCTCGTCGGCGGGGACGAGGATCATCGTCCCGCGGCGGTGCGGCTCCGCGTCGGGGTCGGAGATCGCGAACACGACGGCGAACGCCGCGCCGTCCGCGCCGCTCGAAAACCACTTGTGCCCGTCGATCACCCACTCGTCCCCGTCGCGCACCGCCCGCGTGCGGAGAAGCGTCGGGTCGGACCCGGAGACCTCCGGCTCGGTCATCGAGAAGAACGACCGCACCTCGCCCGCGACGAGCGGACGCAGGAACCGCTCCTTCTGCTCGTCCGTCCCGAACAGGTGGAGGATCTCGGCGTTGCCGGCGTCGGGCGCCTGGCAGCCGAACACGAGCTGCGCGTACGTCGAGCGCCCGATCTCCTCGTTGAGGCACGCGTAGTAGAGGAACCCGAGCCCGGTGCCGCCCGCCTCGGGCGGCACGTGCGGCGCCCACAGCCCCGCATCGCGCGCGTGCGCGCGAAGCTCCTCGAGAAGCGCTGCCGCGGCGTCGTCCTCGCGGCCGAACGCGGACTCGTTCGGATAGACCTGTTCGTCCATGAAAGCGCGGTAGCGCCCACGCGCCTCGAGGTATTCGGGTGGGAAGAGCGAGTCGGTCATGCGACTAGGATCCCCG
>DATAPC010000135.1:0-10297 GCA_036265415.1 Gaiella sp.
GGTGCCGGCCCCGAGGGGTCGGGCGTCGTCGCCAGGGGATACTGGGAAGGGGTCTGGCTCCGGCTCAAGCGGGACAGGCTCGCGCTCGCCGGCGGGGTCTTCATCGTGCTCCTCTTCTTCGTCGCGTTCGCCGGGGCGCCCCTCGCGTCGAGGATGCTCGGGCACGGCCCCAACGAGCCGTTCCTCGTCTCGGGCGGGCTCGACGCCGACCAGCTCCCCGCCGGCCCGTGGACGCACGTCGGGAAGCTGACGGAGGACGGCGATCTCGAGCAGCAGCTCTTCGTCCTCGGCTCCGACTCGACGCTCGCGCGCGACGAGTTCCTGCGCCTCCTCTACGGCGCGCAGGTGTCGCTCGAGGTGGGCGTGGGGGCCACGCTTCTCTCGCTCTTCCTCGGCTCGATCCTCGGGGCCGTCGCGGGCTTCTACCGCGGGTGGGCCGATACGGCGATCTCGCGGATGGTCGACCTGACCATGGCCTTCCCCTACCTGCTCTTCGTGATCACGCTCGCGGGAACCGTCGGGACGAGGCTCAACCACGTGACGTTCGGATTCCTCGGCGAAGGCGTGATCACGCTGATCCTCGTCTTCGGGTTGCTCGGCTGGTTCTACTCCGCGCGGGTGATGCGGAGCGTCGCGCTCTCGATCCGCGAGAAGGAGTTCGTCGAGGCGGCCCGCATGGTCGGCGCGAGCAACTGGCGGATCATCCGCTCGCACGTCTTCCCGCACCTCGCCGGCCCGCTGATCGTGCTCGCGACGCTCAACGTCGCGGCGTTCATCCTCGCCGAGGCGGGCCTCTCCTTCCTCGGCCTCGGCATCCAGCTTCCGACGGCGAGCTGGGGGAACCTGCTCGCCGACGCACCGCAGTACTACACCTCTAGGCCGCTCCTGATGGTGTGGCCCGGCATCGCGCTGCTCCTCACGACTCTGGCGTTCAACCTGCTCGGCGATGGCCTGCGCGACGCGTTCGACCCGAGGGGGTCCCGGTGACTCCCGCAACCGCACGGCTGACCTCGGAAAGGAGCCACATGCACCGCACGCGTTCGGTCGGGATCGCGCTCGCGATCTCGAGCCTCGCTCTTCTCCTCGTCACGGCCTCGACGGCCGCGACGAGCGCGAAGAGGGGCGGCACGATCGTCCTCGACATGACGACCGACGTCGACTACATCGACCCGCAGCTCTCCTACTACGGCGAGACGTGGAAGCTCGAGGCCACGACGGCCTGCAAGCTCATGAACTGGCCCGACAAGGAAGGCTCCGCCGGTGCCGTCGCGACGCCCGAGGTGGCCCAGGGCCTGCCCCTCGTCTCGAAGGACGGCAAGACGTACACGTTCACGATCCGCAAGGGCTTCCGCTTCTCGAACGGGAAGCCGGTGACGGCACAGAGCTTCGCGGACGCGATCAACCGCTTCGCCAACCCGAAGATGCAGTCGACGGGCGTCCAGTTCCTCGACATCATCAAGGGCGCGCAGGCGGCGGTCGACGGCAAGGCGGGCTCGGTCTCCGGCGTCAAGGCCCGGGGCAACAAGCTCGTGATCCAGCTGACGAAGGCGTCGCCCGACCTGCTCGCACGGGTCGCGATGCCCTTCTACCAGGCGATCGACCCGACGCTCGCGAAGCAGATCGACGCCAACGGGATCAACCAGTACGCCTCGTGCGGGCCGTACTACTTCGCGTCGCGGACGCCGGGCCGCTCGATCACGCTCAAGCGCAACCCGTACTACAAGGGCGGTCGCGCGGCGAACGCGGACACCATCCAGGTGAACATCGGCAACGACGTCGCGGTCGAGTTCCAGAACGTGGAGAAGGGCACGTCGGACTACGCCTCCGGCGGGATCCCGGCCACGGAGTGGAAGAACGTCGTCTCGAAGTACGGCCTGAACAAGAAGGACGGCCGTGTGCAGGTGCGACCGCAGCTCGACGTGCGCTACGTCGCGATGAACCACTCGCGCCCGCTCTTCAAGGACAACCCGCAGCTGGCGAAGGCCGTCAACTGGGCGGTCGACCGGCAGGCGTTCTCCGCCCAGGGCGGATACCTCTACGGCAAGCGGACCGGCCAGATCCTGCCCCCGGGCATGCTCGGCTACAAGCCGCAGGGCATCTATCCGCTCAAGGTCACCGCGAACACGATCAAGCAGGCGCGCAAGCTCGCCGAGGGGAACCTCCGCGGCGGCAAGGCCGTCCTCTGGTCGTCGAACGCCGGCACCGCGCCGCTGCAGGCGCAGCTGATCCAGTACAACCTGAAGCAGATCGGCATCGACGCGGAGATCAAGCTCCTGCCGCGGGCGCAGCAGTTCACGAACGCGGGGAATCCGCAGACGGCGACGTTCGACATGACGGTCGAGCGGTGGGGCGCCGACTACGCCGACCCGTACGACTTCGTGAACATCCTGCTCGACGGGAGCCAGGTCACCCAGCCGCAGCACAACAACTACGCGTACTTCAACGTCGCGAAATACAACAAGGAGATGACCGCGGCGTCGCTCCTGCAGGGCTCGAAGCGCGGAGTGGCGTACGCGGCGCTCGACGGGAACATGATGCGCAACAACCCGCCGTGGGCCCCGCTCGTCAACTCGAACGACCGGATCTTCCTCTCGGCACGCGTGGGATGCGTGACGATCAACGAGATCTCGTCGACGGGCCCGCTCCTGAACGTGCTCTGCCTGAAGTAGAGGGCCGACCGACGGGGGAGGGGCGGACTGGTGGCCGCCCCTCCCCGGCACCACCGACGACCACGACGACCGATGCTCAACTACATCATCAGACGCATTCTCTGGGCCTGCGTCCTCTTCGTCGGAGTGACGCTGATCACGTACGTCCTCTTCTTCCTCCTGCCGGCCGACCCCGCGCGGCTCGCCGCCGGCAAGTCCGCGACCGCGGAGGACGTCGCGCGCGTCTCGCGCCAACTGGGCCTCGACCGGCCGGTGCACGAGCAGTACGCCCTCTTCCTCAAGCGGCTCGTCGTCGACCACTCGCTCGGCCGCTCCTACGCGAACCGGCGCAGCGTCAACGAGATGGTCGGAGAGGCGATCCCGGTCACCACGGCGCTCGTGCTCGGCGGCGCCGTCCTCTGGATGCTGATCGCCCTGCCCGTCGGCATCCTCTCGGCGCTCCGGCCGCGGTCGCTCATCGACCGGGGAGCGATGATCTTCATCCTCATCGGGATCTCGGCGCCCGTCGTCTGGATCGGGCTGCTGCTCCAGTACTTCGTCGGCTTCAAGTGGGGGCTGACGCCGAACGCCGGCTACTGCGACGTGATCGACCCGCCGGCGGGGGCGAGCTGCGGCGGCCCGGGCGACTGGGCCTACCACATGATCCTGCCCTGGGTCACGTTCGCGATCCTCTTCGCGGCGAGCTACGCGCGGATGATCCGCGCGAACGTGATGGACACGCTCGGGGAGGACTACGTCCGCACCGCGAGGGCGAAGGGGGCGCCCGAGAGCATCGTCATCCGCCGTCACGTCCTGCGGAACGCGCTGCTGCCGGTCGTCACGATGCTCGGCCTCGACATCGGCGTGGCGCTCGGCGGCGCGATCTTCACCGAGGCGATCTTCAACCTGCCGGGTCTCGGCCGCCTCGCGCTCAACAGCGTTCTCAACCTCGACCTGCCGACGATGCAGGGGGTGGTCGTCTTCGCCACGCTCGCGATCATCGTGCTCAACCTCGTCGTCGACCTCGTCTACGCGATGATCGACCCGAGGATCCGGCTCGCATGACGGCCGTGCCCGACGTGCCCGGCCCGCCCGGCCCCGACGACGAGCCCCTGCTCGCCGTCACCGACCTGCGGACGTACTTCAAGACCGACGACGGGGTCGTGAAGGCCGTCGACGGCGTCTCGTTCCAGGTGAAGCCCGGGCAGACGCTCGGCGTCGTGGGGGAGTCGGGCTCCGGCAAGAGCGTGACGATGATGTCGATCCTCGGCCTCAACCCGAAGCCGGGCCGGATCGCGGTCGCCCCCGGCTCCCATCCGGGCGCGCAGATGGAGGCGTTCCTGCACGGCTCCAAGAAGCACACGTCGATCTCGACGGGGCAGGCCCGCTTCCGCGGAGAGAATCTCCTCGAGGCGTCGAAGCGCCGGCTGCGCGCGCTGCGCGGCAGCGAGCTCTCGATGATCTTCCAGGACCCGATGACGTCGCTCAATCCCGTGCTCTCGATCGGGAAGCAGCTCGTCGAGGCGGTGGTGCTGCACCGGGACGTCACGGTGCGCGAGGCCCGCGAGCTCGCGATCGAGGGGCTGCAGGAGGTCGGGATCCCGCGGCCCGAGCGCCGGATCGACGACTACCCGCACCAGTTCTCGGGCGGCATGCGCCAGCGCGTGATGATCGCGATGGCGCTGATCAACGAGCCCGCGCTCCTGATCGCCGACGAGCCGACGACGGCGCTCGACGTGACGACCCAGGCGCAGATCCTCGGGCTCATCCGGCGGCTCCAGGCGGAGCGCGGGACGGCGGTCGTCCTCATCACGCACGACCTCGGGGTCGTCGCCGAGACCGTCGACGACATCGTCGTCATGTACGCGGCGCGGGTCGCGGAGCACGCTCCCGTGTTCTCGCTCTTCGAGCGTCCGCTGCACCCGTACACGTGGGGACTCCTCGGATCGCTGCCGCGGCTCGACGTCGAGCTCGAGCGGCTCTCGCAGATCCGGGGGCAGCCGCCGTCGCTCCTGCGGCCGCCTGCGGGGTGCCGGTTCCGGCCGCGTTGCGCGTTCGCGTTCGACCGCTGCCGGGCCGAGCTGCCCGAGGCGACGCCGGCTGCGTTCGACCCGGAGCACCTCGACGCGTGCCTGCTCGACGAGAGCCGGAAGCTCGAGGAGTCGGCCCGGCTCGTGGCCGAGCTCGGGCTCGACGCGGAGGCCGCGGCGTGACCGGCGACGCGCTGCTCGAGGTCCAGGACGTCACGAAGCACTTCCCGATCACCGAGGGAATCGTCTTCAAGCACGAGGTCGCGTCCGTCAGGGCCCTCGACGGCGTGTCGCTCACCGTGCAGCGCGGGGAGACGCTCGGGATCGTCGGCGAGTCGGGCTGCGGGAAATCGACGCTCGCCCGCATCATCATGCGGCTGCTCGAGCCGACGAGCGGCAGCGTCCGGTTCGACGGGCGGGACATCACGCAGCTCTCCCAGCGCGACCTCCGCGTCTTCCGGCGGGAGCTGATGATGATCTTCCAGGACCCCTACGCCTCGCTGAACCCACGCAAGCGTGTCGGGTTCATCGTCTCGGAGCCGCTCGAGATCCACGGCCTCGGCACGGACGCGGAGCGAAAGCGCCGCGTGCAGGACCTGCTCGAGGTGGTCGGGCTGAACCCGGAGCACTACAACCGCTTCCCGCACGAGTTCTCGGGCGGCCAGCGGCAGCGGATCGGGATCGCCCGGGCGCTCGCGGTCAACCCGAAGCTGATCGTCGCCGACGAGCCGGTGTCCGCACTCGACGTGTCCGTGCAGGCGCAGATCCTCAACTTGCTGAAGGACCTCCAGGGCGAGTTCGGCCTGACGTACGTCTTCATCGCGCACGACCTGAGCGTGGTCCGCCACATCTCCGACCGCGTCGCGGTCATGTACCTCGGGCGGCTCGCCGAGCTGGCTCCGTCCCGCGACCTCTATGCCTTCCCGCGCCATCCGTACACGGGTGCGCTGCTCTCGGCGGTGCCGATCGCGAACCCTCGCCGGGGCCGCGGACGGAGCGCCTTCGTCCTCGCGGGCGACGTGCCGAATCCCATCAACCCGCCGAGCGGCTGCAGGTTCCATCCCCGTTGCCCGCGCGCGCAGGACGAGTGCTCGCTGAGCGATCCGCCGCTCGCGCTGCGCGCCGCCGCGCACGAGGCGGCGTGCTTCTTCCCGCTGGAGAAGTGGCCGCTGACCGCGGACGAGATGCGTCGGCCCGCGGCCGGCCCGCCGCCGGACGAAACGGAGCCGCTGGCGGTGGCGCGGGCGCCGTCGTGATCGCCCGAGGGCTTCGCGACCTCGGCCTCGGCCTGGCCGGGATCCTCGGGTTCACCGCTCTCGCGTCGCTGGGAATCGGCGCCGCTGCGGGCCTCTCGACGCAGCGCGCGCTCTCGGGAGGCTTCCTCCTCGTCGGCTCGCTGTTCTTCATCGCCGGCGCGGTCGTCGGCCTGCGCGATCCCACGCGGGCGCGGGAGCGGCGCGTCGCGCGGGGGGACCCGGCGACCGGAGCGGCAGGTCTCGGGAGCTGGACGGAGGCCTTCCACCTCTCGGCGCTCCTCGTCGGGGTGGGCCTGCTCCTCGTGCTGCTCGGGGTCGTGCTCCACCCGACGGAGTCGCTGTGAGTGCGGTGGCCCGCCCACCGGAGTGCGACGCGGCGCTCGCGCGCGCGTCACTCGCCGTCGACGGGGAGCTCGACGACGTCGGCCGTGCGCACCTCGCGCGGCATCTCGACCGCTGTGCCGACTGCCGATGGCTCGCGCGCCGCATGGAGGCCGCCGCCGAGCTCCTTCGGCAGGCGCCTCCGGAGCACGTGCGCTGCACGCTCCACCGCGCGCGGCTCCTCCGCTCGACGTCGTCGACCCGGGGGCGCCACTGGGCGGGTGCAGCCGTCGCGGTGGTCGCGATCGTGCTCGTCACGGGGGCGTTGCCGGCGCCCCCGACGACGCGGCCGCCGGCCCGCACCGCGGCCCGCCGCGCCGTCATCGCGAGCCTCAGCCCGCTCGCGCTCCCGATCGGTCAGCGCTCGGCGATGGACGACTTCGCGGCGCCGACGCTCCCCGGAGGGGTTCTCGCGATTGCGCCGCGGCACGTGCGTGGTTGACTTCCGCGCATGGCAGTGGCGTTCGACGAGTTCGACGTCCTGACGTTCGACTGCTACGGCACGCTGATCGACTGGGAGAGCGGACTGCTCGCGGCGCTCCGGGACGCGCTTCCGGGCGCGGCCGACGCCGACGACGACGCGCTCCTCGAGTCGTACGCGGGCCACGAGGCCGTGGCGGAGCGGCCTCCGTACCGCAGCTACCGCGAGGTGCTCGCGACCGGTGTGCGCGGCGTGGCGGCGGATCTCGGGCTGGACGTCGACGACGCGGCGGTCGAGCACTTCGCCGAGAGCGTGCCCGACTGGCCGGCCTTCGCGGACTCCGCCGACGCGCTGGCGAGGCTGCACGAGCGCTTCCGGCTCGGCGTGATCACCAACTGCGACACGGATCTCTTCGCCGCGTCGAGCGAGCGGCTTGCCACCGACTTCGACTGGGTGATCACGGCGGAGCTGGCGCGGGCCTACAAGCCTGCGCTCACGGGCTTCGAGCTTGCGTTCGCGACGATCCCGGTGGCGCGGGAGCGGATCCTGCACGTCGCGCAGAGCCTCTTCCACGACCACGTGCCCGCCAAGCAGCTCGGCCTCACGACCGTGTGGATCGACCGTCGCCACGACCGACGGGGGACGGGAGCGACGCCGCCCGCGGAGGCGACGCCGGACGCGGCCTACCCCAGCATGCGTGTGTTCGCCGACGCCGTCAGCGCGCCGCGGCCCTGACCTCGGGCTCGACGGGCACCTCTGGCAGCGACTCCTCGACCGGCGGCGCGCCGCGACCGAGCGTGGTCCGCAGCGGCACCTCCTTGAGGAACCACGCGAGCACGGCCGGGACGACGGCGATCGCCATCCCGACGAGGAAGACACCGTGGAGCGCGCTCGCGAAGACGTGGAGGAAGTCCGCCCGCACCTCGGGCGGCAGCTGCTTCGCGCGCGCCGGGTCGATATTGCCCACGTCGCCGAGCCGCGCGACGACGTCCGCCGGCAGTCGCCCCAGCTCGCCTGCGAGCCGCGACGCGAAGATCGCGCCGAAGAGCGCGACCCCGAACGAGCCGCCGACCGACCGGAAGAACGTCGCGGTCGAGGTGACGACGCCCATGTCCTGCGGGCGGGCATCGTTCTGGACGATCAGGACGAGCACCTGCATGACGAGGCCGAGCCCGACGCCGACGATCGCCATGTAGACCGACGCGACCCACGCGTCCGACTCGGCGGTCAGGCGCGAGAGCAGATACATCCCGAGCACGAGCACGGCGGTTCCGATCACCGGGTACACCTTGTAGCGGCCGAACCGCGTGATCGCCCTGCCCGACGCGATCGCGGCGACCAGGAGGCCTCCCATCAGCGGGATCATCCGCAGCCCGGAGCTCGTCGCGCTCGCGCCGTAGACGAGCTGCAGGAAGAGCGGCAGATAGATGATGGCGCCGAACATCGCCATCCCGATCATGAATCCCATCGCGCTCGCGAGGCTGAACGTGCCGGAGCGGAAGAGGGAGAGGGGGATGATCGGCTCCGACGCCCGGCTCTCCTGCCAGACGAACGCCGCGAGCATGGCGACCCCTGCGATCCCGAGGCCGACGATCTCGACCGAGTTCCAGGCGTACTGGTTCCCGCCCCAGGTGGTCAGGAGGATGAGCGCGGCGACGCCGCCCGCGAGGAGCCCTGCGCCGAGGTAGTCGATGCGGTGACGCGTGTGCGGTACCCGCAGGCGGAGCCGGAAGACGACGATCGCCAGCGCGAGGGCGCCGATCGGCATGTTCACGTAGAAGACCCACCGCCACGAGAGGTTGTCGACGAGGAACCCACCGAGCAGCGGCCCCGCGACGGAGGAGACGGCGAAGACCGCGCCCATCAGGCCCATGTACCGCCCGCGGCGGCGCGGCGGGATGATGTCGGCGAGGATCGCCTGCGCCCCGACGATCAGCCCGCCTGCGCCGAGCCCTTGCAGCGCACGGAAGGCGATCAGCTGGATCATCGACTGCGAGAGGCCCGACAGCATCGAGCCGACGAGGAAGATCACGATCGCGGCGATGAAGACGGGCTTGCGGCCCATCATGTCGCCGAGCTTCCCGTAGAGCGGCGTCGACACGGTCGACGCGAGGAGGTAGGCGGTGACGACCCAGGAGAGGTGGTCGAGCCCGCCGAGCTCGCCGACGATCGTGGGCAGCGCCGTCGAGACGATCGTCTGGTCGAGTGCGGCGAGGAACATGCCGAGCATGAGCGCGCCGAACACGGTCGCGAGCGCCCGTCCCTGGAGCCCCTCGTCCGGGATCTCGATCGCGGGCCCGTTGGTGCGCGCGCTCATCGCCGCTCTCCGTCGAGGAGCCGATTCACCTGGGTCCGCGTCAACGGGCCACGTGGCAGCGGCGTCGCGCCTTCGGCGCGGAGGCCGTCGAGGAGCAGGCCGAGGTAGCGGCGCCAGAGGTCCGGGGCGACGCCGCGCGCCGCCTCGAGCACGCGGCCACCCGTCATGAAGACGAGAGGCATGTCCTGGGGCGTGAAGTCGGGGCGCAGCGACCCGTCCGCATGGGCGCGCTCGATCAGCCGGCGCACGAGCGGGCGCACGCGCTTGCGGACGGCGTCGCGGGCGTGCCCCTGGTCGGTCCCGGCGAGCACCTCGCGCAGCGCGCGGTTCTCGACGTGGAGCTCGAGCACCCGCTCGACGAAGCGCGTGAACCCGGTCCACGGATCGTCCTCGGCGAGGGCGCCCTCCGCCGCCACGACGAACGCCTCGAGCGACTCCTCGATCACGGCCTCGACGAGGTCGTGCTTCGTCGGAAAGCGCCGGTAGAGCGTTCCCATGCCGACGCCCGCGCGCTCGGCGATCTCCTCGACCGGCACCTCGACGCCCTCGGCTGCGAACACCGCTCGCGCGGCGGCGAGGATCCGGTCGCGGTTCTCGCGCGCGTCGCGCCGCAAGGGCGCCGGCGTCGTCTGGGGAGCGGTCACCGAAGCACGGTAGCAGAAGCGGAGTGGTCGCTCCGCTTATATGCCAATCGTGTCCTGCGCCCGACTCGACGTCGGAGAGCAGCCGCCTACCCCGCCGCTGCGAGCCGCGCCGAGAGGTCGCGCACGCTCGTGCGGAGCTCCTCCGGCGAGCGGATCGTGAAGCCGCAGCCGAGGCTCGCGAGCGTTCCCGCCATCCAGTCGAGCGAGTCAACGCGCATGCGCAGGAGCGTCCCGTCGTCCGTCTCGACGAGCTCGGCCAGCGTGGACGGAAGCCGGCGTGCCGCGCGGTCGACGGGGAGATCGAGCAGCACCTCGACCTCGACGCCCCACGGCAGACGTGCGAGCGAGCGGCTCACGTGCTCGACGGCGTCGAATCCGTGCGGTGCGGGTGTCGCCGGCGTGTCGAGCAGCACGGTCGTCGACATGCGGTCGATCCGGAAGGTGCGCATGTCGTCGCGGAGGTGGTCGTACGCCGCCAGGTACCACCGGGCGGCGTGGACGACGATGCCGTACGGGCTCAGCTCGCGGCGCGTCCGCTCCCCGGCGTACGACCGGTACGCCGTCCGCACCCGCCGTCCGCGCCGCACCGCCTCGGCGAGG